>JAIRXQ010000035.1 GCA_031268195.1 Azoarcus sp. | reverse complement strand
CTCATCCCCTTCAACCTCCTTGCCCAGACCCTGAGCCTGGAGAGCCTGGCCTTCTGGCAAAAGAGCGAAGACATCCTGTACAGCCCGCGGCAAGTCAGCCTGGGCGGGCAAAGCTCGGTACGCGGCTTCAAGGAGCAGACGCTCTACGGCAGCACGGGCGGCTACTGGCGCACCCAGCTGAACTGGAGCCACGCTGTACCCTGGGCGTGGATGCAGCCGCTGTGTCAGGAAGTCGGTGTGGCGCTGGCCTGGGACCTCGGCGCCATCGAGCGCGACGCGGCCAACCGCTATACCGGCCAGCACGGGCGTCTTTCCGGGCACGCCCTGGAGCTCAGCGCCCGCGGCCGCCATGCCCGCGTCCGCTTGACCCTGGCCCGCGCGGAGAAACGCCCGGCTGCGTTCAGAAAGCACGAGACGCCGCTTTGGATGCGGGTGGATTTGAGTTATTGAGGTGGGCAGCCACGGGCTCGTCGACCAGCGTGCACCCGGTTGCCCCGGCGCTTTTTTCCGTTCGCCTTTCCCCCGTTCGCCTTTCCCGCTAGAGTGCTGCGTTCCATCATTTCATCTCCATGAGCCGCCGTGCGTCTATTGCGCCTTGCCAGAATCATCGCCATCAGCCTGCGCTTCGGACTCGACCGTATCGTGCTCGAAGCCGATTCGAGCGGACGCCTCGTGCGCGTGTGGAGCAAAGTATTCTTCTGGCGCCATTTCAACGAGCCGCGCGGCGTGCGGCTGCGGCGGGCGCTGGAGTCGCTCGGGCCGATCTTCATCAAATTCGGGCAAATGCTATCGACGCGGCGCGACCTGCTGCCCACCGATCTCGCCGACGAGCTGGCGCTGCTACAGGATCGGGTGCCGCCGTTTCCGTCCGATGAGGCGCTCGCCCTGTTGGAAGCGTTCTACGGCCGCCCGATCGATGCAGTCTTTCGCCAGTTCGAGCGCGAGCCGGTCGCCTCGGCATCGGTCGCGCAGGTGCATTTCGCAGTGCTGCCCGATGGCACGGAAGTGGCGGTCAAGGTGCTGCGCCCCGGCATCGGCAGGGTGATCGCGCACGACCTCGATCTGATGGAAACCGGCGCGGCCCTGCTGGAGAAAGCCTGGCCGGAGAGCCGCCGCTTGAAACCGCGCGAAGTCGTGGCCGAATTCGGCAAGACGCTGCACGACGAGCTCGATCTGATGCGCGAAGCGGCCAACTGTGCACAACTGCGGCGCAACTTCAAGGATTCCGGGCTGCTGATCGTGCCCGAGGCGTATTGGGATTGGTGCGGCCCTTCCGTGATGGTGATGGAACGCATGACCGGCACGCCGATTTCGCAAATTCCGACGCTGATCGAGCAGGGCATCGACCTGAAAGAACTCTCGCGCGCCGGGGTGGAAATTTTCTTCACGCAGGTGTTTCGCGACGGCTTTTTCCACGCCGACATGCATCCCGGCAACATCTTCGTGTGCCGCGATGGGCGTTACATGGCGCTCGATTTCGGCATCATGGGCACGCTCAACGATGTCGACAAGGATTACCTCGCGCGCAACTTCCTCGCCTTCTTCAAACGCGATTACAAGCAGGTGGCGATCGCGCACATCGAGGCGGGCTGGGTGCCGCCGCACACGCGGGTCGACGAACTGGAGGCGGCCATCCGCACCGTCTGCGAGCCGATTTTCGACCGGCCGCTCAAGGACATCTCCTTTGGCAAGACGCTGCTGCGCCTGTTCCAGACCGCGCGCCGCTTCGAGATGGAAGTACAACCGCAACTCGTGCTGCTGCAAAAGACGCTGCTCAACATCGAAGGGCTGGGCCGCCAGCTCGACCCCGAGCTGGATCTGTGGACGACGGCGAAGCCCTTCCTCGAACGCTGGATGAACGAACAGGTCGGCTGGCGGGCGCTGCTGCGCGAAGTGCGAAACGAAGCACCGGGCTGGACGGCCATTTTGCCGCGCCTGCCACGTCTGACGCATCAGGCGCTGCTCGACAGCCACCGCTCACGCGACGAGATACGCGCCCAGCTAAAGGACATTGCGCGCCGCCAGCGCCACGACCGCTACCTGATCCTCACGCTGGGCCTGTTGGCCACCGCGTTCGCGGCTTTCGAGCTGTGGCGTCTCTTTGGATGAAGCGCACGAGCGTCTCGCCCGCGCATCGATGCTGAAAGGGGACGCGTTACTCCCGGTCGATCGTTGCTAAACTGCGGCCGTTTTTTCGCCACTACGAAACCGGGACCGCCCTCATGTTGCTCACGCTCGTCGGCATTTATCTGGTCGTCTCCATCGGCCTGGGCCTCGTCGCCGCCAGACAGGTTCATAACGTTCGCGACTACATCACCGCCGGCCGGCATCTGCCGATGGTCGTGGTGTTGGCGATGGTGTTCGCCACCTGGTTCGGCGCGGAAACCGTGCTCGGCAATTCGGGGGCCTTTCTCAAGGACGGTCTGAGCGGCCTGATCTCCGACCCGCTCGGCGCGGGAATCTGCCTGATGCTGTTCGGGCTGCTGTTCGCCCGCCCGCTCTACCGGATGAACCTTCTCACGCTGGGCGACTTTTTCCGGCGCCGCTACAACCGGGGCATCGAACTCGCGCTCTCGGTCTGCATCGTCGTCTCTTATCTCGGCTGGGTGGCGGCGCAGATCACCGCGCTGGGGCTGGTGTTCAACATGCTCTCCGACGAGACGATCACCCAGGGCTGGGGCATGGTGATCGGCGCCTGCGTGGTGCTGCTCTACACGTTGCTGGGGGGGATGTGGTCGGTGGCGGTCACCACCTTCGTGCAGATGATCGTGATCGTGGCGGGGCTGTTCTACGTCGCCTGGATCGCCAACGGCCTGTCTGGCGGTATCTCCACGGTCATCGCCCACGCGCTGGAAACGGAGAAGTTCAACATCGCCGCCGGCGTCTCGTGGCGCGAAGCCCTCGGCTGGGCAGCGGCCTTTTTTACGATGGCGCTCGGCTCCATTCCGCAGCAGGACGTGTTCCAGCGCGTCAATTCCTCTGGTAACGAGCGCATCGCCGTGTGGGGAACCACGCTGGGCGGCTTCCTCTACATCCTGTTCGCGCTCGTGCCGATCTATCTCGCCTATACCGCACTGGTCATCGATCCCGACATGGTGAACCACTTGCTCACCACCACCGCCGATGGCGAGCCGTCGCAGCGCATTCTGCCGACGCTGGTGATGCGCCACATGTCCCCGGTCACGCAGGTCATCTTTTTCGGCGCATTGCTCTCGGTCATCATGAGCACCGCATCGGGCACACTGCTCGCGCCATCGGTGACGTTCTCCGAGAACGTGGTCAAGAGCTTTTTCCCGCAGATGAACGACAACCAGCTCCTGAAGGTATCGCGCGCCACCGTGGTGGTGTTCACACTGCTCGTCACCTGGTACGCGCTCACCTCCAACGCCACCATTCACGAGATGGTCGTGCGCGCCTACCGCATCACGCTGGCGGGCGCGTTCGTGCCGCTGGTGGCGGGCATCTTTTTGAAGCGCGCCAATGAACTCGGCGGGGCGCTGGCGGTCTGTTTCGGGCTGGTGACGTGGGTTCTGGGCGAAATCCTGATCCACATCGAGGCCATCTCCGACATCATCGAGCCACAAGTCTATGGACTCATCGCCAGCATGATCGGCATGGCGGTCGGCGTCGTTTTTGGAACGAAAACGAACGATGCGCCCGCCGTCGCGCCCACCAACGCACAAGCCCGACAACTATAATCATTCGATGAACACCGATCCCCAGCGCAAAATCGAACTTGTCTGTCCCGCTGGCGGCCTGCCCGCCTTGAAAGCGGCGGTCGACAACGGCGCGGACTGCGTCTATTTCGGCTTCAAGGACGCGACCAACGCCCGCAATTTCACCGGGCTGAATTTCGACCTCGCCCAGATAGAAGAAGGCATCGCCTACGCCCACGCACACGACCGCAAAGTGCTGCTGGCGCTCAACACCTTCCCCCTGGCGAGCAACCAGTCGAACTGGAACGCCGCCGTCGACCGCGCCGCCGCACTGCACGTCGATGCGATCATCATGGCCGATCCGGGTCTGATGGCCTACACCCGCCATGCACATCCCGACATGCGCCTGCACCTGTCGGTGCAAGGCTCGGCCACCAGCTACGAAGCGATCAACTTCTACCACGAGCGTTTCGGCATTCGGCGCGTGGTACTGCCGCGGGTGCTCTCGCTGGCGCAGGTAGAACAACTCGCGGCCAACACGCCGGTGGAGATCGAAGTCTTCGGTTTTGGCGGCCTGTGCGTGATGGTCGAAGGGCGCTGCGCGCTCTCCGCCTACGCCACGGGGAAATCGCCCAACTGCAACGGCGCGTGCTCGCCGGATCAGTTCGTGCGCTGGGAGCAGACGCCGCGCGGCATGGAAACACGCCTGAACGGTATCCTCATCGACCGCTACGCCGACGACGAGCGCGCGGGCTACCCGACGCTGTGCAAGGGCCGCTTCGCGGTAAAGGACGAGACTTACTACGCCATCGAGGAGCCGACCAGCCTCAACACGCTGGAGCTCATCCCCGAGCTCGCCCGCGCGGGCGTGGCCGCGATCAAGATCGAAGGGCGGCAACGCAACCCGGCCTACGTCGCGCAGGTCACCAGGGTCTGGCGCGCCGCGCTCGACGCTTTCGCCAGCGAGCAAGCGCGTTTCAGCGTACGCGAGGCGTGGATGACCGAACTCAACAAGGTTTCCGAAGGCCAAAGCCACACGCTCGGCGCGTACTACCGCCCCTGGAAGTGATGCAACGATGAAAATCTCCCTTGGCCCCCTGCTCTATTACTGGCCGCGCCAGCGCACGCTCGATTTCTACGTCGAAGTCGCTGCCAGTCCCGACATCGACATTGTTTACGTCGGCGAAACCGTATGCTCCCGCCGCCATGAACTGCGCCTCGAAGACTGGCTGGGTGTCGCTGCCCGCATCGAGGATGCGGGCAAGGAAGCTGTGCTGTCCACGCAAACCCTGATCGAATCGGAATCCGACCTCAAAACCCTGCGCCGCATCGTGGAGACGGAACCGCTCCGGGTCGAAGCCAACGATATGGGCGCGGTGCGCCTGCTCGCCGCCATCGGGCGAAGCGACTGGATCGCCGGGCCGACGCTGAACGTGTTCAACCCCACGACGCTCGCGCTCCTGAGCGCCGAGGGCGCAAGCCGCTGGATGGCCCCGCCCGAAATGGCGGGCGACAACATCATCGCGCTGCGCGCCGACATGGCCGCCACGCCCATCGAAACCGAAATCTTCGCCTACGGGCGATTGCCGCTCGCCTATTCCGCGCGCTGCTTCACCGCGCGCCATCACAACCTGCAAAAGGACGCCTGCGAGTTCCGTTGCATCGAGGACGCCGACGGCATCTTGTTGCGCACACGCGAGGGCGAGCCTTTCCTCACCCTGAACGGCATCCAGACACAATCTGCGCGGGTCTACAACCTGCTGGCCGACCTCGCGCGGATCGAAGGCAATGCCGAAATCCTGCGCATCAGTCCACAGAGCGAACACACGCTGGAAATCGCGGCGCTGTTTCGCGCCGCGCTGGAAAAACGACAAACGCCCGCTGAGGCGTTCGAGGCGAGCCAGCGGCTCATGCCGGAAGGCCCGTGTAACGGGTTCTGGTATGGGCACGCGGGGTTGGAGCAGGTAGCGGGCGAAGCGAGTGACGATGCGCCACCGCTGGAACACGCGCTTCCCCCATCCCTCCTCCAACCCACTTCGCAGGCAGCTCCTTCCGGGAGAGCGCCCCTCAAAACCTCACTTTTAGTGGAAGACGCCACGCGGAGCGTGATGCCGGGAGAAAACCATGCGCGTCACGCCGGCGTGCATTTTTTGCCCCCCGCGTTGCGCGAGCACCTCGCCAAACAGCTGTTGAAGCTGCGCCTGCCGCCTTTTACGGTGCCAGGACCGCTCGCGCGCCTCAGCACCCATCTGCCGCAATTGCCGCCGACCCTGGCGCTCACCTCGGCGCTCAACCTCGCGCCGGAATCCTTCCTGCCACGCACGGCGCTCGCGCCGTTGAAGGGGCGCCATCTGTGCGTGTGCGTAACCGATGCCGGGCTGAAGCTCGATTTCACTTTGGGCAGGCACGAACGTTTCTACCCCTGTAACCCGGAAACCGAGGCGGATTTGACGATTTCCGCCTCGATGCGCGACTTCATCGCGCTCGCTTTGCGCGAGGAGGATGCCGACACCCTGTTTTTCGGACGGCGGCTACGCATGGAGGGCGACACCAGTCTCGGCGTGCTGGTCAAGAACACGCTGGCCGCGACGGAATGGGGCGCATCGCCTCGTTCAGCCTAGCGCCCGCCGCCTTCGGCAACGAATCTTTCCGGCGTGACGATCTGAAAACGCCCGCGCAGCGCGCGCTGCCGGGCAAGTTTGAGCAGGAGTTTGTCGCGGGTGAGCAGGTGGCTGGCCTGAGCGTCGCGCGCGATTTCGAGGAATTTCTGGTCGTCGCGGTCGCGACATTCCGGCAGCTCGAACGCCGGGGCGGCAGCAAGCGCGGGCAGGAAGGCAAGACGGGCGCGGTAGTCGGCCAAAAACCGCGCGCGGGCCTCCGGCGTCAGGCCAAAGCGCGCACGAGAGAGCACATCGTCCAATTCCGCCAGTGCCTCTTCGCGGCTTGCCAAAAGAACTCGCCCCCCGGCGATGGCAATCGCGAGGGGGGCGAGGCTTGGGTCGTTGAAATACCAAAGCGCCAACACCGTGTTGGTGTCGAGGACGAGGGGCGCCTCGGCAATCAAGCGCCGCTTACAGCCGGAACTTGACGTACGACCCCGGGGCGTCTTCCAGCGCCTTCAATTTGCCCTTGGCCGGATCGCGGGCGGGCACTTCTTCCTTGCCGAAGCTCGTGATCCACGCCTGCCAATCCGTCCACCACGAGCCCTCGAACTGCTCGGCGCTCGCGAACCATTCGTCAGCCGTCTTGGGCATTTTGGCGGAGGAGCTTTGCCAGTAGCCGTATTTGCGGGCATCGGGCGGATTCACCACGCCAGCGATATGGCCGGAGCCGCCGAGGGTGAAACGCACCGGCGCGGTGAGTCGCGCCGCGCCCTTGTAGGTGCTCTTCCACGGCGCAATGTGGTCTTCCTTGGTGGAGACGAAATAGCACGGCACCTTGATTTTGGTGATGTCGATGGGCACGCCGTTGATTTCGATGCCGCCCGGCTCGATGAGCTTGTTCTTCATGTACATGTTGCGCAGGTAGAAGCTGTGCATCTTGGCGGGCAGCCGCGTGGAGTCGGAGTTCCAGTAGAGCAGATCGAACGGGAAGGGGTCCTTGCCCATCAGGTAGTTGTTGACGACGAACGACCAGATCAGGTCGTTGGCCTTCAGCATGTTGAAAGTGTTCGCCATCTCGGAGCCCTCGAAATAGCCATGCTCGGCCATTTTCTTCTCGAGGCTGCTGATCTGGCCTTCGTCGATGAACACGCCAAGTTCGCCCGGCTCGGAGAAGTCGATGAGCGAGGTGAAAAAGGTGGCCGTGGCGATGCGGTTGTCCTTCTTGGCCGCCATATACGCCAGCGTGGTGGCGAGCAGCGTGCCACCGATGCAGTACGCCGCAACATCGATCTGTTCCTCGCCGGTCTGCTTCTCGATGGCGCCGAGCGCGGCGAGAATGCCTTCTTCCATGTAGGAACCGAAGGTTTTATCCGCCAGCTTTTCGCCGGGATTGACCCACGAAACCAGGAACACGGTGTGGCCCTGCGCTGTCGCCCAGCGAACGAAGGAATTCTTTTCGCGCAGGTCGAGGATGTAAAACTTGTTGATCCACGGCGGCACGATCAGCAGTGGGCGCTTCAACACCTTCTCGGTACTCGGCGCGTACTGGAGCAGCTGCATCATGTCGTTTTGGAAAACGACCTTGCCCGGCGACACGGCGACGTTCTTGCCCAGCTCGAACGCGGAGGTGTCGACCATCTTCACCTTGAGGTTGCCGTGGCCTTCCTCGATATCACGCAGCAGGTTGTTCAGGCCTCTGAGGAGGTTTTGTCCGTTGCTGCGCACAGTTTCACGGAACACTTCCGGGTTGGTCAGCGCGAAGTTGGAAGGCGCGAAGGCATCGATGTATTGCCGCGTGTAGAAGTCGACTTTCTTCGCGGTCTGCGCGTCCAGCCCCTCGACGCTGTTGACGGTGTCGTGAATGTTGCGCGCGAGGATGAGGTAGGACTGTTTGATGAAATCGAAGGTGAAGGTTTCCTGCCAGGCGTCGTCGCGAAAACGCTTGTCGCTGCGCGCGGGCTCGGCGACCGGCGCGGCCTGCATCCCGGCGAAGCGCAGCATCGACTGCTGCCAGAGCGTGAAGTAGTCCCACACCAAGCCCATTTGCGATTGTGCGAGCTTGTACGGATTCGACAGCAGCCGTGCCATCATGTCCATGAACGCATGAGCAATGCCCAACTCATCGGTCGGCACTTCGATTCCCTTCTTGAATTGACGCTGAACGTGCTCGTTGATCAAGGACGACGCGCGGCGCGCGACCTCGGCATAGGTCTGCGCAATTTCTTCGGGGTTGGGCATTTCCGAAACTGCTTGTTCTTGGATGGTGCTCATGATGAAATCAGCTCCTAATTGGTATATACGAAACAAAAAAACAGGGGTTGGAAACCAGACGAATGGGAATGGGGATCCCGCGAAGGCGCCTCCTTTTCCGGTCGATGACGACGGGAGCAGATTCATGTTTGGATCACCGGACAGGCATGCGTCGCCGGGCGCACGCCTTGGGCGCTCAACCATTCGACGCGACGCGGCAGATCGCCGCCCCAGCGCCGCGCGGGATCGGGCGGCACGGCGTAGATAGCGGGCTTTTTGTCGGGACTGGCCGACGGCATCAGGCCGGCTTCGACCTTGAACGGGCCCGTCCTCGGGTCAGTCCCCATCGCACAGGTGTTTTTATCGGTGTTTCCGCGTTCGGAAACGACGTTCCCGATCCTGACGGGGCCGGGCATATGGCCCCCGGACGTATCGACTTCGGACGTATCGACCCCAGGGGTGCGCAGTTTTTCTGTGCCCAAGCCGCCGATGGCGATTCGCTGGACGCCGGGAATCCTGAACGGGCACAGGGTCATGCAGCTACTCTCCTGAGGGGTTGGCTGAAAAAGGCTATATTCTAGCCATTTGTCGCGCCCCATGCAGGAACGGCCGGGAGAATCGCACACAAAAAACAAAACTCCCGCCGCCCGGGCATCCCCGGACGGCAAGGAGTTGCTCTGTGCAATCTCGCAGGGTCTACTTGCCAGCCGCAGCGGCCGTCTTGCGCTTGGCGCGTGGCTTGCCCTGCTCATCGGCAGCGCAACAGGCAGCAGGCGGCGCGGCTTCCTTCTCTTTGGCAGCGGCAGCGGCAGCGCCCATCATGTTGCCCCACGGCCACATGAACGGATTGCCCCCGGCGGCCTCTGGCGCATCCACCGCGCCCGCACCGCGTTCGTGAACCTGGCCCATTGCCTGCACAGCGGCAATCGCCGCGCGCTGCACGTCCAATCCCTGAATGGCCATCTGCAACATGTTGAGATTCATCTTCAGCCAGCCCTCGACGGCCCGCATGTCGCCAATGCGTTTATCGAGCTCGTCGACATCAAGGGTCGGCGTCATCATGCCGGGAAGCGAAAAGCCCATCCGCCCCCACATGCCTCGCACGAATTCAAGCGGATCGTGGGCCGCATTGTCTGTCATCATGATTGTCCCTCCTGTGTTGTTGGTGCATTGCCCGATCATCTTAACCGAAGCGGACAAACCCGGCGTATTGGCGTGTTACGTACGAAATTCGGTTCAGGTTCACCCCGCCCGCTGCACGCGCAGCGGCATGTCGGCGGCCGGCAGGCGGCTGGCAAGCACTGCATCGGCCCGCGGCTCATCGCCTTTGTCGGAATCGACGCCGATCTCCAGCACCTCCAGCACTTCACGCGCCAGCGCCCGGCAACCCCGGTTGAGCGGGCTCGGCAGCTGATCCGGGACCTGTTTTTGCAACAACAACTTGGACGAAGACAACGCAGCGACCGGCTTGAGGATGCGATGCCGGAAGGCATTCATCATGTGCGTCACATTGCGGTCGGCGGCATTGCGCTGCCAGGCATTTACCGGCCATTGCGCGGGTACTGCGTAGGCGCGGGGGAAAAGGTCGAGGTCACGCACCACGGCACGAATATCCTCGTGTGAATCGCGAAAGGGCAGCAGTACGATGTCGGCCATGACGTAGAGCCTGCGATCCATGTCGGTGCGGTTGCCCGCGCCATCGACGACGCCGATCCAGTCGTCGAGCGAGCGCAGCTTGTCGATGACCTTGGTCAGGGCATCTCCGTTGCGCGCATCGGCGGTAATGTAGCGGCGTCCGTTGGGCGAGAGCGGCTCGCGGGAAACGTCGGTCAATATGCAGGCGGCGCGATGCCCAAGCAGGCCCAAGCCTTGGCACAGCATGTGCGAGAGCGTCGTCTTGCCAGTGCCACCCTTGTTGCCGAGCACGCAGATGATCTTTGCCATGATTTTGTCCTGAAAACGGACGGAGAAACCGTCCCGCGCATTGTGCTCCGCAAACGCCCGCCTCAGCCGCGAAAAAACGCCGGTTCGAGGGGCTAATTCGGCGCTTCGCTCTCCCTACAATAAAAAACCCCCAAGGGCGTTGTCCTTGGGGGTTTTTGTAATGGTTAGCCTGACGAAGACCTACTTTCACGAGCGCGGGGCTCACTATCATCGGCGCGGCCCCGTTTCACGATCCTGTTCGGGATGGGAAGGGGTGGTTCCAGGGCGCTATGCTCATCAGGCTTTGAGCGGTTGAAGAGGAAGAAGCGGGAAGAAGCGGGAAGAAGCGTGAAGAAGTGTGAAGAAGTGATGTTGTGTGATTGGTTTTGACGAGTATTCGTCTGTTTCAAGGTTATAGGATCAAGCCTCACGGGCAATTAGTACGGGTTAGCTCAACGTGTTGCCACGCTTCCACACCCCGCCTATCAACGCGGTGGTCTTCCGCGACCCTTCAGGGAGGTTGAACCTCCAGGGAAGTCTCATCTTGAGGCGAGTTTCCCGCTTAGATGCTTTCAGCGGTTATCTCTTCCGCACTTAGCTACCCGGCGATGCGACTGGCGTCACAACCGGTGCACCAGCGG
>JAIRXQ010000057.1 GCA_031268195.1 Azoarcus sp. | reverse complement strand
CAACCCCGAACAATGGCCTGAGCTCAAAGCCTTCGTGGTCATCGACTCCGAGCGCACCATCAAGGGCAAGAGCTCCCGCGAGCAACGCTACTACATCAGCAGTCTGCCCCCGGATGCACGGCGTCTGGCACACGCTATCCGCTCACACTGGGCGGTCGAAAACCGGCTGCACTGGTGTATGGATGTCGCCTTTGGCGATGACCAGATGCGGGCGCGCACCAGGCATGCAGCGCACAATCTCGCCGTGCTCAAGCATATGACGGTCAATCTCATTCGTCTCGATCCCATCCCGCGCAAAGGCGGCATCAAGGTGCGACGACTCATCGCCGCAACTTCCGACCTCTATCGCGAACACCTGTTCGGTATGGCGGTGTAGCGGCAAGAAGGGTTCGTGCGATTGCCCTCGGAGCGGGCAAGGTTGGCCCAACCGCAACATTCATTGCGCGATAATGGCGGCATCTCGTCCACTCTGTTCGCGCCGCGCGGAAAACATCATGAGCACCTTTCTTGTCACGCTCCTTGCCATCGTCGTCGTCGTCGCCCTCATGGCGATCGGCGTCATGTTCGGTCGCCGTCCGATCACCGGCAGTTGCGGCGGGCTGGCGCTGCTTGGGCTGGCGTGCGATTGCGAGCATCCCTGTGAGAAGAAGCTGGCGCGCATGAAAGAGGCGCAGGCCGAAGCGAAAGCCGAGGCGGTGGCGCCCGCCGAAGCGCGGGACGCGAGTGACTGACCTGCTCGACGCGCTCAACCCCAGGCAACGGCAAGCGGTCGAGGCCACCGAAGGTGCGCTGCGGGTCGTTGCCGGGCCGGGCACGGGCAAGACGCGTACGCTCACCGCGCGCTATTGCCACCTCGTCGCCACGCTGGGTGTTGCGCCGAAAAATATCCTCTGCGTCACGTTCACCAACCGCGCCGCCAACGAGATGAAGCGCCGCGTGCGCGCCGCGCTGGGCGATCTCGATCTCGGGTTGGTCTGCACCTTCCACGCCTTCTGCGGGCTGCTGCTGAAAGAGGACATTCACGTTCTCAATTACCCGAAAAACTTCATCATCCTCGATGTCGAAGACCAGAAGGCACTGCTGCTGCGCATCTTCGCGGACATGGGAATCGGCCTGCGCGACACCACCGTGCGGCGCACGCTGGATGAAGTGCTGGAAGCAAAAAAACTGTTCGCCACGAATTACATCGACGACATCTACGAGTTGGACAACGAGGCGCTGCGGCAACGCGCCCTCGCCGCCACGAGCCGTGACGAGGAAATTTTTCTGCGCTATCTCTACGAGCAGAAAAAATGCTTCGGCTGCGACTTCAACGATCTCATCAACTTCGCCACCTACATCCTCGAACGCTTCCCCGATGTGCGCGAAAAATGGGCGGGGCGCATGCAGTACGTGATGGTCGACGAATTTCAGGACGTGAGCGCGCGCCAGTACAAGATCGCGCGGCTACTCGCCTCGATGCACGGCAATTTGTTCATCGTCGGCGATCCCGACCAAACCATCTATTCCTGGCGCGGCTCGCATGTGAAACTCTTTCTCGATTTCGACAAGGAATACCCGCAGACGCGCACCGTGACGCTCTCGGAAAACTATCGCTCCACCCCGGAAATCCTCGCCGCCGCCGAGACACTCATCGCCAAAAACAGGGTGCGTTTTCCCAAGGAAATGCGGGCACATGCAACGCCTCCCAACGAATCGGCCGGTGGGAGCACATTGCATACGCCCGCGCCGCACGGCTCAAAGCCCCTCTATTTCCATGCCAGAAACGAGCGCGACGAAGCGGCGTGGATCGCGGCGCGCATCAAAACGCTGTGGGACGAAGGCGCCTCGCCCGGGGACATCGCCCTGCTCTACCGCGCCCATTATTTGAGCCGCGCGCTGGAGGAAGCCCTGTTCGACAAAGGCATCCCCTACCGCATCTACAGCGGCATCGAGTTCTACGGGCGCAAGGAAATCAAGGATGTCATCGCCTATCTGCGCATGGTGACGCACGGCGACGACCTCGCTTTCCTGCGCACGGTCAACATGCCGCCGCGCCGGATGGGGAAAAAGAAACTCGACGCGCTAAAAGCCATGGCCGACGCGCGCGGCCTGCCGCTCTTCGAGGCGCTGAAGGACAACCTCGCCGCGCCGGAGCTTGCGGGCAGCGACGCACGCCGTTATGTGGATGCCATCGAGCAGGTGCGCGCCACGCGCGGCGGCATGCGTCTGGGCGACATCCTGCAAGCCCTGCTCGACTTGAGCGGTTACGAGGAATTCTTGCGGCTGCAAGGCGATCAGGAGCGCCTCGACAACGTGGCCGAACTCAAGCGCGCCGTGGAGAACGTGGGCGAGGACGAGGATGCCACGCTGGAGGATTTCCTCGCCCGCGCCGCGCTATTTACCAACCTCGACGCAGGAGATCGCCCCGACGCGGTCAAGCTGATGAGCATCCATACCGCCAAGGGCATGGAGTTTCCGCATGTTTTTCTGTGCGGCCTGAACGAAGGCGTTTTCCCCAGCCGTCGCGTCGCCACGCCCGAAGAAATGGAAGAAGAACGCCGCCTGGCCTACGTCGCCGCCACCCGCGCCATGACACGCCTCTATCTGACCGAGGCCGAGGGCGCGGCCAATGACGGTATCTTTAAATATCCGTCGCGCTTCATCTTCGATATGGGCGCGGAAAACCTCGATTTCGTCGCACCGCTCGCGCCGCAGCTCGAAGAGGCCGCCCGCGCCCACATCGCCCTCGACGAGGCACAGACGGCGCGCCGCCAGGCCGCGTTTGCCGCCGGAGATCGCCTCGTCCACCCGATATTCGGCCCCGGCACCCTCCTCGCCGCCGACCCGCAGGCGCTTTGCTACACGATCCAGTTCGATCAGCTCAAGACCGAGCGGAGCATTCAGTTCGGCGCGCCGCTCACGGCGGGCTGAAGCCATAAACACTCGTGTTTAGCCATCATAAACACTCGTGTTTGGCCATAAGCACCCGTGTTTGGCGGACTTGGCGATGTCCGCGAGCACCGCGTCATGGGCGGCAAGTTCTTCGGGCGTCGGCGCGATGACTTTCAGCGGCGGGCGCTCCGTTTCAGCGGCGTGCGCGGCGGTTTCGCTCGCCGGAATTTTCTCCTCGAAGGCGATGGCGAGGCTTTCCTGCCCGCGTGTCATCGCCAGATAGACTTCAGCCAGCAATTCAGCATCGAGCAGCGCGCCGTGCAGGGTGCGGTGGGCGTTATCGATTTCGTAGCGGTCGCAAAGCGCATCGAGCGAGGCTTTTTTGCCGGGGTTTTGCTCGCGCGCCATTTTCAGGGTGTCGATGACGCCCGCGCACAAGTCGGCGATGGGCGGTTTGCCGAGCAGATCGAGTTCGTGGTCGAGGAACCCGATATCGAAACTGGCGTTGTGGATGACCAGTTCCGCGCCGCGCACGAAATCCTCGAATTCAGCGGCGATGACGGCGAACACGGGTTTGTCCGCGAGGAATTCCGTGCTGAGGCCGTGGATGGCCTCCACTTCGGCGGGGACGTCGCGCTCGGGATTGATATAGACGTGGAAATGTCGCCCGGTCGAGGCGCGATCGAACAGTTCGACGCAGCCGATTTCGACGACGCGATCGCCGTTTCTCCAGTCGAGTCCAGTGGTTTCGGTATCCAGAACGATTTGTCTCATCTCGATGTTTCCTGTGTATTCAGCCGCGCACGACGGCGCCGGCCGCGCGCACCGCCTCCACGCCACGCCGTGCCAGCGCGTCGGCGCGCTCGTTTTCGATGTGCCCGGCGTGGCCCTTGACCCAGCGCCATTCCAGCGTGTGGCGCGCGGCAAGTTCGTCCAGTTCGCGCCAGAGATCGATGTTTTTCACCGGCTTTTTGTCCGCCGTCAACCAGTCGCGCGCCCGCCAGCCGTGTATCCATTCGCTGATGCCTTTTTGCACATACTGGCTGTCGGTGTGCACACGCGCCGTCACCGGGCGTTTGAGCAGTTCGAGGGCGCGGATGACCGCGGTGAGCTCCATGCGGTTGTTGGTGGTATGCGGCTCGCCGCCCCAGATTTCCTTTTCGTGCGCGCCGCGGCGCAAAATGGCGCCCCAGCCGCCGGGGCCGGGATTGCCGCTGCACGCGCCATCGGTATGGATCTCTACCTCTACGCTCACGGCTTGCATGGCTGCTCCGGTTTTTCGCCCGACCCGGCAACCTTGTGCGCGACGGGTGACAGATTGCTGGCGCGGGCGCGCTTTTCGCGCCAGTTCGGTTGAATCAGCCTTGCGCCCGCCACGCGCTTGATGCCGTGCATGATCCACACCGCCCCGCACGGCGGCCACCAGCGGCGACCGACGCGGTCGAGCCAGCGCCAGCGCGCCAGCCATTCGGCGCTGGACACCCCCGGCGCGTAACAGCCGAACTGGGTCGACAGCACCTCGCAGCCGAGCAGGTTCAGCCAATCGCGCACGCGGGGCGCGGAAAGATATTGCCCGCGCCACGGCCATGGCCCGCCGCCGTGGGCGCGACGACGACGCCAGCCCCACAAACTGTAAGGATTCAAGCCGCAGATCACCACACTGCCTTCGGGCACCAACACCCGTTCGACTTCGCGCACCACCTGATGCGGCAAGGCGGAGAACTCCAACACATGCGCCAGCACCACGAGATCGAGGCTGGCGCTGGCGAACGGCAACGCCGCCTCATCCACCGTCACCGCCTCGCCGCCCTCGGGCGGGGAGGCGCCGTCAGACAGAGCGCGCACGCGCAGCGGCATGCGGTTGGCGCGCAGCAGATCGTTGCCCTCCATGCCGATCTGAAGCGCGTTGTAGCCGAAAACGTCCACGAGCAAGGCATCGAGGCGCGAGCATTCCCAGTCGGCAAAATAGCCGCCCAAGGGCGACGCCAGCCACGCCTGACGCTCAGCAAAAAGGTTCGGTTCGGGGGTCATCGCTTGTCACGGAATCGGCACATCCGCGCATGATAACGGTTCCGGCGCATCATTCCGCCTCTATCCATCGTCCCGGCCCGCCACCATGTCTACGCTCGATGTCCTGCCCGTCCCGTTCGCCCGCGACAACTACCTATGGCTCATCCACGATGGCCGCCATGCCGCGCTGGTCGATCCGGGCGAAGCCGCGCCCGCACTGGCCGCCCTGGAGAAAGACGCACTCACGCCCGTGGCGGTGCTGCTCACGCATCATCATGGCGATCACATCGGCGGCGTTCCCGGCCTCCTCGCGCGTCATCCCGGTCTGCCCGTATATGGGCCGCGCGCCGAGGACATCGCCGGAGTCGACCACCCGGTTTCCGATGGCGACAGCATTGCGCTTGCCGCACTCGGGTTGGAACTCGCCGTGCTCAACGTGGCCGCCCATACATGCGGACACCTCGCCTACTGCGGCGGCGGCATGCTCTTTTGCGGTGACGCGCTTTTTTCCGCCGGCTGCGGACGGCTGTTCGAGGGCACGCCCACTGATCTCGAACGGGCGCTGACCCGGCTGGCCGCGCTGGACGGCAGCACCAAAGTGTATTGCGGCCACGAATACACGCTCGCCAATCTCGCTTTCGCCCGCGCCGTCGAGCCGGAAAACGCCGCCCGCGACCGCTATGCGGCGCGTTGCGAAACCCTACGTGCGCAAGGCTTGCCGACGCTGCCGAGCACGATCGAACTGGAGAAGGCGGTCAACCCCTTTTTGCGCCCCGGCGCGGCGGGCATCGTCGCCAGCGTCGCAGCGCACAGCGGTACGCCTCCGGCGAGCGCGCGCGCCTGTCTTGCCGCGTTGAGGGCATGGAAAGATACGTTCTAGGAAAACCCGGAATCAGGCACTGTGAGGCACGCGGCGGAAGGCGCCCACGACCAGATCGGGCGTGCCGCGCACCGTGCTGACCGCCCTGATCTGGTTGCGCCCGGCGTCCTTGGCGCAATAAAGCGCCTCGTCAGCGGCCTTTATCAAAGCGGGGATGCCCGCTTCATCGTCGTGCGGCGGAACGATAATGGCAACACCGATGCTGATCGTCACCATCGGGGCCACGGATGAGCGGGCGTGGTCGATCCGGGATTTTTCGACGCCCGCGCGCATCGCCTCGGCAACCGCCACCGCGCCTTCGGGGCCGGTTTCAGGCAGGATCGCAGCGAATTCCTCGCCGCCGTAGCGCGACACCATATCGTCGGGGCGTTGCGTGGTTTCTTCCAGAATGCGCGCGACGTTCCTGAGGCATTCGTCGCCCATCTGGTGCCCGTAGTGGTCGTTGAACTGCTTGAACAGGTCGACATCGATCACCAGCAGCGACAGGGGCAGAGACGAGCGCGAACAGCGCCGCCACTCGCGCAGCAGGGTTTCGTCGAAACAGCGCCGGTTGGCGATGCCGGTCAGCCCGTCGAGCGCCGACAGGCGCTGCAATTCACGGTTGGCTTTTTCGAGCTTGCGCTTGACCTTGCGCAAGCTGTCGCGCATCTGCGCCATGCGCCGCATGGCATTGATCTTGGCGCGCAATACGATTTCGGAAACCGGCTTGATGAGGTAATCGTCGCCGCCCGATTCGATGGCGCGTTGCAGGTCGCGTTCGTCGGCGCGCGCGGACAGGAAAATGATCGGCGTCCAATCATCTTTTTCGATCTGGCGAATGCTGCGCGCCACTTCGAAGCCGTCCATCCCCGGCATGACAACGTCGAGCAGCACCAGATCGGGGCGTTCGCGTTTGAACATCTCCAGCCCGGACTCACCGTCACTCGCATGGAAAGCAGTCAAGCCCACATTAGTTAACCAGTTGCACACCACGGTGGCACTGGTGACGGTATCCTCGATAACTAGAACCTTCATAATGACAAAATAGTGAGAGAGAGAAAGAAATAAAAATTCAATAACCGGATGATCCTACCAAGAAAGCATGCGGTGAGTATTTTTTATTGTTCTTTTTTTCGGTTTGACGCTCCGCATGACGCCCATTAGACTCACCCCCGCTTCGTTGCATTTTTCATTGTCCGGATGATGAAGTTATTCCCCTCCCTGCTCATCGCGCTCCTGTGTGCGGCCTGCGCAACCCCAGCGCTGGCCCCGCCCCCAACCACGCCCCCGACCACGCCCCCAACCGCTGCCCCCGCCCCGAGCACATCCGCACCGGCCCCGACAGCCGCGCCGCCCCGCATCACGCTGGCATCCGCGCCACGAGAGACGCTGGAAGGCATCGATATCGACCGCGCGCAACGCCGGGTGCTTACGCTCGATCTCACCCGCGAACCCAACGACATATGGGATCGCATCCGGCGCGGCTTCGGCATGCAGGATGTGCCCGGCCCGCGCACCGAACGCTTCCAGTCCTCGTACCTCAAGCAGCCCGCCTACCTCGATCGCATGTTCAACCGGGGCGCGCGCTATCTCTATTATATCGTCGGAGAACTCGAACGGCGCGGCATGCCGACCGAAATCGCGCTGCTGCCGATGGTGGAATCGAGCTTCAATCCCAACGCCCACTCGCACGCCCGCGCCTCGGGTCTGTGGCAGTTCATTCCGTCGACCGGGCGCAGCTACAAACTTGCCCAGAACCGCTGGGTCGACGAGCGCCGCGACGTGATCGCCTCCACCAACGCCGCGCTCGATTACCTCGCGGACATCTACGAGCGGCACGGCGACTGGCATCTGGCGCTCGCTTCCTACAACCGGGGCGAGAACGGCGTCGGACGCGCAATCATGCGCAATCAGGCCGCCGGACGCTCCACCGATTACGTCGCCCTCGAACTGCCGCGCGAGACGCGCGACTACCTGCCCAAACTTCAGGCGCTCAAAAACATCGTCGCGGAACCGGAGCGCTACGACATCGAACTGCCCTACGTCACCAACAAACAACTGCTCGCCACGCTGCCCGCGCCCGTGGGCATCGATCTCGCCACCGCCGCCCGCTACGCGGACATGCCGCTCGATGAATTCCTCGCCTTCAACCCCGGCTTCAACCTGCCTGCCATCACCAGCGAAGGCCAGACACTGGTCGTGCCCGCTGACCGCGCCGAGACATTCGCGGCCCAGATGGAAACATTCAAACGCAGCGGCAAGCACTGGCGCAGCCACTTCCTCGGTCGCAACGAAACTCTCAACAGCGTCGCAGAACGCTACGGCCTGACGGTACAAGATTTGCAGCGCATCAACGGCCTGCCCGCACAAAGCCGCCCCCCGGCCGGTTACGCCCTGCTCGTCCCCGGCCCCGGCGTCAACCTCGCGGATGCGCTGGCCGTAAGTGAACTCCTGCCCGCCAGCGCCCGCGCCGCCGCGCGCATCGGAGTGCGCATCGGCCCGGATCGCAAGGCGCACAGGGGCAAAACGCAGGCAGGCAGGGGCAAAGCGAAAGCGGGCAAAGGCAGACTCGCCAAGACGAAAGGCGCGGGCGCCCCCCGGAGAGCCGCGCCCATGAAGAAGCAATCCCGCCGCTGACCAGGGGAAAGGGAGCAACACCAATCAGCGCAGCAACCGCAAGGCTTCGGTCCATGCCGCCCAGCCAGGAAAACGACCGATGTTTGCTGGCAAACAGCAACGCCAGAATGCCTCGCAGTATTTAGAGGGTGTTTTCAAAACATGAGAAATAAAATAGAATGGACCTTTGGATTATTTATTCCGAAGGGGAAGGAAATGGGAAGAGGTCGTCCGGCGAAGCTGGGAGAAGAAGAGCGAGTG
>JAIRXQ010000016.1 GCA_031268195.1 Azoarcus sp. | reverse complement strand
GTGCGCAACCGCGAGACGCTGATTCCGATCCTCCAGGACATCCTGATCGCGCGCAATGTCGAAGAATGGGTCGGGCCGCTCGAATCGTCCGGCGTGCCAGCCGGGCCGATCAACACCATTGCGCAGACCTTCGAGCATCCGCAGGTCAAGCACCGCAAGATGAAGGTCGAATTGCCGCATCCGCTGTCCGGCACGGTGCCGCTGGTTGCCAACCCGATGCGCTTCTCGAAAACGCCTGTGGACTATCGCAGCGCGCCGCCCATGCTGGGACAGCATACGCAGGAAGTGCTCTCGACGCTGGCCGGCATGTCGGAGGCCGACATCCAGGCTTTGTCGTCCAAGGGCGTCATCTGAAAGTCGTGTTTTTGCCGAAAGCGCTCACCGCATTTTCTCCGGCTTGATCCTCGGGGTAAGCAATGTTCCGCGCCGGGCGCGTTTGTGGCGCAGGCCCGTGCGCTGTGCGGGCGAGAACGTGATCGTCGTCGCTTTGCCGCCGCGTCCTGTGCCTTCAACGGTGAGGAGCGCCTCGTCGGCGGGAACGGCCACGGTCGCCAGCCGTTCCTCCTCATCCAGGGCCATCACGATGACGCCGCGACCGCCGGCCTGGACTTTCATTTCGGCGGTGGGGAACAGCAGCAGGCGGCCGGCGCTGGAGGCGGCCGCGATCCATTGGCCGAACACCCGCACGGGGGCGAGCACGGTTTCCGCGCCTTCGAGCGTCATGAATGCTTTGCCCGCGCGTTGGCGGCCCGTGGCCTCGTCCAGTGTGCAGATGAAGCCGTAGCCGCCGCTGTTGGCGAAGCACCAGCGTGAATCTGGTTCGGCGGCGAGCACTTGTGCGAATTTGCCGCCGTCTTGAAATTCGATGAGGGTGGCGACGGGCACGCCATCACCGCGCCCGCCGGGCAAATCGGCAGCGTGGATCGTGTAGGCGCGGCCGTGGGTGTCGATGACCACGAGCGGCCATGTGGTGCGTGTTTCGATGTGCGCGAAGGGGAAATCGCCCACTTTGTAGGTGAGGCTGGCCGGGTCGATGCCGTGGCCCTGACGCGAGCGAATCCAGCCGTTTTTCGACATGATGACGGTAATTGGCTCATCGGGCGCGGTAATCTCGGTGGGCGCGGCCGGGGCAACGGATTCGATCAGGGTGCGGCGGGTATCGCCGTATTTTTTGGCGTCGGCGTCGATTTCTTGCAGGATCAGCACCGTCTGTGCGACGCGATCTTCGAGCAGGTTCAGCAGCTTGTTGCGCTCGGCGCTCAGTTCGCCCAGTTCTTTTTCGATGCGGATACCTTCGAGGCGGGCGAGCTGGCGCAGGCGGATTTCGAGAATGTCCTCGGCCTGCTCGTCGGAGAGCCCGAACGCGTCGATCAGCGCCGGCTTCGGTTCGTCGGATTCACGGATGACGCGGATGATTTCCTCGATGTTGAGGAAGGCGATCATGCGGCCGTTGAGGATGCGGATGCGGCGCTCGACTTCGTCCAGCCGGAAACGGCTGCGGCGCTGTACGGTGAGATAGCGAAAATCGATCCACTCGACGAGGATCTGGCGCAGGTTTTTTTGCTGCGGGCGGCCGTCGCGGCCGATCATCGTCAGATTGATGGGCGTGGAAGTTTCCAGACTGGTGTGGGCGAGCAGCACGGCCATGAATTCGTCGCGCGGCTGGCGGCTGGAGCGCGGCTCCAGCACGGTGCGCACGGGGGCTTTGTCGCTGGATTCGTCGCGCACGGCTTCGAGTACGCCGAGCACGATCTGCTTGAGATTTTTTTGTTCCTGCCCGACTTCCTTCTTGCCCGCGCGCGGCTGCGGGTTGGTGAGGGTTTCGATTTCCGTCAGCACTCGTGAGGCGGAGACGCCGTGCGGCAGCTCATCGACGATGACCCGCCATTGTCCGCGCGCCAGTTCTTCGTAATGCCAGCGCGCCCGCAGGCGCAGACTGCCGCGCCCGCTTTCGTAAGCATCGCGGATCGTTTGCGGTGGCGAGATCAATTGTCCGCCGCCGGGGAAATCCGGCCCCGGCAGCAACGCGAGCACATCATCGAGCGTGGCCTCCGGGTGGCGGATCAAATGGCGCGCGGCGGCGGCAACTTCGTTCAGGTTGTGCGGCGGAATTTCGGTGGCCATGCCCACGGCGATGCCGGAGGCGCCGTTCAGCAGCACGAAGGGCAGGCGCGCGGGCAAGAGCTGCGGTTCGCGGAACGCGCCGTCGTAGTTGGGGATAAAACCCACCGTGCCCCGGTCGATTTCCGCGAGCAGCAATTCCGCGATCGGCGTGAGGCGGCATTCGGTGTAGCGCATCGCCGCCGCTGAATCGCCGTCGCGTGAGCCGAAGTTGCCCTGTCCGTCGACCAACGGGTAGCGCAACGAGAAATCCTGTGCCACCCGCACCATCGCGTCATAGACGCTGCTGTCGCCGTGCGGGTGATATTTGCCGATTACATCGCCCACTACGCGCGCCGACTTCACGTGCCGTGCCGCTGCGTTGAGGCGCATTTCGTTCATCGCGTACAGAATGCGGCGCTGCACGGGTTTCAACCCGTCCTCCACCTGCGGCAGCGCGCGGGCGCGCACCACGCTCATCGCATAGGAGAGATAGGCGCGTTCGGCATACTGGTCGAGGGGCAGGGCGTCGGCGGGGGGCGCAGCGGCGGGCGGCGCGGGAAGCTCGTTGTCGTTCATGAGGTGTGATGGCGGGGCAAGGCAAAGTCTTCAAGGGCGCGATCTTACCGCAGCACGCGCCGTGGCCGAATGTACGGATTGCCGTTTGCACGATTGTGCGGCTTGTGATTATATGCTCGACTAATAGCATGTAAATGGCGCCTTCATGAACGAATCCAGCTTCGTCCTTTGCCGGCCCGGCGGTGGGCGCATCCAGCTCGATATTTCATTGGATCGGGGCACGGTATGGCCGAGCCCGCCGCAGAGGGTTTTTTTGTTCGACGAAGATGTACATGCCGACAAAGATGTACATACCCGAAGATGTACATACTCATTCTGCGCAAATTTTTGACTTTACTTATAATCGCCGCATTTTGTTGCCCGGAATTGTGCGAGGGAGAAAGACGGCGTGAAAATCGACACTCGAACCATGAAGCGGGTTGCGGGCGGGGGATTGCTGCTTGTTTTTGCGGCGGCGTTCGTGTTGTTGGTTTACTTGCGCGTGGATCGCATCGACGCCCTGATCGGGCCGGAACTCGATTGCCCGGGCTGCCTGAACCGCAGTGTGTTCATTCATGATTCCCCTTATGCCGCGGGTGTGCTCTTTTGCCTGCTCGCCGGTTTTGCGCTGCCGTTCGGGGTGGGGGCGGTGTTCTTCCGGGCGGCGGCACTGGTGGGGATTTTGTTTTACGGGCTCGATCTTGCCGTGTCGTGGCAGTTGTCGACGCGGCTTCATTTGGGCGATTTGCTGGTTTTCGTGGCGCAGCCGACAGTGTTGGCTTCGCACATGGAACACACCGGGCTCGTGGGCTGGTCGGAGGCGCTGGCGATGGCCGCCGCGTGCGCGGCCTTTTTGTTCGTGCCTTGGCGTTTGCCGCTCGCGCCCCGGCAAGTGGCGTGGCTGGGGGGCGTTCCCGCCGCGCTGCTGGTTGCTGGATTGGTGCTCGATCCGGGGCAATATGTGCGCGATTGGGCCTTGTTGAACGTGGCGGAGGTCAATTTCGAGGATGGCAGCTCGCGCCCCTATCGCCGTATCGCGGAACTCGAGGCCGTGCCGGAGTCTTTGACCTGTGCTCCCGGCTCCGGCAGCCTTGGGCAGACGCGAGGCGATCTGATCGTGCTGCTGCTGGAGTCGTGGTCGCCCTACCAGAGTGCGCTGTTCGGTGAAATACGTGACTGGACGCCCCGGCTCGATGCTATTGCGCGCGAAAACCAGTATTACTCGCACATGGTCGCCGCCGGGTTCGCCACCCACGAGGGCCTGATGAGCATGCTGACCGGCATGGAATTTCTCTCGCCGGTGAAGTCCTTCTTCGATGTCAAGCCGTTTGAAACATCATGGGGCCAGCCGCGCACCCTGCCGCGCCTGTTGGCGTCGCACGGCTACAAGAGCGCATTCTTCACCACGGGCAACCTCGCCTTCGCCTCGAAAAACCAATGGCTGCGAGATGTGGGTTTCTATCATGTGGAAGGGCACGACCATCCGTTCTACGACGGCCTGCCCCGCCTCCATTTCGACGCCGCGCCCGATGAGGCGCTTTACGCCCGCGTGCTCGATTATCTCGACCGCGAAGGCGACGGCTCGCCTCGGCTCATCGTGGTCGAAAACGTATCGAGCCATCATCCCTTCATCCATCCGCTGACGCTCGAACACAGCGAGGAAGCGGTATTCCGCTACATGGACAAGACCGTGGGCGATTTCTACGATGCCTTGAAAGCGCGCGGCTTCCTCGAACGTGGCAACCTGCTCATCGTCAGCGATCATCGTGCGATGGTGCCGCTGCGTCCGGGCGAACAG
>JAIRXQ010000020.1 GCA_031268195.1 Azoarcus sp. | reverse complement strand
ACTTTCTTCCATCAACACCGTCGGCAGCACCGGAGGGTTCGCCGGATACGACAGGATGTAGTCTTCCCAACTCTGCGGCTCGCTCGCCGGATACGACGTGGTGTTGTCTATCCAACTCTGCGGCTCGCTCGCCGGAAACGACAGGATGTCGTCTTCCCAACTCCGCGGCTCGCTCGCCGGAGACGACAGGATGCCGTCTCCCCAACTCGGCGGCGGGATCACTGGAGACGGTGGAGTAGCCAAATCTTCCGGTTTCGGCCCGGATGTCGTTATGCAGGCATTGCCGCTGCATAGTGCAGTTTGCATATACGCGATAGTGAACAGCAATGGCACTGAAAACCTCGCCGCCGCCGATGGCACCATTCTCTGCAAGGCGCCCTCTACCGCCAGGGCCGCGGGACTGGTAAAGGTCGGTGTCATTTGAACCGGTGGCGGAAAAAGAAGAGCCAGTGGCGGAAAAATCGATATGGCGCCCGGCGATGCGCTGGAATTGGCGGTCTGCCCCGAGTTGGCAAGATTTATCTTGTAGTCGGGGTCCAGGTATCTGATGAAAGCATCGCTCTGCGAGCTATTTGTTCCCGCACTTCCGGCTGTGCCCGCACTTCCGGCTGTTCCCGCATTTCCAGCCTGCGGGTTCCAGCTCACCGACATGTCACCTATCAGGGCATCTATTTTTGTCCATGAATCGACCATCTCTTTGAAAAATACGCCCAACCCTTTTTCTGTTGTCTCCAGATAATCAGCATAAATTGGTATTCCTCGCTCATCAGCAGGCATGTTCAAGGCAACGTTCGAGGGAATGAGGGGGCTAACACGGCGGGTCAGATCTTCATACGTATTGTTAAACGGTTCCCGCGCTTCGTTGAGCGCCAGTCTGATCGTCTCTGCATCGCACTTGCCCTGCGTCGCGCAGCTAAAAGCGCCGAGTGCCGTCAATTCTTCCTTGAGCGCAGGGACGAGTATTTTGGCGTCGCACTCGCGTGTCTTCTTGCACACCTCCGCCGCGTTTTGCTGGATTCGGTCGAGTTCGTCATATTCCCTGTTGATCTGGTCTCTTTCTTCCTGCGACTGCGCCTCTGCCAGCCTTCTTTTCTTTTCAAGATGCTGCGCAGACGACAGGAAGTTGTTCACCGCCGCGTTCTGCGCCACCGTGGCCGCCGTCGCGCCGTCATGGCCTGTGTTGTAGGCCACCAGCCCCGCCGCGGCCATCGAGCCTGTCGTATAGAGCAGGTCGCCCCATTTGCCCAGTTCGACCTTGTTGTCCCGAAGCGCCTGCCCGATGGTGTTGTCGATGACGCTTTCGGTCAGACCGCCGATGGCGCCGGCCATCGGGTCTTTGCCCGTGAGCCACGCGCTGCCTGCCCCTAGCGCCGTATGCGAGACGGCGTGCAGCGCGGGGTTCTGGCCATTGCCCCAGGTGCTGCCGATGTCGCGCGCGGTGAAGGCGGCCGCGTCGCCTACGACGCTGGCGATGAAGCCGTCTTTGAATTGGGTGTGCTGGATCGCGCTCGAGACGCCGGCGTTGACGACGCCGCGTGTGAGCACGCCCGCGAGCTGCTCTGTGCTGAACGTCCAGCCTGTGGCGCCCTGCGGCACGCCGTTGATCGCCGGCCCCGCGCTGATGCCCGCCATCTGGTTGATGCTCTGGCCGCCCGCCAGGCCCGGGTAGTTGAGCAGCCCCGCGGTGAGGGTGGCCACGAGGCCGGATTTGAACGCGCTGTTCCAGTCGACTTGGCCGGAGGTGCCCGCTTGGACGGCGGCATTGCTCAGCATGGCGGAGAGGCCCGAGGAGACTGCCACGTTGGCCCAGCCCGCCGCGCTCGTGGTGGTGGCTGCGGCCCAGACCGAGGTCGTCGCGACGGTGCCGCCCGCGGTGGCGCCGGCGGTGCCGGCTTTGCCGCTCATGCGGAAGTCTTTGACGGCGTCGAAATGGATGTCGCCGCCAGACTGGATGTGCGCGCTGGAGAGCAGGCTATCTTCGCTGCGGTTGCTCCAGTCGCCCGTGGGAGCGAGGTGCTGGCTGGCGGCGAACGTCCGTGCCGCTGCCGTGTTCAGCAGCGGATTCCAGAACAGCGCGCACGAGACGAGGATGGAGACGGCGCGGGTGAAGGGGGTAGCGGTCACGGCAAGGGACGGACGGCGGGACGGGAGGATGCGGGCATTGTAGTGCAATGGCAGGGACGCCATCGGAGGCGGGAGCGTAGCGGCGAGGCCGGTTCCGGGAACGCGAAGTTCGTCTGACTGGGCGAGCGGGCGGCGGGGGCGCGGGTCGAAGTTCGTGGCACAAGGGGTGTGGGGAGGCGAGGCGGTGCGGCGCGGATCGCTCGCCGCGCCCCGGTAGGGGCGGTCCATGATCCGAATTCGGAGCGTTCGCGGAAGCGGTCTCGGCGCGGAGGGGGCGCGTCGTAGGCAGCGAGGCCGGTTATTTCTCGTTTTACAAAGCAAAACAAACCACAGACTCTTTCCTCCCGCGAAACCGCATCAGGGTCAAGCCAATCATTCATCGGTTTTACCTTCTGAAAATCGTTACGACGAATTTCATGCCGTGCCCGGTAACGTCACTACTCTGGATTAAAGTATGCGTCTATGCGACCCACCTTCATGGCAACCATTTTTCCGTCAAGGTAGCCAAAGTCGCTGAGCAGCGCATCGTCCTCGAAGGTCAGTCCTTCGGATTCCAGGCACCGGCCATTCAGCCTGCCTGTGATGACATGGGCGAAAGTGTTCCCTAAACGGACTATCGACGGTTCCGTATCGTCAGAAACCTCTTCAACGACGTAACCATCGTATAAAATCAATTCAAGCGGGTAGGACGATTCCTCTCCAATCGTACAAGGGCACATACTTGCAAAGCAGGTTAGCTCAGTATTGCCAATCTGAAGCGTAACTTCTTCTTCGACAATTTCGTCTATGCGCAGGACTTTAGCTTGATAAATCATGGTATAGGCCTGATAACTTTATCTGTGTTAGAGCCATTGATTGCTCTCCAGATGTTTCTCTACTTTAATTCGGCGAGACAATATCTACTTTTTTTCAAAGATGCCTTTTAATGCCATCTTTAGTTTCGGCACATCCACCAATTTTAAATTTTGATCATCACTCTCTTGGGTATTCGATAATATATTTAATATTCTATGTGCAAAATCGCAATTCCTCCTCCAAAAACCAACATTCATCCCCACCAGCGCCGACAACATCTCACCATCATACATATAGCCCATAAAAACATCTTGTTCAAGATGGTCAACTATAACTGGCAACAGTTTTTCGACAAACAAATCCTGCCTTACTGCACGACACAAATCCTCAACACTAAGCTGGTCAAAAGGAATATCACGCACTGAAAGATACCAATCAGTAAGCGAAGAAGGATTTTCAAGCATGACTTGATCGACGTCCAAATCCCGCTCCAATGACCGAAATGTTTCCATATTTAAATCCCATACCCTTGCATAGCTGACTCGATATGCCTTATGATGTCTAAGCCTTTTTGCCGGGCTGCTTGTGCCGTTGAATCATTCACGCCATCTAATGTCTTAACGTGATTTCTAAGACCTTTTAGAACATCTTCCATCTCTTTGTAGTGATTCCAGTATTTTCCAGAACCTTTTGATATCGGCGTGCCAGACATGTCTGCCAACAGCCCTGAAATGTCGCTCTCTGGCTTAAAATTATTGGCAATGTTATCAATTTTATTTATTGCTTTTTGTTGCCCTTGGCTTAGCTTAGCCACTACCTTCTCTAAGTCCTTCGCCGCCTCGGCTGCCTTCGCTGCCTTGGCCGCCTTGACGGCATCGGCGATCTTGCCACCCACCTTGACGATGTCGCCAATACCCGCAACGCCCAGGACCGCCAGGAAGTAGTCCATGGAACTGTTGGCTTCGACGAACGCTTTGTAGTCGCCCGCGACAGGGGTCACGTCCGCGGCCGTATTCACGACCAGCCCGATCCAGCCGTTCAGGCGGGCAATCTGCTCCGGTGTCCAGCCGCTGGCCAGGTACAGCGCATTGTTCGTCCGCCCGTATTCCACCCCATAGGCCGTGGCACGATCGCGCGCCATGAGGAGCCGCGCAAGCGAGACGCCGTCGCTCACGCTGACCTGCGCGTCGTTGGCCTCACGGCGCAGTCCCTGGCACAGCTGCACGTTCGTGCCGCGGCACGCGGAGATCAGCGCGGCGTCACGCATCTTGCTCAGTTCCCAGAGCTTGCCGCCGATGATTTCATCGAGGCTGCCGCCCAGCGCGATCGCACGGTCGCATGCCGCCCCACTGCCGCCTTGCCCTTTGCAGGTGCGCGACGCTTGCAGCCATTCGTCGACTTCGTGGCTCCAAAGGTAGTTATTCACCGCCGCGTTCTGCGCCACCGTGGCTGCCGTCGCGCCGTCGTGGCCTGTGTTGTAGGCCACCAGCCCCGCCGCGGCCATCGAACCCGTCGTATAGAGCAGGTCTCCCCATTTGCCCAGTTCGACCTTGTTGTCCCGAAGCGCCTGCCCGATGGTGTTGTC
>JAIRXQ010000073.1 GCA_031268195.1 Azoarcus sp. | reverse complement strand
CTCATCCCCTTCAACCTCCTTGCCCAGACCCTGAGCCTGGAGAGCCTGGCCTTCTGGCAAAAGAGCGAAGACATCCTGTACAGCCCGCGGCAAGTCAGCCTGGGCGGGCAAAGCTCGGTGCGCGGCTTCAAGGAGCAGACGCTCTACGGCAGCACGGGCGGCTACTGGCGCACCCAGCTGAACTGGAGCCACGCTGTCCCCTGGGCGTGGATGCAGCCGCTCTGTCAGGAAGTCGGTGTGGCGCTGGCCTGGGACTTCGGCGCCATCGAGCGCGACGCGGCCAACCGCTACACCGGCCAGCACGGACGTCTTTCCGGACACGCCCTGGAACTTAGCGCCCGCGGCCGCCATGCCCGCGTCCGCTTGACCCTGGCCCGCGCGGAGAAGCGCCCGGCTGCGTTCAGAAAGCACGAGACGCCGCTTTGGATGCGGGTGGATTTGAGTTATTGAGGCGACCGGTAGGCATGCAGATCTTCATAAGCCACGGACTCGTCACGCAGCGATCATCCGGTTGCCTTGGCATTGTCAGGCGATCGCCTTGTTCTCCTTGACATTCCATCCGCCAGATACGCCAGCGACCATACTGCCGTCCGCTTTTTGTTCCTTCGCTTCGATCACGATCTGCGAATAGGCCAGACTGACCGTTTCCACCCACATGGAACCAGCATTGCCGTTGGGCGTCACGCCGATCACGATGACGTCGCTCAACTTGACATGCACGAATTCCTGTTGTCCGCCGCCCGATTTGCAGCCCGATATTTCCACCGTCGCAATGTGCTTGCCCGCCGCGCAATATTTGAAAAGATTCGGCGAAGCCCGGTCGAAATAATGCGTAAAGGCCAAGCCATTGAAATCGGCCTTGCCCACACCGCCACCGCCACCGGTAAACACTGAGGAAGATTGCGAAACGCCATAACTGAGATTGATCGCGTCGATCCAGCCTTTATGCTTGGCATCCTTGGATTCGCCCTCGATGCCTTCGATTTTGACGTATATCTCCGACATACTGCTTTCTCCTTTGAAAACGTTGAAAAACGGCGGAAGCCACCACCCTGCAGCGTGGCGCGAAAACCTGCCTCGCCCTGAGCGGACGCGCGGACTGTATGCCGTCCAGCATGGAGCGTCAATGCATTGACGATGACAGGGGCAATGGGTAGAGTCCGGGCGGAAATTCAATCGTCCGGCTCGACGCTTTCCGCACGAACCGCGAGCGCCGCATAACGTAAGGGGAGCATGGCATGGCATCGACTGGCAGGGCACTGACGTTCGAGGAAAAGAAAAGCAGGATTCTGGACATCAACACGGAATTGAAGTTCAAGTGCATAGATGCGGCAAATCCAGGCAACATCAAGAGCGCCAGAGAAACATTCATTGATGCCGTGGAAAAAAGGCGCAACGATCCCACGTACATTGAGCAGGGCGGTTCTTCCCTGTGCGGCCCAGCCGCGTTCCTGTACTGCGTCGCCCGCGAGAAGCCCGACGATTTCGCCCACTACGCGCTCGATCTGGCCCTTGAGGGCAAGGGCAGTCTCGGCAACCTGATCGTCGAGCCGGGATCGGCATGTCTCGGCACCGAGCGCCTTCAGATTGGTCAAGGCACCAAGGCAGGAACCCAAGGCACCAAGGCAAGAACCATCACGCCGGCCGACTGGGTGACGCTGGCGAGTTTGCGCGACAGTACTGGCCGGGTCAGTTCCATGGACAGCGTCACGTCGGATCTCGGCGGGATGACCCACCCCGACGCGCTGGCGGGCTGGTTCGGGGGAACCGGCTGGTTCCGCGACGTGCGCAACGAGGCACGCATCGCTGGTACCCATGATCCTCTCCGCCATCTGCTGGGCATCAATTCGCTTCCCCTGAGCTACGTCTGCCTGCTCATCAACGCCAATATCATGACAGGAGGCGTGGTGTTTCGCATCCCGACGCATTGGGTCGTGCTGGGCGACGGCGCGGGAAAGGGCGGCGGCAGCAACGGCAACGACGGCTCGGTCATCCGGATTGGCATGCCTGGCACGACGGGAACGCCTGTCCAGCACGAAATCGCGGAGCGGGCTTTCTGCCTGCCCGATAGCCCGGCGTGCGTTTCCAGCAACGACCCCAGGGCAGCGAGAAGGGCGGCGCTGGAAAAAGGGAAGCTGAATTTCAGGGTTTATAGCTGGGGGGGGAATGACTATGACTATGAACGGGCAGGCAGGCGTGGTATCAAGACGGTGGATTTCAAACACCCCGGCGGCTTGACCGTGGAAAAGTTTCTACCCGCGTATTTCGGCTATGTCACCGCCGCAGTGAAATGAACGTGAGGAGAAAGACCATGTACCGTTTCCTGACACCCTTCCTGTGCCTGCTGCTGTCCGCGCTACTGGTGGGATGCCTGAGCGCGCCGCTCGCCGCCGAGACCGAAAGTGGGCCGGTACCTGAACTGATAATGGTTAGTTCGGCGGATTCGTTTTGGGGCGGCGTCAGTTTTCTCGCGCTTTCGGAAGACGGCAATACATTTGTCGCCGGGAGCGAGAACGATGGCGTGGGGCTGTATCGCACAAGCGATTATGCGCCGTTGGAGCGGTACTATGCGTGCGAGCATGCGGCAGCGACGCCGGATAAAGCTGAGTCCTGCAAAGCGAAAGCGTACATGCGCGGAGCCGGTTACATCGATGCTAACACTTGGTATTTCGCTGGAGAAGTCCTTGGAAAAGTCCGGGAAGAAAACAAGCATTCCATCCGTGTCCGATCCATTCACCCCTCTCGGGAAATTGCCGTACCGGACATAAAGGGGTCGAACGGCGCCAGAACCTTCCCCGCCAACAAGGATTATCTCCTGTGGGGTAGTTTGCTGATCGACTGGCGCAGCGGGAAACGTTACACCTTCAATATTCCGCTTCATGATCCCCGTTATTCTCCCGTCCTCATATTGACACCCGACAATCGTGTCATCACTCATACCGATCAATACGTGATTATCGATCCGATCCACGACACGATGGAGTACTGGAAGGAAGCAGGTGGCACGATCATGATCACGTCGGATAACCGCCACGCGATCGGTATTTCAAAGGCGAATTACAAATGCACGCTCTGGAGTTGGCCCGAGAGAAAAAAAATCGGCCATTGCAGCGAACGCCTGGGGATTTTCGAGAGGAGGTATTCTGATTATGGCGAGGCATTGGCGCTTTCCAACAATGGCAAATTCTTTGCCATCGGCGTTGACAACGATGTGCGCGTTTATCGTATCGAGCCGTTCAAAATCGAACTGAAAGTGAACATGCCCGGCCCGGTGGGCGCATTGGCCCTGTCGGACGATGGTTGGCTGGCCGCTTACGATTACAAAGGCTTTCTCCGGATCTGGAATGTCGCCACAGGCAGCCTTGCCGGTCAGCGCAGTTTTTTTGATGGCAAGACGATACATGGCGCTTACGCGCCCAAACTCGCGTTCCAACCCGGAAGCGGCGGCAGGCTCTTTACAACGTATAAAAATATGACTGTCTTCGAGGCTCCCAAGCAGACCGCGCAACAAAAAACCGAAAGCGCTTCCGGAGCACAGAAAGAGTAGAACTGGACATCCATTGCCCAGAGATTTTTCGACGAACTGCTGAAGTCCCGGCGATGGGCCCGGCGCTCATCACTTCGCCGTATTCGGCAAGCAGCCCGCGCCTGCGGGAAGGATGTCCGTCAAACACCTTGACATAAATGCAACGTTGTATCAATTTGTCGCGATCCCGAGAAGCAAGACCGGCGATAGGGCATCGACAACAGGGCATCGGTGGCAGGGCATGTTTGCAAGAGACGGCGAGCACGGCACGGATCGCCGCATGTGGAGGGGGCAGGTTTGAATTTCAATCAACCGCTTGAGAAGGTGAAAATGAAGAAATTCCTGATTTTTTGCATGGCTGTCGGGGGCGCTCTGGTTTTGGGAGATCCGGTATCGGCCCATGATGCGCATGAGCATGGGGTTGCCCATTTGAATCTGGTCGTGGATGAGCAGGAGGTGGAGATCGAACTGGAAACGCCGCTCGCCAACGTCTTGTCGTTTGAGCATGCGCCGCAAACCGACGCGCAAAAAAAGGAAGTCCGCGACATGGCGGCGCTCATGCGCAAGGCCGACGCTTTGTTCGTTTTCCCTGCGCAGGCTCGATGCGAGCTGGCCGAAGTGTCCCTGGATTCGGACGCCGTGGACCGGGAGATGCTGGCGTCGGGAAGTGAGGGGGCTCAGGAGCACGAGCACGATGAGGACGCCAATGAAGCACGCGGACATGGCGATCTCGACGTGGAAGTGTCTTTCCTCTGTCGCGATCCCGGAAAGTTGAACAGCGTGACGGTGGATGTGTTCAAGGTTTTCCCCGATATGCGCCGGATGGATGTCCAAATGTTTACACCCAAAGGGCAAAAGGCCGCGAAACTGACCCCGGAGTCCAATGTGATCCAGTGGTAGAGATGACTTCGTCCATCCCCGGCGCCAGCGAAGCAGGCGTGGGCAACCCCGCTGTCCCGGCCGTTTTTCTGGAGAATGCGCTGTTCGCTTGGCCAGGGCAGCGGCAACCGGCACTGGATATTCCGAGCTTTTCGGTTTCGCCCGGCGAACAAGTTTTCATGCACGGACCGAGCGGCTGCGGCAAAAGCACTTTGCTCGGACTGGTGGCGGGCATCATCTCCCCGGCCTCCGGCGGCGTCTCCGTCAACGGTACGCGCCTGGATGCGTTGGGGGGTGCCAGGCGCGACGTGTTTCGAGGCGATCACATCGGGTTGATTTTTCAGCAATTCAATTTGATTCCCTATCTGTCCATTCTGGAGAATGTGCTCCTGTCATGTCGCTTTTCAACCTTGCGCCATGCGCGGGCCCGCGCCCAGGCCGGAAGCGCGGCGGCGGCGGCCCAACGCTTGCTGGAACGCCTGGATTTGTCTCCATCGCTTTGGGATCGGCCGGTCAACCAACTTTCGGTCGGGCAGCAGCAACGGGTCGCCGCCGCCCGTGCACTGATCGGCAAACCCTCCGTTCTCATCGCGGACGAACCGACCTCATCGCTCGATGCGGATCGGCGAAAAGCGTTTCTGCGTCTCCTGCTGGGCGAATGCCGCTCGGTGCAGGCCACGCTGCTTTTCGTCAGCCATGACCGGCGTCTCGCGGATGATTTTGCAACGTGTGTGTATTTGCCCGAGTTGAACCGGGCCAGCGGGGCGGCGGCGCAATGAGACGTTTATTCCAACTGTTGAGCCTGGCCGGAAAAAGCGCATGGAACCGGCGAGGTACGCTGGTTCTGGTCGTTTTCTCCATTGCGTTGTCGACCACGCTGTTGCTGGGCATCGAAAAGCTTCGAACGCAAATCAGGGAGAGCTTCGTACAGTCCGTGTCGGGGACGGATCTGGTTGTCGGGGCGCGGGGAGGCAACATCCAACTCATCCTGTATGCCATTTTTCACTTGGGCGGCGCGACCAGCAACATGGGATGGGACAGTGCCCGGGAAATCGCCGGAAATAGCGAAGTGGCCTGGAGCATCCCGATTTCCCTGGGAGATTCGCACAGGGGGTATCCCGTCGTGGCGACCAGCGATGATTTTTTCGAGCACTACCGTTTCCGGGGCGACAGGCGGATCGTCCTGGCGGAAGGAAAAAGACTGGGGGCGCTTTTCGATGTGGTCATCGGCGCCGAAGTGGCGAAGAAGCTTGGTTATTCACTCGGGCAAAAGATGGTATTGAGCCACGGAAACAGTGGTACACGTCTTGCGGAACACGATGAGATGCCTTTCTCCGTCGCCGGCATCATCGCGCCGACGGGGACTCCGATCGACCGTTCACTGTTGATCGGGCTTCCGGCCATGGAGGCCATTCACGTCAATTGGCGCAGTGGCGCACCGATTCCCGGCTCGCACGTCACCCCGGAGCAAGTGGCGCGGTTCAGGCTCGAGCCCAAGAGCATTACGGCCATGCTGGTCGGCCTGAAAAAACGCAGCCGTGTTTTCGCGTTGCAACGCACCATCAACGAATGGAAATCCGAACCGCTCATGGGCGTCATGCCCGGCGTGGCCATGGATCAAATATGGGACATGGTCAATACCGGGGAGCGGACGCTGTTGCTCATTTCCATGCTGGTCACGGTAACGGGCTTGGCCGGGCTGGCCGCCGTGATGCTTGCGGGGCTGGGCGAACGGAGACGGGAGCTGGCCATTCTGCGATCCGTCGGCGCGCGGCCGCTGGACATCCTGGTGTTGACGGCGTGCGAAGGGGGGCTGCTTGTCATTGCCGGCATCGTCTGCGGTCTTTCGGCGCTGTATGCGTTGCTCGGGGCCCTCCGCCCGTTTCTGGCCAGCCATTACGGCGTATCCATCCATCTGTCGCCGCCCGCCGCCAGCGAATGGGCGCTTCTGGGCGGCATCTGCCTTGCCGGCCTCGTTGCCAGCCTGATTCCGGCGCGGCGCGCGTACCGGATGAGTCTGGCGGACGGGCTGACCGTATCGACATGACGGCGGTGGAGGCGCCATGAACGTCAGGACGAAGTCGTTTAAATCATTCATTGCGCTGGCGTTGTTATCGGTTGCTTGCGGCGGCGCCTATTGGTACGTTGGGTACGTTGTGTCTGTCGCTGAACAGAGCATCCCGGCTGCTGATTACCAGGAAATACCGTGGGAAGCGCTCATACCGGAATCGTGGAATCCGCAGGAAGTGTTCACGGATCTTGACTTGGGCAATCTTCCGGCCAGCGATGGCGATCCTCGTGTTGAAAAAGCTTATGATGAATTTATCAAAGAATGGGCGAGGGCTCCAGTCAACGAAAAGATGGCAGGGCGGCGCATCAAAATTCCCGCCTTCGTCGTGCCGCTGGATTGGGAGAATGACACGGAACTCAGAGAACTATTGCTTGTGCCGTACTTCGGCGCCTGTATCCATTCGCCGCCGCCGCCAGCGAATCAAATCATTCATGTCAGGCTTAAAAAACCCCTTGGAGGATTGCGGGCGATGGATGCGGTCTGGGCCTATGGCACCATTTCCGTGGAGAAAAATGATTACGGGGTATTGGGCAGCTCCGGATATGGCATGACGGTGGATAAAATCGAGCCCTATCAATGATGAAAAAGGATCGTTTCGATATTGCCACCCCCGGCTTGCGGGAAGCGGAAGAAATCTGCGCCCGGCGCGGTGCGCGCCTGACGAGATTGCGCCGTGCGGTTCTGGGGTTGCTTTTGTCGGCGGGCAGTCCAGTCAAAGCCTATGATCTGATCGAATGGATGCGTGACCAAGGCGTGCGGCTGGCACCGACGACCATTTATCGAACCCTGGATTTTTTGCTGCGCCACGGGCTGGCGCACCGCATCAACGCTCTGAATGCGTATGTGCCGTGCACCGGCAACCACGACGAACACTCCCTGCTCATGTTCGTGTGCTCGGAATGTCAACAGGCGGAAGAGTTGGAAGACCCCATTCTGTACCAAGCCATGCGTGCCAGACTGGATGAATTGGGGATGTCTTTGCAGGATAATGGTATTGAAATACAGGGCGCCTGCCGAAAATGCAAAGCATGACCCGCCGCCGGTCTGGCGGGTGCGATCTGCGCTTCCTCTCCTGTTCTCCTGGTGACGGGGGTCAGTATTCCCGCCTGAGCAGACGAGTATTGGCGATATAAAGCGAAAACAACAAAACCAGAATGGCCAGCGCGTAAATCAGCGTAGACACGGGTTTTTCATGGTCGACGACGATCAATCGAATGATTGCCGTAATGCCAATATAAATAAAATAGCGCAACGGGAAATGAAATTTTGATTCAAAATATTTTGCAATCAACGCAATGAATTCGAAATACAAAAACCAAATCACGATAATCTCGATCATTTCGTAACTGTTATGGCCTGAAACATTTTTCATCAGGATTGCAATCAGTTGCCAGGTTTCCTTCAGCAAAAAACAAATAAGAATGACGGCCAGTACGCACAGCATGATCGAAAGTACGCGTTTCATATTTTTGGCCAGTCTTCTGGCCTTTATATGCTCAACAAATTTTTGCATGATCCATCGTGGTCGATAAATAGAAGGATCAGTTTGCCAACACAATGTGTCACGATGATGACACGAGGAGCTTCCGCGCGGCGGGAGAAATTTCTGTCAAAGCGGGATGTGGGGCGCCGGGCGCGCCAAGGATGCCGAACCGGGGAGAGAAGCGGGCAGGTTCTGGGGGGCAGGGACTGTGGGAATAATCAGGTCAGTCGGCTTTGCGAACATCGAAGCTGGTTTTGTCAATCACCCACCCCTTGCCTTTTTCACACAAAATCTCGCTATGCAGATAAACCTTTATTGCCACCTCCCGCAACGGGGTACAAACGTCTCCGGGCTTGAGCTGGAATAAAATCACTTCCTCCCCATCCGTTTCAGAGGCATAAACGGCAATATGTTTCGTTGCAATCCATAATTCACGCGGCATTTCGGAGCATGCTCCTGTTACGCTACCTAAAAAAGCGCAGAATGATATCGTGAAAATTTTTTTAATATTCATTTTTTTGGATAGTCACGTTTTTCGGCCAGCCGTTTCGATCGAGGTAAACCAACCGCCAGATCGGAGGGGCTAACCACGCCAAACCCTCTCGGGTCGTACGCAACAATCCCCACCATATCCAATACATCAGCCACATTTGAGGAACAACTATTACTCAAGATATCATATTTATGATTACCAGGATCTTGAGTGGTTATAGTAACGCGCCGCTTCAGTTCTGTTTCAATTTTATTTTTCTCATCCAAGGAAACCCGGAGGACATAACCAATAGAATTACGCCACGCCATCTGTGCGGCGATATATTCTTTATACGGCATTGTTGCGTAAATACTATGCGCCCGAGAGTATGCCACGCCATCGACCACAATCGCAACATGCCCAAATTGAGACCCGCGACTGATCATTCGAGAATCACTAATAATCACCTCAATACTATCAGTTTGCGCTTTTCTGCCTTCTTCAATGTTTCGAATCGCCTCAAAGTCAGGCCGCTGAAAAACATTTCCGTCCGAAGGATAAGGTAACCTCTTTTCCGGAGCAAACGAATTGAGTACCCCGTCCCTTTTCCGCCAAGGATGTCCGTGGCAGTTTACTGCTTCACCAGAGACTGCCAACATGGATCGTTCAATATACTCGAACATTCTTTATACTTCCTGCTTATCATGATTCCGGCAAGTATAACGCTCCCAAGACCGGGGGCGCGAAAAGCTCCGCCGTCCGGCGGTAGATGCGCCGATGCGCGTTGTGCCACCGCTCGATCGCGATCGCAATCGCGTCTACTTCGCCGCCTCTTTCGCCGTTCCCGTGAGCCGCCGCCAGATTTCCAGCGTCAGCGCCGACTGGTTCATGCTGTAGAAATGCAGCCCTGGCGCGCCGCCCGTGAGCAGCTTTTCGCACAGCCCGGTGACGACATCCAGCCCGAAAGCGCGGATCGAATCCACGTCGTCGCCATAGCTCTCGAAGCGCCGCCGCATCCAGCGCGGAATGTCCGCGCCGCAGGCGTCCGAGAAGCGCGAGAGTTTGTAAAAGCTGACGATGGGCATGATACCCGGATAAACCGGTATGTCCGCGCCGAGTGCGCGCGCTTGGTCGACGAAGTGGAAATAGGCATCGGCGTTGTAGAAATATTGCGTGATCGCCGCGTTTGCGCCCGCTTTTACTTTGCGTACGAAGTTTTGTAGATCGACCTCGGGCGTTTTTGCCTGCGGATGCCATTCTGGGTAAGCGGCGACGAGAATCTGGAACGCGTCGCCCGTTTCGCTGCGGATGAATTCCACCAGTTCGTTGGCGTAGCGCAGTTCGCCCGCTTCGGCCATGCCGGAGGGCAGATCGCCGCGCAAGGTCACGATGCGGCGGATGTCCTCGGCGCGGAACTGTGCGAGAACTTCCCGGATGCCCGCCTTGGTCGAGCCGACGCACGACAGGTGCGGTGCGGCATCGAACCCTTCCGCCGCGATTTCGCGGATGACGGCGAAGGTGCGCTCGCGCGTCGAGCCGCCCGCGCCGTAGGTGACGGAGAAGAATGCAGGCTTCAGCGTCGCGAGTCTGGCGCGTTCGGCTTTTAGTTTCGCCATGCCTTCAGGTGTTTGCGGCGGGAAGAATTCGATGGAAAGCTCGGTGCTCATGGGGTCATCCAAATAAAAAATTCGCGGTTGCCGTCTCCGCCCGCCAGGGGACTATCGAGCCAGCCACGAACTCGAAGCCGCAAGCCGCCGGCGCACTCGCACAGCTTTTTCTCAACCTCGTCATAGCGGCACGCGTCGCGTACGATGCCGCCCTTGCCGACGCCCTCCGGGCCGACCTCGAATTGCGGTTTCACCAGCAATAGCATGTCGCCCGCCGCCGCGAGCAGCGCGGGCAGCCGGGGCAGGATCAGGGTAAGCGAGATGAAGCTTACATCGGCCACGATCAAATCGAACCCGGAAGCGGGCAGGGCCCCCCCAAGGTCGGCGGCGGCGAGCGCCCGGCAATTGACGCCCTCGACGCTGGCGACCCGCGCATCGCCGCGCAACTTCGCATGCAATTGCCCGTGTCCCACATCCACTCCCACGACCCGCACCGCGCCCGCTTGCAACAGGCAATCGGTGAAGCCGCCCGTCGATTGCCCTACATCAAGGCATACCCGTCCGGCCACGGCAACGCCGCTCTCCCGCAATGCCCCCGCGAGCTTGAGTCCGCCGCGCGAAACGTAGCGCGCCTCGTCGGAAGCCGCCAGTGTCAGCCGCGCCTCGGCGGGCAATTCGCTCCCCGGCTTGGCGATCACGCCGCCATTCCACGAGACGCGCCCTGTCTCGATGAGGATTCTCGCCTCGGCGCGCGAAGCGGCCAGCCCTTGTCGGACGAGCAGCACATCGGCGCGCGCGCTGGCAGCATCACGCACAGCGGCGGCAGTCCGTGCAATGGGGCGCGGTTTGCCTTGGCGAGCGTGGAAGGAGTTCATGGACATCGGATTCCAGGGCTGCGCAAGAACACGCGGTCATGCGCGCCTTCCCGAGTGAAAAGTGGGGTCATGCCAAGACCTCGATCGTCCACAGTGGTATCTCCAACCAGTCTGGAAGACCGCCTGTGGGCGCCGTGGTGCGAAGCGCGGGAAATGCAGGGCGCTCAATATCGATAGAGCTCCGCTTTGTACGGCCCCTCGACCGGCACGCCGATGTACGCCGCCTGTTCCGGCGTGAGCGTGGTGAGGTGCGCGCCGATCTTTTTCAGATGCAGGCGGGCGACCATTTCGTCCAGTTTCTTGGGCAGGGTGTAGACGTCGATCGGGTATTCCGAAGTCTTGGTGAATAGCTCGATTTGCGCCAGCGTTTGATTGGTGAAGGAGTTGCTCATCACGAAACTCGGATGGCCGGTGGCGCAGCCGAGGTTTACGAGGCGGCCTTCGGCGAGCAGGATGATGCGTTTGCCGTCCGGGAAGATGATGTGATCGACCTGCGGCTTGACGTTTTCCCACGGATATTGCTTGAGGCTGGCGACGTCGATTTCGGAATCGAAATGGCCGATGTTGCACACGATGGCGTTGTGCTTCATCGCCTTCATGTGCGCGTGAGTGATGACCCGCACGTTGCCGGTGGTGGAAACGAAGATGTCGCCCTGGGCGCAGGCTTCGTCCATGTCTACGACGCGATAGCCTTCCATTGCCGCTTGCAGGGCGCAGATGGGGTCGATTTCCGTCACCCACACCGTCGCGCCGAGGCCGCGCAGGGCCTGTACGCAGCCCTTGCCCACGTCGCCGTAGCCGAGTACGACGGCGATTTTGCCGGCGATCATCACGTCGGTGGCGCGTTTGATGCCATCGACCAGGGATTCGCGACAACCGTAGAGGTTGTCGAACTTGGATTTCGTCACCGAGTCATTGACGTTGATGGCGGGAAATTTCAGTTCGCCGCGCGCGTGCATCTGGTAGAGGCGATGCACGCCGGTGGTGGTTTCTTCCGTGACGCCCCGGATGTGGGCGATGCGGGTTGAATACCACGTCGGGTCGGCGGCGAGTTTGGCGCCAATGGCGGCGAACAGCACCGTTTCTTCCTCGCAACCGGGCCTGGCGAGCACGGAAATGTCTTTTTCCGCCTTCGCGCCGAGGTGCAGGAGCAAGGTGGCATCGCCGCCGTCGTCGAGGATCATGTTCGAGTATTCGCCGTCTGGCCACTCGAAGATGCGGTGGGTGTAATCCCAGTAATCCCTCAGGTTCTCACCCTTGATGGCGAACACGGGAATGCCGTCGCGAGCGATGGCCGCCGCGGCATGATCCTGCGTGGAGAAGATGTTGCACGAGGCCCAGCGCACTTGCGCGCCGAGCGCCCGCAGCGTTTCGATCAGCACCGCCGTCTGGATGGTCATGTGCAGCGAGCCGGTAATCCTTGCGCCTTTGAGGGGCTGGCTCTTGGCGAATTCCTCGCGGATCGCCATCAGGCCGGGCATCTCGGTTTCAGCGATGGCGATTTCCTTGCGTCCCCAATCGGCAAGGCCGAGATCGGCGACGACGTAATCTTTGCTTGAAGTCATTGTTCGGTTCCTCAAATGCCGGCGGCCGCGGCCAGTGCCGCCGCTTTGTCGGTTTGCTCCCACGTGAATTCCGGCTCGTCGCGGCCGAAGTGACCGTAGATGGCGGTTTTGGAGTAGATCGGGCGCAGCAGGTCGAGCGTCTGGATGATCGCTTTCGGGCGCAGATCGAAGTGGATGCGGATGAGTTCGATGATTTTTTCGTCGGGGATTTTTCCCGTGCCGAAAGTGTTGACCATCAGGCTCACCGGCTTGGCGACGCCGATGGCGTAGGCGATCTGTACTTCGCAGCGCCCGGCCAGACCCGCCGCCACCACGTTTTTGGCGACGTAGCGCCCGGCGTAGGCCGCCGAGCGGTCGACCTTGGAAGGGTCTTTGCCGGAGAATGCGCCGCCGCCGTGGTGGGCCGCGCCGCCGTAGGTATCGACGATGATCTTGCGCCCGGTGAGTCCGCAGTCGCCGTGCGGGCCGCCGACCACGAAGCGCCCGGTCGGGTTGATGAAATACTTGATTTCACCCTTGATGAGTTCCTTGGGCAACACGGGTTTGACGATTTCTTCGAGCACCGCTTCCTGTAGGCTGCTGTGTTCGATGTCGGGCGAGTGCTGCGTCGAAACCACCACGGTGTCGATGGCGGCGGGTTTGCCGTCGACGTATTTCACCGTGATCTGGCTCTTGGCGTCCGGGCGCAGCCACGGCAAGCGGCCGTCCTTTCGCACTTCCGCCTGGCGCTGCATGATGCGGTGAGCGTAGTAGATCGGCAGCGGCATCAGGCTCGGCGTCTCGCGCGTGGCGTAGCCGAACATCAGGCCCTGGTCGCCCGCGCCCTGGTCGAGGTCGATGCCTTCGCCTTCGTTTACGCCCTGTGCGATGTCGGGCGACTGGCGATTGATCGCCGCCAATACCGCGCAACTCTTGTAGTCGAAGCCGATGTCGGAATCATCGTAGCCGATGCGGCGCATCACTTCCTGCGCCACTTCGCGGTAATCGACCTGTGCGGTGGTGGTGATTTCGCCGGAAATGACGACCAGCCCGGTGGACACCAGTGTTTCGCACGCCACGCGGCCGCGCGGATCGGCCGCGAGCACCGCATCGAGAACGCCATCGGAGATTTGATCCGCGACCTTGTCGGGATGGCCTTCGGAGACGGATTCCGAAGTGAAAAGAAACGCGTTGCCCATGACTGCTCCTGAAAACAAAAAATCCCCAAAGGTTTCGGCGTCATGGCCGACTCTGGGGATTTCGTCGAGCAGCTGACGCTTTAGCAGTATTTTTTCGCCCATGAATCTGGCGGCCGCCCTGCAAGTTGTCGAGTTAACTCGGCGGTTCGGGCACAATTATAGGTTAATGTAGTCGCAAGTCAAATTCATTTGGTTTTACCGCCGCTTCAGGGCACGCATCACACTCGATGCAAACAACATTTTCGTGATCGTCGATCTTTTTTTCCGCCTCGTTTTCCGCCTCGTCTCCCGTTTGCCGCTGGTGTGGCTGCACCGCCTGGGCGGCATGGCCGGGTGGCTGGTCTATGCCTGCTCCGGTTCCTATCGCCGCCGCCTGCGCGCCAACCTCGCGCAGGCCGTCGGGGAGCCGCCGTCCGCGTTGCTGCGGCAGGCGGTTGCCGAGGCCGGGCGGCAGGGCCTGGAAGTGTGCTGGATCTGGTTGCGCCCGCTCGATGAAGTGCTGGCGAAGGTGAAGGCCGTGCATGGGCGGGAGCTGGTCGATGCCGCGCGCCGCGAGGGGGCGGGCATTGTATTCGTCACGCCGCATCTGGGTTGCTTCGAACTGGCGGCGCATTACTGCGGTCATGTGGGCAGCGCGCCGCTCACGGTGCTCTACCGCCCGCCACGCTATCGCGCCCTCGAACCCATGATGCAAGCCGGGCGTATTCGCGGCCAGGTGACGACCGCGCCTGCCGATTTCGCGGGCGTGCGTCAACTGCTCAAGGCGCTGCGCGCGCACGACATGGTGGGCATATTGCCCGATCAGGTACCGGGCGAGGGCGAGGGTGTGTGGGTGGATTTCTTCGGCTGCCCGGCATGGACGATGACGCTCGGCATGCGACTGGCCGAAGTGCGCGGCGTGCGCACGATCTACGTCTGGGTCGAACGCCTGCCGCGCGGCGAGGGTTATGCGGTGCATTATTCGCTGCCGGTGGAAGCACCGACAGGCGATTTGGCGGCGCGCTGCGCGGCGATGAATCGCGAACTCGAGCGCATCATCCGGCAATGCCCGGCGCAATACCTGTGGGGCTACAACCGTTACAAACGTCCGCGCAGCCAACGCGGGCAAGAGGGCGAGGCCGGGCCATGACGCGACTGGGAATACTGATCTTCTGGCTGTTGCACTGGCTGCCGCTGGCGCTGCTTGCCCCGTTCGGGCGCGTGATGGGGGGGCTGTTCTTCTATCTGGCCGCGCCCCGGCGGCGGATCGCCCTGACCAACCTGCGGCTGTGCTTTCCCGAGCTGGACGAAGCGGCGCGGCGCAGGCTCGCGCGCCGTCATTTTCAGGCGCTCGGCCGCAGCCTGTTCGAGCGCAGCCTGCTGTGGTGGGCGCCGGCAGAACGCCTGCGCCGCATCGTTCGCATCGACGGGCTGGAACGCCTCGCCGCGTGCTATGACGCGCGCGAGCCGGTGATTCTGCTCGTGCCGCACTTCGTCGGACTGGACGCCGGGGCCACGCGGCTGGCGATGGAAATCGACGCCGTGAGCGTCTATTCGCGCCAGAAAAGAAATCCCGCCCTCGATGGTCTGCTCTACCACGGACGCTCACGCTTCGGGGATCAACTCCTGCTGACCCGGCAGGACGGCATGCGCGGCGCGGTCAAAGCGATGCGGGAAGGGCGGCCTTTTTACTATCTGCCCGACATGGACTATGGCCGCAAGGACGCGATCTTCGTGCCGTTTTTCGGTGTCGAGGCCGCCACCATCGTCGGCCTGCCGAGGCTGGCACGCCTGGGCAAGGCGAAGGTTTTGTCGTGCGTCACGCGCATGTTGCCGGACAGCGGCGGTTACGTACTGGAGATTGGCGAGCCGTGGGCGGATTTCCCCACGGCGGACGTGGAAGCCGATACCCGGCGCATGAACGCATGGCTCGAAGGCGTAGTGCGCACCATGCCTGAGCAATATTACTGGGTACATCGCCGTTTCAAGACGCGCCCCGAAGGGCAGGTGCGGCTTTATTAGTGGACGCTGGCCCGAGGCTGGGTGAGAATCGCCCAATAGCCGCTTTCGCACCGAATGCGATGAAACTCTCCTTCACCAAGATGCACGGACTGGGTAACGATTTCGTGGTCGTCGATGCCACGCGCACGCCCGTGTCGTTGACTCCGGCGCAAGTGCGCGCGCTCGCGGACCGGCATTTTGGCGTCGGCTGTGATCAGGTCTTGCTGGTGGAGCCGCCCGCACGGGCGGATGTCGATTTCCGCTATCGCATCTTCAACGCCGATGGCGGCGAAGTGGAGCAATGCGGCAACGGCGCGCGCTGTTTCGTGCGCTTCGTTCATGACAAAGGGCTGACGGACAAGCGCAAGATTCGCGTCGAAACCCGCAGCGGCATCATCGAGCTCCGGCTCACCGACAACGGTCTGGTGACGGTCGACATGGGCGCGCCGGTGTTCGATCCGGCCCGCATTCCTTTCGTGACCGAATCCGAGGCCATCGTGCAGCCGCTGGAAGTCGACGGCCAAACGTTGGCGATCACCACGCTGTCGATGGGCAATCCGCATGCGGTGCAGGTGGTGGCCAACGTCGATGCCGCGCCGGTGGCGAGGCTGGGAGCGAAAATCGAATTGCATCCGGCGTTTCCGGCGCGGGTCAATGCCGGCTTTGTCGAAGTGCTCGACACGCATCATGTCCGCTTGCGCGTTTTCGAGCGCGGCGTGGGCGAAACCCTGGCTTGCGGCACTGGCGCATGCGCTGCGGCGGTCACGGTCATCCTGCGCGAGCTGGCCGCTTCGCCCGTGCGCGTCGACACACGCGGCGGCAGACTGGGCATCGCCTGGGCGGGGAAGGGCGAGCCGGTCATGATGACCGGCCCGGCAGTGGCCGTATTCGAGGGTGAGATGACGCTCAACAATAACAGCGGGGATTCAGCGCAATGAATGCCGAAGATGTCGTGAGTTACTTGCGGGAACATCCCGATTTTCTGGGTGCGCACGCCGATCTGCTTGCCGTGCTGACCCTGCCGCCCCTGCGTCACGGCAAGGTGATCTCGCTCACCGAGCGACAGGTACAGGTTTTGCGCGGCAAGGTGCAGCAACTCGAACAGAAGCTTGCGGATTTGATTCGCTTCGGCGAACAAAACGACGAGGTCAGCGAAAAAGTGCATCGCCTCGCCTTGGCGCTGCTCGACGCCGACGATGCGGACGCCGCACGACGCTCGCTCGTCGCCAGCATGCGCAACGATTTCGCTGTGCCGCACGTGACCTTGTGCCTCTGGGACGGCGTCGGCGAGAGCGAGCCGGGCGGTGATGCCGACGATGCCGCGCGCCGCTTTGCCGCCGGTCTGGTGCGGCCGTACTGCGGCGCGCCCGGCAACGCGGATGTGGCGGGCTGGTTCGGCGAGATGGCGCCGCACATCCGTTCGGTCGCGCTGATGCCGTTGCGCCGGGAAAGCCGCATCGTGGGGCTGCTCGCGCTTGGCAGCGAGGAAGCCGAGCGGTTTTACAGCGACATGGGCACGCTCTATCTCGAACGCATCGCGGCGCTGGCGTCATTGGCCCTGTGTTGCCCGCAGCCGTCCGAGCGTGAATGACGAGGCTGTTCTGCCGGACTGGGCCGAGGCGTATCTGCTCTGGCTGGCAACGCAACGGCGGGTGGCCGCGCATACGCTCGATGGCTATCGCCGCGACCTCGCGCGGCTGGCCGGTTTTGCGCAAGCGCGCGCGCCGCAGGAACTGGAGGCCGCCGACATCCGCCATTTCGTCGCTCGTCTGCACGGCACGGGGCTTGGGGGGCATTCGATTGCCCGCGCGCTTTCGGCATGGCGGGGCCTTTATCGCTGGCTGATCCGCAATCGCGAGGCGCGGCAAAACCCGGTCGACGGCATCCGCGCGCCCAAATCGCTTTCGCTGCTGCCCAAGGCGTTGTCGCCGGAACAGGTCGCGGCGCTACTCGATGCCCCGAGCGGCGGCTCCCTGCTCGAAGTGCGCGACCGCGCCATGTTCGAACTGTTCTACTCATCGGGGCTGCGCCTGTCGGAGCTCTCCGGCCTGGATATCGCGAGCGGCAGCCACAACGGTTGGGTGGATTTCGCGGCAGGCATGGTAACGGTGTGCGGCAAGCGTGCGCGCATGCGCACGGTGCCGGTGGGCACGCAGGCGCTCGCGGCGCTGCGGGCGTGGCTGGCGGTGCGCGGACAACTGCCGGTGGGCGATGAGACCGCGTTGTTCGTCACCCGCAACGGCGGGCACATGAGCGCCGGGGCCGTACGCGGGCGGCTGACACGGTGGGTGAAGCAAAGCGGGCTGGGTGTGCACGTGCATCCCCATATGTTCCGCCACAGCTTCGCCAGCCATCTGCTGCAATCGTCGGGCGATCTGCGCGCGGTGCAGGAATTGCTCGGCCACGCCAGCATTCGTTCGACGCAGGTCTACACTCATCTCGATTTTCAACATCTGGCCAAGGTCTACGATGCCACGCACCCGCGTGCGCGCAGCAAATAGACCGCACGTCATGGCGAGCTTTCCTCTGCCTTCCGGCAAGGCGCATTCCGTCTTGTGGCGGCATCCGTGGATTTTCGCGGCTTCCGCGGTATGGCTGGCGGGGCCGGCTGTGGGCTGGCTTGCAAGCCGCGCGCGAATACCTCAAGGGCCTGGCGCTTCAGGCCGGGCCGGCGGTGGCCCGGGTGCGAGCGCGGGCGCCTGAACCGGCTCGGCCAGATTGATTGCCAGCGTCATCAGCGCGAGCGCCAGCAGCGCGAACGCGAAATAAAGTTTCTGCATTGCCGGGCCGGGAAGAGAGGGCGTCTCACCGTAATAGCGGTGGCGCAAGTAGATGAACGCCATGCCCGCGATCGCCAGCAAGCCGCCGCCGAGCGCACGCGCGGCGGGCGCCCCGAACTGATGCCCCCATGCGGGATCGTCGCGGGCGGGCATGAAAAATTCTGGCGCGGCGGCGAGCAGATACAACCCAAGCGTCAGACACAGGACGAACAACATGACCTGAAAGGTGCGCATGGGCGTGGTTTGCCGGTGTGTCAGGGCGTAAACAGCTCACCGCCGGGCGGCGTGAGGCCGAAATGCTGCCAGATCGCTGTGGTGGCGATGCGGCCGCGCGGGGTGCGTTGCAGGTAGCCTTGCTGGATCAGGTACGGCTCGATCACATCCTCGATGGTATCCGGCGACTCCCCAATGGCGGCGGCGAGGTTGTCGAGCCCGACCGGGCCGCCGCCGAATTTTTCCAGCACGGCGGAAAGCAGCTTGCGATCCATCACATCCAGCCCGAGCGCGTCGACGTCGAGCATCTTGAGCGCGGCATCGGCGACGCGGGCAGTGACTTCGCCGCTTGCCTTGACTTCGGCGTAATCGCGCACCCGCCGCAGCAGGCGGTTGGCGATGCGTGGCGTGCCGCGCGCGCGGCGGGCGATCTCCAGCGCGCCCTCGCCGTCGATCTTCACATCGAGCAGGCGTGCCGAACGATGAACGATGAAGGCGAGTTCGGACGATGAATAGAACTCCAGCCGGGAGACGATGCCGAAACGGTCGCGCAGCGGGTTGGTGAGCATTCCGGCGCGAGTGGTCGCGCCGATCAGGGTGAAGGGCGGCAGGTCGAGTTTGACCGAGCGTGCCGCCGGGCCTTCCCCGATCATGATGTCGATCTGGAAGTCTTCGAGCGCCGGGTAGAGGATTTCTTCGACGACTGGGGAAAGGCGGTGGATTTCGTCGATGAAAAGGACGTCATGCGGGTCGAGGTTGGTGAGCAGCGCCGCGAGATCGCCCGCGCGTTCCAGCACGGGGCCTGAAGTCTGCCGCATGTTGACGCCCATTTCGGCGGCAACGATGTGGGCGAGCGTGGTCTTGCCCAGACCGGGCGGGCCGAACAGCAGCACATGGTCGAGCGCCTCGCGGCGGCCGCGGGCGGCGGCGATGAAGATTTCCAGCTGCTCGCGCGCCTTGGCCTGTCCGACGTACTCGGCAAGCGTGCGCGGACGCAACGCGCGCTCGACGGCGTCTTCCTGCCGGTCGGTCGCCACAGGGGTGACGAGCCGTTCGCTGCCAAGCTGGATCTTGTCGGTTTCGATCATGGTGGCGAAGTGTAGCCGATGCCCCGCCGTACGCGCAGCAAAACGCGCAGCAAAAGAAACGGGGAGCCGAAGCTCCCCGTGTCATGGCCGAATGGTGTAGCACTCAGGCGTGCGGCGCGATACGGCGGCGGCGCGCCACCATGCCGACGATGCCTAAACCTGCCAGCAGCATGGCGTAGGTTTCGGGTTCGGGAACGGCGGTAATGGCTGTGGCTGTGACGGACACATTGAAGTTCCACGAGGTCGTTCCGCCTTCGGGCGTGACGAAGCCAACGCAACCAGCGGCAGCGCCCGCGGCGGCGCAAGCTTGCGACGAGAGCGCTTTGAAAAGGTTGTTGTCGTCGAGCGTTACCACATACTCATAGCCGCCACTGAGGATGGGATCGAAGCTATAGCTGAAATTCGAACTGTTGTTGCGACCCGCCCAGTCGACGACGAAAATGTCGCCGCAAGGCTTCGCGCCCGTACCCGCCGCGCACGACAGCCCGAAGCCGGGATCGTTGAGGGTTTCACTGAAATAAATGTCGAATTTCTGGGTCAGGGTGGTGCCGAGGATGTCGATCGACAGCAGCATGTCCGTGCTGCGCAGGTGTGCATCAGCAGCCGAAATCGGATCGTTGTGATGAATGAGCGAAGCGACGGTGGTGGATTGGTACTTGTAAACGCCATTGGCCGAGGAGGAGAAGATAACCGACCTCACCCTGGTTTCGTCGTCGTTAATCTGCAGGTAGCTCGGGTCGCCCCACGAGATGTATTCGCGGCCGTTCTGGATGTATTTGGTACTGCCGGACGTCCACTTGGTCTGCGACGTATCAAAGCTCGCATCGACTTTATAGGTGAGAGACGCCGGCGCCGGACCGGCATAGGCGACGGAGGACGCAAACGCCAACGCACCAAGCGTTGCCAGCGTACGAGCGATCTTGATCTTCATGGCAAATCCTTCAATGGAAACTCAGGGAATACGTGTGATGTATAAGCATCATTTGTGCCGATTTTTATATCGTTGATTTGATTGTAAAATATAAATAATTATCTTCAATATGTAAAAAAAATCGACATTCCCGCGCTCATGCTTGGGCCAGTTGCCTCAGTGCCAGCCGGATGCCTGCGGCGACTTCCTCCTCGCCGGAGAGCGCTTTCATCGCCCCCGATGCTTCGCGCTCGTTGTAGCCGAGCGCGAGCAGGGCGTTGAGGATGTCGGTGCGCGCATCGGAGGCCAGCGTTCCCGGCCGGGACGTTTTTCCGGCAGGCACGGCAGCAGGGGGGGCGTCGAGCTTGCCGCGCAACTCCAGCAACAGGCGTTCGGCGGTTTTCTTGCCGATCCCAGGGATTTTCACCAGACGGCCGACTTCCTGTAGCGCGACGGCCCGCGCCAGCTCGCCAGTCGACAACCCGGAGAGCACCGCCAGTGCCATGCGTGCGCCGATGCCGGAAATTTTGAGCAACTGGCGAAACGTGCTGCGTTCTTCCAGCGTGGCGAATCCGTACAGGAACTGTCCATCCTCGCGCATGACGAAATGCGTGTGCAGGGTGACTTTCGCGCCGCACGCGGGCAGCTCGTAGAACGTGCTCATCGGCACGTCCAGCTCGTAGCCGATGCCGCCCGCCTCGACGAGGAGTTGCGGCGGATTTTTTTCCAGCAAGATGCCGGAGATGCGCCCGATCATGTTTGCTCCCAGAGGTTCAATCCGTGTATTTTGCGGCATTCATGGCCGGGAACGCCATGTGGGACAAGACCCAATTTCCACCGAAATCGATTTGCGATGTGCCTGATTCTTTTCGCCTGGCAGCACGACAAGGTGTTTCCTCTGGTTCTGGCCGCCAACCGTGACGAGTTCTATCGCCGCCCGGCTTTGCCGCTGGCAAGGTGGCGCGATGATCCCGCCATCCTCGGCGGGCGCGATCTGCATGCGGGCGGCGGCTGGCTCGCTTGCCATGCCGATGGCCGTTTCGCCGCCGTCACCAACACCCGCCGCGCATCGTTGCCGCGGCTCGGCGCGAAATCGCGCGGCTGGATGATCGCGGATTATCTGCGCGGCCGGCTTGGCCCCGCTGAATACGGCGCGCAGCTCGTCGGCAGCGAATACGGCGGGTTCAACCTGCTGCTGGGCGATCGGCGGGCGCTTTATTTTCTCTCCAACTGCGATGAAGCGGGGCTGCGCAGGCTTGCGCCCGGCATTTACGGGCTCTCCAACGACACGCTGGAGACGCCCTGGCCGAAAGTCGTGCGCGGCAAAGCCGCCTTCGCGGCCGCGTTGACGACGTTGCCCGCGCCGGAGTCCTTTTTCGACCTGCTTGCCGATCACACGCCCGCCGCCGATGACGATCTGCCCTCGAGCGGCGTGCCGCTGGAATGGGAGCGCGCGCTGTCGCCCATTTTCATCGCCACGCCCGACTACGGCACCCGCGCATCGACGCTGCTGCTGGGCCGGCGCGAGGGGGGATTCCGCATGCTGGAACGCAGTTTCAGGCCGGGCGGTTCGTGGTTGGAAGACGCCGTCGAGGAAACCGGCTGAAAGCGGGGCCTCGGAAAGCGGCCGCAGGTCAGCGTTTTCCGAGATCGGGCGGCGCACCCTACAGCAGCACGATGTCGAACTGCTCCTGTGTGTAACTCGCCTCGGCGTGGAGTGAAATCTTTTTGGTGATGAAATCCGACAGCGCCGCCAGTGACTGATTTTCGTCGTCGAGGAAAAGGTTGATGACATCGGGGTTGGCCAGCACGCGAAATTCGCGGGCGTTGAACTGGCGCGCTTCGCGTAGCACTTCGCGCAGGATTTCGTAGGCGACGGTGCGCGCGGTCTTGATTTCGCCGCGTCCGCCGCAGGTGGGGCACGGTTCGCACAACAGGTGGGCGAGCGATTCGCGCGTGCGTTTTCGGGTCATCTCCACGAGGCCGAGCGCGCTGAAACCGTTGACGCTCATCTTGGTGTGGTCGTGCGCGAGCGCCTTGCGAAATTCTTCGAGCACCATGTCGCGGTGCTCGGCGTTTTCCATGTCGATGAAGTCGATGATGATGATGCCGCCGAGGTTGCGGAGCCGCAGTTGGCGGGCGATGGCCTGCGCCGCTTCGAGATTGGTCTTGAAGATGGTGTCGTCGAAGTTGCGCGCGCCTACGAAGCCGCCGGTGTTGACATCGATGGTCGTCAGCGCCTCGGTCTGGTCGATGATGAGGTAGCCGCCGGATTTGAGGTCGACGCGGCGGGCGAGCGCTTTTTGCACTTCGCCTTCGACGTTGTACAACTCGAACAGCGGGCGATCGCTGTTGTACGACTCCAGCAACGGCAGGACTTTGGGGGTGTATTCGGCGGCGAAGGCGCGCAGTTTTTCGTAGTTTTCCTGCGAATCGATGCGGATGCGAGCGGTATCGTTGGTGACTTGGTCGCGCAGGGTGCGCTGTGCGAGGTTCAGGTCTTCGTGCAGCAGGCGCGGCGCTTGTACGCCGGTGGCCGTGTGGGTGATTTCGGCCCAGAGTTTGCGCAGATAGGCGATGTCCGCGGTGAGTTCTTCGTCGCTGGCGTTCTCGGCCATGGTGCGGACGATGAAGCCGCCCGATTCTTCTTCGGGGACGAGATTGCCCAGCCGTTCGCGCAACTGTTCGCGCTCGCCTTCATCTCCGATACGTTGCGAGATGCCGATGTGCCTGTCCTGCGGCAGATAGACGAGCAGCCGCCCGGCAAGGCTCACCTGTGTCGACAGGCGCGCGCCCTTGGTGCCGATCGGATCTTTCAGGACTTGCACCGTGATGTCCTGCCCTTCGGTGAGGATGCGCTCGATCGGGCGCGCGGCGTCGCCATTCTGGCGCTCGCTCCAGATGTCGGCCACATGCAGGAAAGCCGTGCGTTCGAGTCCGATGTCGATGAACGCGGATTGCATCCCCGGCAGCACCCGTACCACGCGGCCCAGATAGATGTTGCCGACGATGCCCCGGCTGGCCGGGCGCTCGACGTGCAACTCCTGCACCACGCCTTGTTCGACGATGGCGACCCGAACCTCCTGCGGGGTGAAATTCAGCAAAAATTCGATGCTCATGAAACGCTCCGATGGGAAATGCGTAATGGCGGATGCGGGCGAATGCCCGCCATTGCGCATGGCTCATCGGTTTTTCGGCGATCCTGCCCGCCGGGGCGGGTCATCATTTGCCCAGGAAAAAAGGGCGGATGATTATTCGCCGTGGTGGGGAAAACTTCAGGTGTGCGGAGTCTACAGCGGGTAGCCAAAGACCTCCAGCAGCGCCGCCGTCTCGAACAGCGGCAGGCCCATGATACCGGAATAGCTGCCGCGTATTTCCTCGATGAAGGCGGCGGCATGGCCTTGTATGCCATAAGCACCGGCTTTGTCCAGCGGCTCGCCGGTGGCGACGTAGCGGCGGATGTCGTCCTCGGAGAGCGAGCGGAACTGCACGGCGCTCGACGAGAGCATCGAGCGGGTGCGCTCGCCGTCGCTCATCGCCACGGCGGTGTAGACGCGATGGCCGCGCCCGGAGAGTTTCAGCAAGATGGCGTGGGCGTCTCGGGCATCAGCGGGTTTGCCGACGATGGCTCCGTCCAGTTCGATGGCGGTGTCCGCCGCTAACACCGGCTGCCGGGGCAGCTTGCGCCAGAACAGGCGCTTGACGCCCGCGGAAGCCTTGCAGAGCGCGATGCGTTCGACGTAGCGCTCGGGGGGTTCATCCGGTACGGGCGTTTCATCGACATCGGCGTCGATGCCGCGTTCGCCGGAGCGAAAGACGATGACGTTGAAATTGACCCCGATCTGGCGCAGCAGGTCGCGGCGGCGCGGGCTGGTGGATGCCAGGTAGATGTGTGGAGGAACCGTTGTCATGGAGGCCCCCTCATTCACGATGGTAGGGATGATGGCGGGTGATGCTCCACGCCCGGTAGAGCGCCTCGGCCAGCACGGGGCGCACGAGGGCGTGGGGCAGGGTGAGGCTGGAGAGGCGGATTGCTTCGTGCGCGCTCGCTTTGAGCGACGGCGCCAGCCCGTCCGGGCCGCCGACGATGAAAGCAACGTCTTCCCCGTCGCGCTGCCATTGTTCCAGCCGTTGCGCGAGCGCCGTGCTGGTGAGCTCGGCCCCGCATTCATCGAGAACCACCCTGCGGCAGCGCGCCGGCAGAGCAGTTTCGACACGGGTGGCTTCGGCTTCCATCATCACACCGGCACTCTTGCCCGAATTGCGGGACTCGGCCTTGACCTCGATCAGTTCGAGTGACAACTCGCGCGGCATGCGGCGGGCATAGTCGTCGAAACCGGCCTCCACCCACGCGGGCATGCGGTGGCCGACGGCGACGACGATGAGTTTCACGCCGCTTCTCCTACGCTCCTGCCGCGCGCGCCAAGGCAGCGCGGGGGGCCGGGGTCGTGCTCCACAGCTCTTCGAGGCGGTAATAGGCGCGGATGGCCGGTTGCATGACATGGACAACGATTTCCCCTAAATCCACCAACACCCATTCGCCGTTCTCTTCACCTTCGATGCCGAGCACCTTGCCGCCCGCCGCGCGCACGTGGCTGAGCACGCTGTGGGCCAGTGCCCGTGTCTGGCGGCCAGAGTCGCCGCTGGCGACGACGATGCGCTCGAACTGCGAACTGAGCAAGGTGGTATCGATGACTTCAATGTCGCGCGCCTTGACATCTTCGAGGGCGTCGACGACGAGCTTTTCCAGTGAGGGTGTATTCATTCGTGCTGCAATGAGGGGTGGTTGGAGAACAGTATATTCGCGGGAGTGGCCGAAGGACTATGACGGATTACTCCGAAGGATTCATCGTTGCTGCGGTTTCCTCGGTGTTTTCAATTGTCCGGGGCGTTTGCCTCGCGTGATGGTGATGTCTTCTTCGTCGCGGGAAACCATAGATGTCGCGCGCGGCGACGTAGAAACTTGCGAATACCACCGGGAGTATGACTAACAGATAGGCAAAACAGGCGAGGATGCCGAGCCCTTCCGTGGTGATGGCGATGAAATTGATCACCAGCGGCGCCAGGCTCACGATGAAAATGCCGTAGCAAAGGGCGTAGACAAGCAATGGCAGCCAGTTGCGCAGGCATCCCTTGAAACTGGTGATGAAAGCCTGCGTGACGGACAGGCGCCACCAGCCGATGATCTGCGGCGTATAGAGGCAAGCCATCCCCCATAGCAGCAACAAAATGCCGAATACGGCAAGCGCGGCCCTGACCTGAATCGTGTTCAGGCTGAGCGGGTCTATGATGGCTTGCGAGAATAATCTCCACAATATGCCGTCGTCGATCGGATAGGAGAGCAGCAGGATGGCGTTCCAGGCGACGAGATTGCAAAGACCCGCGAGCATCAGTTCAAAGGGGCGGCGCCGAAATCCCGAAAACAGCAGTCCCGGACTCAGTCGCCGTTTGCGGTCGATGGCGCGGCAGCCGTTGACGAGGCTCAGGAACATGCCCGGATACAAGACCAGACTGATGAGTATCCCGACGTTGGCGATGACGTTGTCAATCCATGCCTTGTCGGGGGGCGCGGAGAAAATAAAGGGGATGGCGCACGGCACCAGGGTTGTCAGCAAGAACCCCAGGGTGAGAAAAGTCAGGAATACCGGCGCGCGCAGCCACAATGCGAGCCCCTCGATCAGCCAGTGCCATCCGTAGCGCGCGGGCATGCGCCTGATGCGCAACGTCCGGTGTTCCGCGCGCAGGGCGCGGCTTCTTTGGGGAACGGCGAGTTTCGGTTGGGCGGGGGTCATTGCTCGGAGTCGGAACCGGGTAAAGAAAAAACGTATTGTGCGCGTTGACGCAGGATATCGCGGAATTCGCCCGGATCTTTCACCAGCACCATCTCGCCTGCACGCGGCGAATAAAGATCGGCGGCGCGCGAGAGCCAGAAGCGCAGCGCCGCCGCGCGCAGCATCGCGGGCCATGCGGCGCGTTCGTCCGGGGTAAACGGGCGCGCGGCATGATAGGCGATGAGCAGGGCGCGCGTACGTTCCTCATCCAGCCCGCCGCCGGGCGCGGCGCACCAGTCATTGACGGTGACGGCCACATCGTAGAGCAGGGCGTCGTATCCCGCGAAATAGAAGTCGATCACCCCGCCGATGCATTCATCCACCCAGAGCACGTTGTCGCGGAACAGGTCGCCGTGGATCGCCCCTGCGGGCAGGCACGCGAGATCGACGCTTTCCTGAAAGCGCAATTCTGCATCGAGCAGCGCGGCGTCGTTCTCTGGCAGATCAGGGCGTACGCGCGCAGCGGTTTTCGTCCGCCACTGCGGGCCGCGTGGATTGGGCTGCCGTCGCCCGTAGGCGAGTCCGGCCAGATGCAACCCGGCGAGCATCGCGCCGACGCGCGTGCAATGCGCCGGGGACGGCGCCAGCACGGATGCACCGGGCAGGCGCGACACCAGCACCGCCGGCTTGTCCGCCAGCGTGCCCAGATACTCGTTGTCGCGGTTGGCGATGGGGGCGGGCACCGGCAATCCGTGGCGGGCCAGATGCGCCATCAGATGCAGGTAGTAAGGCAGTTCGGCGCGCGAGAGCTCCTCGAACAGTGTCAGGACGTAGCGGCCCAGCGTGGTGGTGACAAAAAAATTGCTGTTCTGCACGCCGCCCGCGATGCCCCTGGCTTCGAGCAGATGGCCGATGGCATAACCTCCCACCCAGCGTGTCAGTGCTTCCTCGGTGGGCAGGGTAAATACCGACACGGGCGCAACTCACCAACTGGTGAGCACCCAGTTTGGTATCGCCAGTCCGGGGGCGTTGTCGTCGCGGATCCACTGCCCGCGGCCTTCGCGGTCGACCAGATGGTAGACGGCCCCGTTGGGCCGCGTGACCTTGATCAGATAAAGCTTTCCGCGCAGGCGGAATTCGGTGACGGTGTCCTCGCCGCGCGCAACGATAGTGACCTGCGGCAATTCTTCGTCCAACGGCTCCAGGGCGGGCGCCGCTTCCTCGGCATGGAGCGCCGGGGCGGCCAGCAAACCGGCGCAGAAAACGACGGTGGCAAGCAGGGTAGGACGCATGGTGGCTTCTCCGGTGGGATGTGTGACGAATTCACGCTTACAGATTAAGCATGATTTCATGCTCCTCTGGCAAGGGCATGAAGCCACGCGTCTCGTAGTGTTTGAAAATTGCCTCGACCACGGACTCCGGCTCGTCGATGATCTGGATCAGATCGAGATCCTCACGCTCGATCATGCGTTCGGTCACGAGCCGGTCCGCGAACCAGTCGAGCAGCCCGCGCCAGAACGGGCCATGCACGAGGATGATCGGAATTTGGCGGCTTTTCTTCGTCTGCACCAGCGTCATTGCTTCGAGCAGCTCGTCCAGCGTGCCGAAGCCGCCGGGCATCACCACGTAGGCGCTCGCGCATTTCACGAACATGAACTTGCGCGCAAAAAAATGCTGGAACGTCTGCGAAATGTCCTGAAAAGCGTTGGATTTTTGCTCCATCGGCAACTGGATGTTCAATCCCACGGAAGGGCTTTTCCCCCGGAATGCCCCTTTGTTCGCCGCCTCCATGATGCCCGGCCCGCCCCCGGAGATCACAGCGAAGCCCGCATCCGACAGCAACCGCGCGATGCGTTCGGCCAGTGCGTAATACGGATGATCCTGCGCAATGCGCGCGCTGCCAAAGATCGATACCGCCGGCCGGATGGCGCTGAGCCGTTCGGTCGCCTCCACGAACTCTGCCATGATCCCGAAGATTCGCCACGATTCGCGCCCGTTGTAATGCTGCATGGCGGCAGCCACGCTAAGCGGTATTTTTTCTTTCATGCTCATGGGTCTGTTGTTGTTTTCCTGATCGGCGATGCTCCGATGCTACGTCGGCTGGCGAGGGACGACAAGGCGGAGCGTTTCGATGAGGCGAAGGCAATGGGGCGAAGGCGATGCATTCGAGGGTTTGAAACAGATCGACGTCCACGGCGCCAAATACTGGAAAATGTGTTGAGATGACGCAACCAGACAAACCCAACGGCCGGAACCCGCGTGACCGGCTGGCGAACAAAGGGTGGCAATGGTTGACGCAACTAAAAAAGGAACCCCGCAAATGACCACCCTGCTGCTCGTCGATGGCTCCAGCTATCTTTATCGCGCTTTTCACGCGCTGCCCGACCTGCGTACATCGGGTGGTGAGCCGACGGGGGCGATTCGGGGTGTGGTGTCGATGCTACGTCGGCTGGCGGGGGACTACAAGGCGGAGTACCGCGCTTGCGTGTTCGATGCGAAGGGGCCGACGTTTCGGGACGAATGGTATCCGCCGTACAAAGCGCAGCGTCCGCCGATGCCCGACGAGCTCGTGGCGCAGATCGCGCCGCTGCACGAGGTGGTGCGGGCGGAAGGCTGGCCGCTGCTGTCGGTGGCGGGGGTGGAGGCCGACGATGTGATCGGCACGCTCGTGCAACAGGCGAGCGAGCGCGGTTGGGAAGTGGTGATTTCCACCGGCGACAAGGATCTCACCCAACTCGTGCGCCCCGGCGTGCGCTGGGTCAACACCATGAGCGAGGAGACGCTGGACGAGGCGGGGGTTGTGGCCAAGTTCGGTGTGCCGCCCGCGCGCATCGTCGATTTCCTCGCGCTGGTGGGCGATGTCGTGGATAACGTGCCCGGTGTGGAGAAATGCGGTCCCAAGACCGCCGCGAAGTGGCTGGCCGAGTACGGCAGTCTGGACGGCCTCGTGGCGCACGCGGACGAAGTGGGCGGCAAGGTGGGCGAAAATCTGCGCCGTCATCTCGATTTCTTGCCCCTGGGCCGCAAGCTGGTGACGGTGGCAACCGATGTGGCGCTGCCGGTGACGCTGGACGATCTCGCCCTGCGCGCGCCGGACCGGGCCGCGTGCGCGGCGCTCTACGAACGGCTCGAATTCAAAAGCTGGTTGCGCGATATGGCCGCGAGCGAATCCCCGCCCGCCGCCGCGCCGCGGCCGCGCGCCGCGAGCGAACCGGACGGACTCGCGCGCCGTTTCGATCGCCCGGATGACGAAGCCGCGCCCGCCTGCGCGCCGGATCGCTCGCGCTACCGCGCGCTCGTCGATTGGCCCTCTTTCGAGGCGCTGCTCGCCAGGCTGGAGTGCGCGCCGCTCGTTGCGCTCGATACCGAAACCACCTCGCTCGACCCGATGGCGGCGCATCTGGTGGGCATCTCGTTTGCCATCGAACCGGGCGAGGCGTTCTATCTGCCGCTTGCGCATCGCGGAGTGCAAACGCCCGAACAGTTGCCGTTCGACGAGGCGTTGGCGCGGCTCCAGCCCTGGCTGGAATCGGCGGCGCACGCCAAACTTGGCCAGAACATCAAGTACGACGCGCACGTTTTCGCCAACCATGGCCTCACCCTGCGCGGCATTGTCCACGACACGCTGCTCCAGTCCTACATCCTGGAAAGCGACCGCGCGCACGACATGGACGCGCTCGCCCGCCGCCATCTGGGGCTGGCCACCCTTCCCTACACGGACGTGTGCGGCACGGGCGCGAAAAAGATTGGTTTCGACGAAGTGGCGCTGGATACCGCCACCCGCTATGCCGCCGAAGATGCCGACGTCACCCTGCGCCTGCACGGGAAATTGTGGCCGCAGGTGGAAGCCACGCCCGCGCTCGCCGCGCTCTACCGCGACGTCGAAATGCCGACGCTTGCCGTGCTGCTGGAAGTCGAGCGCACCGGCGTGCTCATCGATCCGTTTCTGCTCGCGCAGCAGAGCGACGAGCTGGGCCGCCGCCTGATGGTGCTGGAGCGCGAGGTCCACACTTTGGCGGGCGAGACGTTCAACCTCGGCTCGCCCAAGCAATTGGGTGAAATCCTGTTCGGACGCCTCGGCCTGCCGGTGCTCAGGAAAACCGCCACCGGCCAGCCTTCGACCAACGAGGACGTCTTGAGCGAACTGGCCGAAGATTACCCGCTGCCCAAGCTGCTGCTCGAACACCGCGGTCTTGCCAAGCTGAAAAGCACCTACGCCGACAAATTGCCGCGGATGGTCAATCCGCGCACAGGCCGCGTACACACCAGCTTTTCACAGGCCACCGCCGTGACCGGCCGGCTGGCGAGCTCCGATCCCAACCTGCAAAACATCCCGGTGCGCACGGCAGAAGGCCGCCGCATCCGCGCCGCCTTCATCGCGCCGACGGGCAGCAGCATCGTCTCCGCCGACTATTCGCAGATCGAATTGCGCATCATGGCGCATCTGTCGCAGGACCCGCGCCTGCTCGATGCTTTCGCGCGCGGCGAGGACGTACACCGTGCCACCGCCGCCGAAGTTTTCGGGGTCGGCCCCGACGCCGTGAACGCCGAACAGCGCCGCTACGCCAAAGTCATCAACTTCGGGCTGATCTACGGCATGAGCGCGCACGGCCTCGCCCGCACGCTCGGCATCGACCGCAAATCCGCGCAGGACTGGATCGAGCGTTATTTCGCGCGCTATCCGGGGGTGGCCGCCTACATGGAACGTGTGAAATCCGTCGCGCACAGGCAAGGCTACGTCGAAACCGTTTTTGGCCGCCGCCTGCACCTGCCGGAGATCTCCGCCCGCCAGTTTGTGCGCCGTCAGGCGGTGGAGCGCGCCGCGATCAATGCGCCGATGCAGGGCAGCGCCGCTGATCTCATCAAGAAAGCGATGATCGCTGTGCATCGCTGGCTGTGCGACGAGGGCTTGCACTCGAAGCTGGTGCTACAAGTGCACGACGAACTGGTACTCGAAGCGCCCGATGCGGAAATCGGCCTTTTACGCCAGGAACTGCCGCGGTTGATGGCGTGTGTGGCGGATCTGGCCGTGCCGCTGCGGGTAGACGTGGGTGTGGGGCGGAACTGGGACGAAGCGCATTGAAAATGGCGTGCTCACGCGCCATTCGATACGTTCATCGGGCAGCGGCTTCGTCTGCCTGATCGATCTATCCACAGCCTATCTATCCCCGACGTCCACCGTCGCCAACAACACGCCTTCCTCAACGACCTCGCTTTCCTCGACGTGCACCGCCCGCACGACGCCCGCGAAAGGCGAGGGGATGTCCAGCGCAACTTTGCCGGTTTCGAGAATCAGAATCGTGTCCTCCCGCGCAATGCGGCTGCCGGGGCGCACGAGCAGTTCGAGGACGAAAACCTCGCCTTGCCCGCAGTTGCCGCAGCTCTCCCAGCATTCGGGAAACTTGGGGAGATGGATTTCCTGGAGGGACATAATGGCGAGGACTTTCTTGGCGTGCGACCATTATATTCATGATCGTTTTGCCGGTTATTGCACAATTGTCGAAATATTGGCAAACATGAATGGGCCTTGTTATCGGCCCCTCGGACATCATCGTGGCGCCCCCACCAGACGAATATCGTGGCGGCCGCCGCGGGCGGGTGGGCGTGAATTTCGACCCCTCCCTGAAATTGGCGCATGACTATAATGATTTGTGTGCCTACGATGCGTATTTTCCGGATTGCGTGCGATGTCACGACGCACTGCCGTTTCAGTGAAATCCGGGGTGGTGTGAATTGAATTGGATGGTGATCGTTTTACGGATAGGGTGATGCATTGATGGCAAGCGGAGCGCTTCCGGCGTGCGCGCCGTACTGTGGCGCATGCAATGACGATAGTGTTGGAGCTGCCGAGGTGTAGCGGCTTTCTGGAAAGATGGCGATGGCAGATGAACTGAAGCGCCGCTGGACGCTTCCTAAGACCCTAAAATAAATAAATTTTCCGCGCTCTTTTTGGTGAAAATTATTCCTGTCTTTGCTGCCTTTGGATTTTGTGTTTGGATAATTAGTCCGTCTTGATCGTTCAACCACACAGGAAATGGGTCATGGCTGATCTTAATGCTATCGCTGGATTTGTGGCAAATTCCATCAATGCAGGTGTTGCTGGCGATCATCTACCCGGTTCGAGCGGATTTGAGCAAATCAATAATGCCGCTTTGCAACGGCGATGGCGTCTTCGATGCCCGTGGTGCGTATTTTGCCGAGGGGCGTGGATGGCGCGATTTGAGCCGGGACGGCATTTTTCAAACGAACGAACTTGGCTCGCTTGCCGGGCAGGGGATCGTCTCCCCTCGATGCTACCTTTGCGCGGGACGGTGTAGAGACGGCATGAGAGGCTGGCACCGCGCGGCGAAGCCGCGTGACGGAGGGGCGAAGCGGCAAAGGGGTGTTCATGCGATTACCCTGCCGCAAAAGAGCCGTTCCTGTGGGAAAGGGCGGATATCCGCTAGAATCACGCGTCTTCGATGCAACCCCACGCGAAAAGGTGACGCCTTGAGCACCGACCTTGCCCCGGAATCCGGCGCACAGCCACAGACAGATGCCTTTTCCGGCGCCGCCGCGCCGGGGGGCGATCCCCGGCGCTTCGACCCCCGGCGCTTCAATTCCACGGCGCATTTCGTTGCCTGGGTGCGCGGCGCGGCGCCGTATATCCATGCATTTCGCGGCAAGACTTTCGTGGTCGGCTTCGGGGGCGAGGTGGCCGCCGGGCCGCTGGCGCAAAGCCTTGCCTACGATTGCAATCTGCTTGCGGCGCTCGGCATCCGGCTGGTGCTGGTGCATGGCGCGCGGCCGCAGATCGATGCGGAAGTGGCGCGGCGCGGGCTGGAATCGAAATTTCACAACGGGCTGCGCATCACCGATACGGCGACGATGGAGTGCGTCAAGGTGGCGATGGCGGTGACGCGCTTCGAGCTGGAGGCGCTGCTCTCGCAAGGGCTGCCAAACACGCCGATGGCGGGCGGCTACATGCGGGTGACGGGCGGCAACTTCATCACCGCGCGGCCGGTGGGTGTGCTCGATGGCGTCGATTATCAATACACGGGCGCGGTCAGGAAGGTGATCGCGGAAGAAATCAACGCCGATCTCGACCAGCAGAACGTGGTGCTCATCACGCCGCTTGGCATGTCTCCGACGGGGGAGATTTTCAACATGGCGATGGAGGAGGTGGCGGAGGCGGTGGCGATCGCCGTCAATGCCGAGAAACTCATCTATTTGTGCGATGCGCCGGGGCTGCTGGATGGCGACGGCAAGTTGATCGAGTCGGTGACGGCGGACGAGGCGCAGCAACATGTCGATGCCAACGAGGGGCTGACCGAGGATCTGCATCTGTATTTGCCGTGCGCGATCCGCGCCGTGAAAAATGAGGTGGCGCGCTGCCACCTCGTCGACCGCGACCGGGACGGCGCGCTGTTGCTGGAATTTTTCACGCCGGCGGGTGTGGGCACGGTGGTGGCGCGCGATCCGCTGTTCCGGCTGCGCGAGGCCACGCACGAGGATGTGGGCGCGCTGGTGGCGCTGATTTCGCCGCTGGAGGCCGACGGTGCGCTGGTGCGGCGCGGACGCGAGTTGCTGGAGCGCGAAATCGACCGCTTTACGGTGGTCGAGTACGACAACATGCTGGTTGGCTGCGCGGCGCTTTATCCGTTTTCCGAGGACAACGCCGCCGAGCTCGCCTGCCTTGCCGTGCGGCCCGAATATCGCCGCACGGGGTTGGGCGCGCAGTTGATGCGGCGAATCGAACGGCGGGCGTGCCGCGACGGGCTGGAGCGGTTGTTCGTGCTCACTACGCGCACGGCGCATTGGTTCCGCGAGCGTGGTTTCAGCGAAATCGGCCCTGAGGCGCTGCCGGAGAAAAAACGCGAGTTGTATAACCTGCAACGCCGCTCCAAAGTGTTCGTCAAAACGCTTTGAGCGGCTAGAATACGCGGCTTCGAAAACTCGCGGCTTCGAAAACTTCGCGGCTTCGAAAACTTGTGGCCTCGAAAACTCGCGGCTTCGAGAACCGATGACCCCCAAGACGAGAGGATACAAACGATGACCCATATGGTCGATTGCGTGAAGCTGGGGCGTGAGGCCGAAGGGCTGGAGCGCCCGCCGGTCCCCGGCGAACTGGGCAAGCGCATCTTCGAGAACGTCTCGAAGGAAGCGTGGCAGCAATGGGTGCGCTACCAGACCATGCTGATCAACGAAAACCGCCTCAATCTCATGGATTTGCGCGCGCGCCAATACTTGTCCGAGCAGATGGAGAAGCATTTCTTCTCCGGCGGGGCAGATCAGGTGTCCGGCTTCGCGCCGCCGGCGCATTGAAGTGTTTCGCACGCCGGAGGTGATGCATTGCATTTCGGTCGCGCGGGAGCCTCTCGGAGGGGCATGCTTTTGTGGTACCCTGCGCAATTCCCCCGCCGAATGTCCGGCAAAAATGGGCATTCGCTTTCGGTGATTCCAGTTAGCGTATGAAACTTCTCTCGCTGATCGTCGTTTTGCTGCTTGAACAATTGCGGCCCCTGCCGGTGGATCAGGTCGTCCTGGGCCCCCTGCGCACACTTGCCGGCGCGCTGCCGAAGCGAGGCGGCGAACAATTGGGCTGGGCCTTGCTGGTGGCGGGCGGCGCGCTTGTCGTCGCGCTCATCGACTCGTTGCTTCCTGGCTTGCTCGCCGCGGTGTTCGGCATTTTGGTGCTCTACCTCACCCTGGGGTTTCGCCACGAAAGCCACTATTTTACCAACATCCATTTATCCCTGCGCACGCAGGAGCTCGGCTGCGCGCGCGAGCTGCTCACCAGATGGCGGGGCGGACAATATGACGATGCCGATGCCGACGAAGTGGCGCGGCTGGCCATCGAGCAGGCGCTGGTGTCGGCGCACCGCTGCGTGTTCGGCGCGGTGTTCTGGTTCATGGTGCTCGGTCCCTGCGGGGCGGTGATGTACCGGCTGGCGCGCTTTCTCCACGACGAGTGGGGCGGCGGCGAGCGGCGCGACGAACCGCCGCCCGTCGAAGCGGGCGTGCTTGGAAATTTCGGCAGGTTCTCGCGGCAGGCGTTCATGCTCATCGACTGGCTGCCCGCGCGCATGACGGCGATCCTGTTCGCCATCGGCGGCAATTTCGAGGATGCTGTGTTTTGCTGGCGCGCGCAGTCGGTGCTGTGGCCGGAGCGCGGCAATGCCGTACTGGTTTGCGCCGGTGCGGGCGCACTCGGTTTGAAGCTGGGGCAGGGCAGCGTCCCGGCCGGAGAGGGCGCGGAGAACCGGGGCGCGGAGAACCAGGGTGTGGAGAATCTTGAGGTCGGCGTTGGCGAAAAGGCTGGCGTCGGCGACATGCAGGCTACGGTCGGGCTCGTCTGGCGAGCGTTGATCGTGTGTCTGGCCGTACTCGCCTTGACGACGATTGCTGTCGTTCTGGGCAAGTAAATCTACTTAACGAGAGAAGAGGAGAAGCCGATGGCTGATCGTGAAATCGTTGTCTTGAGCGCCGCCCGTTCTGCGGTGGGCGTGTATGGCGGTTCCCTGAAGGATCTGGAGCCTGCCGAACTGGGTGCCCTGATCATCAAGGAGACTATCGCCCGTTCCGGCGTCGATCCGAAAGAAATTTCCTACGCCGCCGTGGGCAACATCATGCCGACAGAGACGCGCTACCCGTATGTCGCGCGCGTCGCAACCATTCAGGGTGGTTTGCCGATGAGTTCGGTCGCGTTTGCGGTCAACCGTCTGTGCGGCTCCGCGATACAGGCTATCGTGTCGTCGGCCCATGCCATCATCCTGGGCGATGCCGATTTCGCGCTCGCGGGCGGGGTGGAAGTGATGTCGCGCGCCGCCTATCTGCTGCCTTCGCTGCGCTTTGGCGCGCGCATGGGCGATACCGCCGCGGTCGATGCGATGGTGTCGGTCATCACCGACCCGTTCGGCGTCGGGCACATGGGGATCACCGCTGAAAACCTCGCGGTCAAATATGGCATCACCCGCGAACAGCAAGACCAGTTCGCGCTGGAATCGCAAAAGCGCGCCGCCGCCGCGCTCGAAGCCGGTTATTTCAAGGGCCAGATCGTCCCGATCACCCTCAAGAGCCGCAAGGGCGAGGTGGTGTTCGATACCGACGAGCATCCGAAACCCGGCACCACGCTGGAATCCCTCGCCAAGATGCGTCCCGCCTTCAAAAAGGACGGCACCGTCACGGCGGGCAACGCTTCCGGCGTGAATGACGCCGCAGCCTTCCTCGTGCTGGCCGACGCCTCCAAGGCTTCCGCCGCGGGCTACAAGCCGATTGCGCGTCTGGTTTCCTACGGCATCGCGGGGGTGCCCAACGATGTGATGGGAGAAGGCCCGATCCCCGCCACTCAACTGGCCCTGAAGCGCGCTGGCCTGACGCTCGACCAGATCGATGTGATCGAATCGAACGAAGCCTTCGCCGCGCAATCGCTGACCGTTGCCAAGGTGCTTGGGCTCGACCCGGTCAAGACCAACCCGAACGGCGGCGCCATCGCCCTCGGCCACCCGGTGAGCGCCACCGGCAGCGTCATCACCACCAAGCTGCTGCACGAAATGCAGCGTCGCAATGCCCGCTACGGCCTCGCGACGATGTGTATCGGCGGCGGGCAGGGCATCGCCACCATCTACGAACGTCTCTGATACTTACCGGCGTTCCAGGATAAAAAACGGCATCTTCGGATGCCGTTTTTTTATCCGCTGTCCCGCATGGTTCTCACCAGAATTTATATTTTGCATATATACGAGATTTGTTCGCGCAAGGTTTTGTTGTTAGCATCACGCCTTGTTTCGGCGACGATCTAACGGGCGGACAAGGGCATGTGCCGTTTTGCGAGAAAAACGGAATGGATGGCGAGGCTGCTTTGGATGGTTGCGCTCGCAGTGTTCCTGTGGGGCAGCGATGTTCAGGCGCGCCCGCGGGCGGCGGCTGCAAAGCCCGCCATCACCGCGGCGATGAAAGCCGGAAAGTCCGCGCCCGCTGCGCAAGCGCTGCTGCAACAAACGGGCGGCGACATCCCGGAAGCGCTCAAGCCCTGGAAGGCTTGGGTTTTGCGCGGACGGGAAGATTGGCTGTGTCCCGAAGTGGCCGGCGCGCATCGTCCCGATTTTTGTGCCTGGCCCGGCGACTTGAAGCTGAGCATGAGCAACGCGGGCGTGCGCTTCGATCAAGTCTGGGAGATCCAGCGGCGCAGCGCCGCTGGCTTGCCCGGGAGCCGCGAACACTGGCCGGAGCAGGTGACGGTCGACGGTGAGGTACACCCGGTGCTGGAGCGCGGCGGCATGCCGATCGTGTGGCTGCTGCCCGGCAGGCATACGGTGGGCGGCTTCATTCCGTGGCAGGAACGCCCCCGGACATTGGCGGTGCCCGCCAGTGTGGCGCTCGTTTCGCTCACGATCGATGGCCTTGCCCTGCCTGCCCCGGCGCGGCGGGGCAATGTGCTCGACATTGGCAGCGCGGCAAGCGAGCCGGGACCTGAACGCGCCGAGGACAGCGTCGATTACCAGATCTATCGCAAATTGAGCGACGGTATCCCGGCGCGGCTCTCGACACGGGTGCGTTTCAAGGTGTCGGGCAAGGCGCGGGAGCTGAGTGTGCCGGACATGCTTCCGGCGCATTTCGTCCCGGTGCGGCTCGTTTCGCCCTGGGCGGCGCGCCTCGATCAGGATGGGCGTTTGCGGGTACAGGCTGTGCCCGGACAAGCGACGGTCGAAATCGAAGCGCGCCTGGACGAACCTTTGCAGAGTGTCGTGCCGAAACTGGGACAAGGGCGGATGCAGGAAGTGTGGAGCTACGAGGCGGCGCCGTCCCTGCGCGCCACGGCCGTGATTCCCGGTAAAGCGGGCGGGGTGAGCGCCGTCGATCCACGTCAGGCTGGCGTGCCGGACGATTGGGCGCTGCTGCCCGCGTTCGCGGTGGGCGTGGAGGCCAAATTCGACATCGAGCAACATTCTCGCGGGCAGGGCGAGCTCGACAACCAACGTTTGACCTTGCAGCGCGAGATGTGGCTGGATTTTTCCGGCGATGGTTTTTTTGCCCGTGACCGCATCGAAGGTGATATGCGGCAGGAATGGCGTTTCGATGTGGCCAAGCCTTATACGCTGGAGCGCGCCGACAGCCGCGCGCTGCGAGGGGGCGCCGAGATCGCACCCACGCCGGGCGGCGGCGATACTTCGGCGCTGCTGGTCACGCATGGCGCCAACGAACGTTTGAGCGGTGTCGAATGGCGGCAGAAAGAGGTCACGCTCAATGCCGGTGTACGTCTGGCGGCGGGGCCGTTCTCGCGCGTTCCCGTCACCGGCTGGCATCAGTCGTTCGACAGCGTCGAAGCCACGCTGCACTTGCCTTATGGTTACTGGCTGCTCGCGGTTCCGGGCGCGGATGCCGTCTCGTCCAATGTCTGGATGGAACGCTGGACGGTATTCGATCTTTTCTTTGTCGCCTTGTTCGCGCTGCTGGCCTGGCGGCTGCTTGGCGCGATGGGCGGCATCGTTGCGAGCGTCTATCTGATCTTGGCGGCGACCGAGCCGTTTGCGCCGGTGCTCTCTTTTGCCGCGGTCGTGACGCTTGCCTTGTTGCACCGCGCGCTGCCGAACGGCCGGGTCCGCCGGCCGCTGCGGTACGGACAATGGTTGGCCCTGGTGTGTTTCCTGGCGACGACGGCGGCATTCGCGTCGATGCAGCTTGGTTACGTGCTCTATCCGCAACTCGAAGGCAGCGATGGCGGGGCGCTCGTCCGCCGTGACGCCGCGCGGGGTCTCGATGTGGCGGCACACAATGTGGTGGCGTCCGAGGTGGCGGAGCAATTTTCCGATGCGGAAAGTGCCCCGGAACCTGCGCCCGCGCCGTCGGTGATAGCGCCGAATATGGAGGCCGATTCGGTGCTCGCCCCGCTTCGGAAAAAGGCGCTCAAACCGCAATCCAGACTGGGCCTGAGTGCAGCCTACCCGTTACAGCGTTACGCTCAATCCACGGTGACGCAGACCGGCGGCGGCGAGCCGGCCTGGGATCTGGGGCGGCAATACCGGCTGCACTGGTCGGGGCCGGTCACGGAGACGCGCAATGTGTATTTCCTGATCAGCCCGCCCTGGCTGACGCGCCTGGTGCGGCTGGCGATGCTGGCGCTGCTCGGCATACTCGCCGTGCGCCTGTTCCGCACGGTTTTCCCGCTGGGTTCGCAGCCAGACTCGCCGCCGCGCGGCGCGGAACATCAAAGTCTGGCGGTGACACCGCCCGCCGCGCCGCTAGCGCTCGCGGTGGGCGTGGGGCTGGCGCTGTTCGCCGTGGCGTTGTCTCCATCGCCCGTTGCCGCCGCCAATTCCGATGCGGCATATCCGCCGCCTGCGCTGCTGGAGGAATTCAAGGCGCGTCTGCTCGAAGCGCCCGCCTGCGCGCCGCATTGCATCGACGTGTCCGAAGCCCGCATCGATGCCGGATCACAAGCCCTGCGGGTGACGCTCGCCGTGCACGTCGAGGCTCCAGCATCGCTGGCGCTGCCGGAGCCGGACGAACGTTCGGCCTTGCGCAACGTGCGCGTCGATGGCGCAGTGCGTCCCGTGCTGCGCGTTGGAGGCAACAGTTATGTCGCCTTGTCGCGCGGGGTGCATCGCATCCGGATCGAATACGCGCTGGGGAGCGATACCGCTGCGCTCGGTTTCCCGTTGCCGCCCGCGCGGGTCGGCTTCGTCGGGCAAGGCTGGCGGGTCGAAGGCATCGACGAGGGCCGCCTGTTGAGCGAGACGCTGAATTTTTCCCGCATCGCCACCGGGACGGAAGGCGATGACGGGGCAAGCGTGCGCGCGGCGCAGGAATTTCCGCCTTACGTGCAGGTGCGGCGGGATTTCGATTTCGGGCTGGATTGGAGCATCGAAACACGGGTCGTCCGCGTCGCGCCCGCGGAGGGCGGTTTCACTTTCCCGGTGCCCTTGCTGCCTGGCGAGCACGTCACCACGCCCGGCGTGAAAGTGCAGGACGGGCAGGCGCTGGCGGTATTTTCAGGCAATGCGGGCGCGGCATTCTGGACATCGCTGCTCGACAAGAAGCGCACGATCGAACTGATTGCGCCGCCTTTGCCGGAACGCGCGGAGACGTGGCGCGTGTCGGTGAGTCCCGCATGGCATCTGGAATGGGACAAGGGCGTGCCGGTGACGCTGCCCCCCGAGACGGGCGGCAACGGCGTTGTTTTCGAGTTTCATCCCTTGCCTGGCGAAAGGCTCGTGCTCAAGTTGTCCCAGCCGGTCAAGACCGAGGGCAGCACGCAGGCCATCGACCGGGTGCGGCTGGAAAGCCGCATCGGGCGGCACGCCAGCGACCATGTGCTGACGTTTGCGCTGCGGGCGAGTCAGGGCGGCGAGCAGCGCCTCGTCTTGCCGCAGGGCATCGAGCTGATCGAGGCTCGCCGCTCCGGCGCTGTTTTGAATGTGCAGGTGCGGGGCGGCGCGTTGAGCCTGCCGGTTGCACCGGGCATGCAGTCTTACACGCTCGTACTGCGTCAGCATGGCGAGGCCGGGTGGATGGCCGCGACTCCGGCGATCGACCTCGGCATGCCCGCCGCCAATGTCGATTTGCGTGTTCGTCTGGATGAACAGCGCTGGGTGCTGGACACACGCGGCCCGCTCGTCGGCCCCTCGGTGCTGTACTGGTGCGAGCTGGCGGCGGCGCTGCTCATCGCTTTCCTGTTGATGCGCTCCGGCCGGACGGCGTTGAGCGGGCGGCAATGGCTCTTGCTCGTGCTTGGATTTTCCACCTTCTCCTGGGCAGCGCTGCTGCTGGTCGTGCTCTGGCTGTTCGTCCTCGAATGGCGCGTGCGCTCGACGGCCTGCGCGGCTTGGCCGGCCGTGAAGTTCAACGCCATGCAGGGGGGCATTGCAGCGCTGACCGTCGTGCTCGCGGCGGTGCTTATCAGCGCGATTTCGTCCGGGTTGCTCGGCGTGCCCGAGATGGATATTCGCGGCTACGGCTCCAGCGCCATCCAGTTGAACTGGTTCGTCGATTCAAGCCCCGGCATATTGCCTTCCGGCGAAGTATTCAGTCTGCCGATATGGATCTATCGTCTGCTCATGCCGGCGTGGACGCTCTGGCTCGTGTATAGCCTCATGCTCTGGCTGAAGCGGGGGGCCGCCGCCTGGATCGGCAACGGGTACTGGAAAAAGACGGCTCCGGAATGAGCGCGGCGGAATTCCGGTAAAATCCGCATTTTTCAACTTTTACAGGTTGCCGCGCGCCTATTGCGGATGCGGCTGGAGATTGACACGGTCATGGCGGTTTCACAGGTCAGCGTTTTTCAGGAAAACCAGCCGGGACACCTGAAGCATGTGCTGGGCGCGTTCGAGGCGGCAGGCATCGACGTGCGCGGTTATTCGGTGTCCGACACGGGCGACTACGGCATCGCGCGGTTCATTCTGGATAAACCTGCCGAGGCGCTCGATGTGTTGCGCGCACAGGGTTATGCCGCCACGCAATCCGACATTTTGTGCATCCGCCTGCCCGATCAGCCGGGAGAGCTGGCGCGTGTCATGGGTGTCATTGCCGATGCGGGGCTCAACGTGCTCTACAGCTATTCCCTGATTTCCACTTTCATTGCGATTCACGTCGACGACATTGCCTCCGCCGAAGCCGCGTTGCATGGTCAGCCGGTCGAGCTCGTTTCGCAGAAAGAGATTGCGGCGAGTATTTGAAATTGAAATTGAAATTGAAATCCGGATCGACAAAATGACGGATCGGCAGCAAGGGAATTTTTTCGAGCCCGAAATCGAAACTGCCTCGCGCGAGCGCATTTGCGCCATTCAGCTGGACAAACTGCGCAAACAGCTCGCCTGGACGTACGAGCGGGTGCCCTGGTATCGGGAGCGTTTCAAGGAATTCGGCCTTGCGCCGCAGGACGTGCGTACGCTCGATGATGTGCGGCGCTTGCCCTTTACCGACAAAAAGGTGCTGCGCGACACCTACCCGTATGGTCTGGCCGCCGTGCCGCTCGACGATATCGTGCGCCTGCACGCTTCGTCCGGCACCACCGGCAAGCCCATCGTCATCGGCTACACTCGCCACGACCTCGACGTGTGGAGCGATTGCGTCGCCCGTCTGGTGGCGATGGCGGGCATCACCCGCGCCGACCGCGTGCAGATGGCCTTCGGCTACGGCATGTTTACCGGTGGCTTCGGGCTGCACTACGGCTGCGAAAAGCTCGGCTGCATGATGGTGCCCGCCGGCTCCGGCAACACCGAGCGCCATCTGATGATGATCGAGGATTACAAGAGCACGGTGCTCATCTCCACGCCGTCCTATGCGCTCCATATGTGCGAAATAGGTGAATCGCTCGGCTTCGACTGGAAGGCTTCCAGCCTGCGTGTCGGTCTTTTCGGCGGCGAACCCTGCACGCTGGGCATGAAGCGCGAAATCGAAGCTCGCATGCACATCGTCTGCACCGACAACTACGGCCTGACCGAAGTCAATGGCCCTGGCGTGGCCGGGGAGTGCCTCGCCGCGCGCGAGCAGCAGCACATCGCGGAAGATCATTTCCTGTGGGAGATCGTCGATCCCCACACCGGCGAGCCGCTGCCCGAAGGCAGCGAGGGCGAACTCGTCCTGACCCTGCTCGACAAGGAAGCCTTCCCGATGCTGCGCTACCGCACGCACGACCTCACCCGCGTCACCACCGAAGCCTGCGCCTGTGGCCGCACCCATGCGCGCATGGACAAGGTGCGCGTGCGCACCGATGACATGCTCATCGTGCGCGGCACCAACATCTTTCCGAGTCAGGTCGAGGACGTGCTACAGGGCGTACAGGGCCTCTCGCCGTATTACCGCATCGTGCTCGACAATGAGGCCGGGCTGGATCGCATCACCATCATGGTGGAGCTCAAGCCGGACGCGTTCAGTGATTCTTTCGAGCACCTGGATCATTTCCGCCGCCACGTCGTCGATCGCCTGCGCCAGAAGCTGCTCATCACCCCGGTGGTGAAGCTCGTCGAACCGGGCCGCATCGAGCGCACCGTGGGCAAGCGCAAGCGTGTCGAAGACAACCGGGTCAAGGCATGAGACTGCTCCAGCGCGGCGGCGCGCGTTCCCGATCATTTCAACCACCCGAGCTCACATCATGACTTCTCTCATCACCCGCGGCCTGGCTCAGGAAGTGGAGGACATCAACGCCGCGATTCGCGCGGAACCGCTTGTGGCGTCGCATCGCATGGCGCTGGCGCAATTGCGACTCGTACAGGCAGACTATGCGAAAGCTTTGCAGCAGTTGCAGCTTGCCTGCCAGTTCGACGCCGAACTGGTGCCGCAAGCGCAGTTGTGCAAGGCGCTGGTCCTGGCCGAGCAGGCGCGCGAGGCCGTGTTTGACGGCAAGATTCTGCCGGATCTGTTGGCGCCGCCGCCCGCATGGCTGGAGAAAATGATCGCCGCCTTGCGTCAATCCGGCGATGAGGCGGCGGCTTTGCGCCGGGAAGCGCTGGAAGAGGCGCCGCCAAGCAAGGGGCGCTACGGTGCCGACGATACGGCATTCGAGTGGATCTCCGACGGCGACGCGCGTCTGGGGCCGGTGGCCGAAGTCATTCTGGGCGGGGCGTATTACTGGGTGCCGTTCGATAAGGTGGAAAGCATCGAGATTCCCGCGCCGCGCCGCGCCGTGGAACTGGTGTGGGCGCCCGTCGACCTGAAGCTCGCGGGGCATCCGGCCCGGATCGCTTATATGCCCGCACGTTATGTGCTGCCCTCCGATGAGCGTAGCGATGCCTTGCTGACCGGGGCTGAGACGAGTTGGGTGGCGTTGGCGGAAGATTCCTGGCAGGGACGCGGGCGGCGCGCCTGGTATGTGGATGGCGAACCGCTTGGCATGTTCGAGGCAGGGCGCATCGTCTTCGCGCGGCCTCCGACGGACGTATAAAAAAACCGCGCCTCGCGGAGAAGCGGGGCGCGGTTTTGGGTTGTGCCGAGCGCAGTCGCGCCGATCAGCTGTTTCCGCTCTTGACCGATGGCAGCTTGGAGACCAGACGCAGGCTCATCGTCAGTCCTTCGAGCTGGTAATGCGGGCGCAGGTAGAACTTGGCGCTATAGCGGCCCGGATCGCCTTCGATGTCCTCGACTTTCACTTCCGCCGCCGCCAGGGGCTTGCTGGCTTTGGTTTCCTGACTCGAATTGGCCGGATCGCCATCGACGTAGTTGACGATCCATTCGTTCAGCCAGCGCTCCACTTCGTCGCGTTCCTTGAATGAGCCTATCTTGTCACGCACGATGCACTTGAGGTAGTGGGCGAAACGGCAGCATGCGAACAGATAGGGCAGACGCGCGGCGAGGTTTGCGTTCGCGGTGGCGTCCGGATCGTAGTATTCGGTGGGCTTTTGCAGGCTTTGCGCACCGATGAACGCCGCCGAGTCGGTGTTCTTGCGGTGGATCAGCGGCATGAAGCCGTTCTTGGCCAGTTCCGCTTCGCGCCGGTCCGAGATGGCGATTTCGGTCGGGCACTTCATGTCCACGCCGCCGTCGTCGGTCGGGAAAGTATGGCAGGGCAGGTTTTCCACCACGCCGCCCGATTCGACGCCGCGGATCGAGGACGCCCAGCCGTACTGCTTGTAGCTGCGGTTGATGTTGACCGCCATCGCATAGGCGGCGTTGACCCACAGGTAGCGCTGGTGATCGGCGCCGCCGGTGTCTTCCTCGAAGTCGAACTCCGAAACCGGGTTGGTTTTGACGCCGTAAGGCATGCGGCCGAGGAAGCGCGGCATGGCCAGTCCGATGTAGCGCGAATCTTCCGATTCGCGCAGGCTGCGCCAGGGGGCGTATTCGGTATTCTCGAAAATCTTGGTCAGGTCACGCGGATTGGCGAGTTCCTGCCATGATTTCATTTGCATGACGCCAGGGTCGGAGCCAGCGATGAACGGGCAGTGGGCCGCGGCGGAAATTTTTGCCAGCTCTCCGAGCATTTCGACATCGGGCGCCGAATGGTCGAAGTAGTAGTCGCCAACCAGGCAGCCGTAAGGCGCGCCGCCGAGCTGTCCGTATTCCTCTTCGTAGATGCGGCGGAAAATCGGGCTTTGGTCCCAGCCGATGCCTTTATGGCGGCGCAGGGTACGGTGCAGATCTTTCTTGGAGATGTTCATGAAACGAATCTTGAGCATCTCGTCCGTTTCGGTGTTGGTGACGAGGTAGTGCAAGCCCCGCCAGGCGGCTTCGAGTTTCTGGAAATCCGCGTGATGAATGATGCGGTCGATCTGCTCACTCATCTTGCGGTCGATCTCCGAGATGATGGCCTGGATGGTGCGATAGGAATCGGTATCGAGCTTGACCGCGGTACTGATGGCTTGCTGGGCGAGCGTACGGACGGCGGTTTCGACGGCGCTGCGTTGTTCGTCCGTCCTGGGCTTGAATTCCTTTTCGAGCAGGGAGGCGAAATCGGTCTGGCTGGCGAACGAGGCGGCGGCGACCGGTGAATGGAGGGCGCTGGTATCAGGCATGGCGGTCAATCTTCCTGTTTGGGGTCAGTGCTGTCGGCGGCGGCTCCGGTCTGCTGCGCGGGCACGCTGGCAAGCGACTTGAGCAGGGTCGGATCTTTCAGAACCTCGGTGAGCAGGTCTTCCGCGCCGGTCTTGCCATCCATGTAGGTCAGCAGATTGTTCAACTCCGTGCGAGCCTGGAGGAGCTGGCGCAAGGGTTCGACGTTCTGCGCGATCGCGGCGGGTGAAAAGTCGTCCATGCCGTTGAAGGTGATGTCGACTGCAATCTGTCCTTCGCCGGTGAGCGTGTTCTCGACGGCGAAGGCGACGCGCGGCTTGATGGCTTTCATGCGTTCGTCGAAATTGTCGATGTCGATTTCGAGGAATTTGCGATCCAGTACCGAAGGCAGTTCCTCTTTCGGCTTGCCGGACAGGTCGCTCATGACGCCCATCACGAACGGCAACTGGATTTTCTTCTCCGCGCCGTAGACTTCGACGTCGTATTCGATCTGCACCCGGGGTGCGCGGTTGCGGGCGATGAATTTCTGCCCGCTGTTTTTCACACTAGACATGGGAACTCCTCATTGAAGTACGTGGGTTGTGCTGTGCAGTCCGGCCTTGCTTTCCATCATGATGGTTCATCCGCCGCCGCCTTGCCCGCCCTGTCCCGCCAGCGTCATGAGCTGCTGGATGCTCTCCGGCATCAGGTCCTGGACGATCGCGAGAAAATCCTGGTCGGCGATGCGTTCGATGCGCCGGATCAACAGTGGCGCGGGGTGCGATGGTTCGTGATTTTCAAAATATTCGCGCGCCAGCGCCAGCGCCCTGATCGCGGCGGCGCGGCTGTGCACCGCGCCGGGAAGCGCCTCGGCCTTGGCGGAGGTGCCCGGCGGTTTCGCGGCGACATCCGCCGTGCTCGTCGTGTGCGCGCCGCCGGCCTGACCGTTCGCCGCTTCCGCTTCCTGGAGGCGCTCGGTGACAAAACGCGAGATGCGCGTGACGATTTCCGTCAATAACCCGATGTCTGGCCAGTATTCCGTTGCGAGCTGCGTCTTGAACGTGGCCGTTATCGCGGCCAGCGAGGCCGCAAGGGAAGCGAGTGCGTCGAAGCGTTCCTGGCCCCGGGATCTTTCATCGATGACGATGCGCGCGAGCTGTTCAGGGGAAGAAACGATCGTTTCTCCGTCTCCTGTTTTTCCGGCGAGCAGGTTTTCCACGCTGGATACGGGTATCGCGCCAATAGGCGTTTCCAGGAATACGGCCTGTCGCAAGGTGTGAACGATCCCTTCGCGGCTGGATAATTCGGCAATTGCATTACTGCGGAAAAGGGGGTCGTATTCACCATCAATATTGAGTGGCGGATATAAATTGTCCCAGTCGTTTTCGACCCAGCGTTGTATCAGGGAAACGCATTGCGCAAAACCCGGGAGTCCGTGTTTGTGCAGGGCGGCTTGACAGACTTTGACGAGAATGCGTAGATCCCGGCTTTTTTCCAGGAGGGCGCAGCCCGCTTTGAAGACCGCGCTCCAGTCCGGTTCTTGCGCAGGGATGATATGAGCGCCAACCTGACGTTCTTCGCGTGGTGTTGCGAGCGCCTCGAATTCCGCGAATTCCGGTGAGTATTCCAGAGGTTCGCCCGCATTGGCGGCGGCTTCAAAAAGAATGGGATTGATGATCGAATCCATTTGTTGGAAAGTCTGGAGAGGAAGAAAAGATCGCAAAGAGGAGGATCAGAGGGGGATTGCAGGATTGGGGCAGGATTGCAAACGGGATCAAAAACTAGACACTAATATCGTATCTTGCTATCCTTCACAGGTCAACGATGGCAAATGATGCGTTCATGATGTCGAATAACAGGGAGAACGTGAAGTGTATTTGAGGGTTTGTCATACGGGCGCGCGTTATTTGTTTTACATGTTTGTGGTTTGGGCGTTTTCGGGGTGTGGCCTCACGGGAGCGTTGAAGCCGGAAGAAAGGCAGCAACTTCCCGTGCCGCTGGAAGTCACCATTGGCGCGGCGGAGGATGTCAATCCGAGCGTAAATGGCAGGCCGTCGCCAATCGTGGTGAAAGTGTTCGAGCTCGCGGACGATGCGCGCTTCCTGGCGGCTGATTATTTTCAGTTGAGAGGGCAGGCTGCCGAGGTATTGGGCGAGGATCTGCTCTCCACTGAGGAATACATGCTGGTTCCGGGCGAAATCCAGCTGATGCGCAAGCACGCGGCGCCCAACAGCAAGTTTCTGGGGATATATGCTGCGTATAGCAACCGTGCCGGCGGCACGTGGCGAGCTATTGCGGCGCTGCCCGCGCCCTATCTCGCCGGGCGCTTGTGGACGCGGTCGGTGTCGCCGACCAAGTATTTATACGTACTCTTGGGCAAGAGCGGTGCGACGATCTACGAAGAACAGCCCGCGCCATGAATGTCGAGAGAATTGAGTCGATGGGTTTTGTTTGCCGGGTGGTGCATGAGTTATAAAAACAAGGTTGTCTGGTCGGAAGGGATGTTCCTGCGGCCGCAGCATTTCCAGCAGCAGGAACGCTACATCGAGTCCAATTCACAACGCCGCGTTGCGGCGGTGACCCCGTTTTTTTGGGGGTTCAGCACGCTCGATCTCGACCCCGGCGCTTTGGGGCAGGGGCTGATCGAAGTCAGGCGCGCTCAGGGGGTGATGCCGGACGGTACGCCCTTCGATCTGGAAGCGGACGCGATATCGCGGCTGGCATTCGATTTTCCGCTGGAAACAAGGGGCGCCAAAGTGTGTCTGGTGCTGCCGCCGCTGCGGGACGGGACGGAAAACGCCATCTACGACGAGGACTCGGCCAGTGCGGCGCGTTTCAAGGTGGCGACGTTCGAGGCGCTCGATGTGAACGCGCTGGGCTCTGGCGCGGCGGACATACAGATTGGCCGCCCGCGCTTTCGTTTGATGCTCGAGGCTGAAGTGCCGCACGGCTGGACGGCAATGGGGCTGGCGCGGGTGACCGAGCGCCAGCCGAGCAACGCCTTGCGCATGGATGCGGATTACATTCCGCCGACGCTGGATTGCGGTGCGCAGGAGACGCTCGCCGGTTTCGTGGGCGAGGTTTCGTCCCTGCTCGGCCAGCGCGCCGACGCATTATCCGGGCGCTTGTCGGCGGGGGGGCGCGGCGGCGTCTCCGAAGTGGGCGAATTCATGGTGCTATCCCTCATCAATCGCTGGCTGCCGGTGATGGCGCACATCAAGGGGGTTTCTCCCCTGCATCCGGAGCGCCTCTATACTGATCTGATCAGCATTGCCGGAGAGATGGCCTCGTTTTCGGGCAGCCGGCGCGCGTCCGGGTTTCCCCTTTATGTCCATGACGATTTGCAGGCGACGTTCCAGCCGCTGATGGATGCGTTGCGCCGCACACTGGCGCTCGTGCTCGACCAGACGGTCGTTCGCATCGAGCTGCAAGAGCACAAGTACGGCATCCGTCTTGCGCGCATTCCAGATCGCACGCTGATCAAACAGGCTTCCTTCGTGCTGGCCGCATTCGCAAATCTGCCGCCGGATCAGGTTCAGTCGCAATTTCCTGCCCAGATCAAAATCGGCCCGGTCGAGAAAATCCGCGATCTGGTCAATCTGCAACTGCCCGGGGTGACGTTGCGCTCATTGCCGGTGGCGCCGCGCGAGCTTCCGTTTCATGCGGGCTACAACTATTTCGAGATCGATACCCGGCACGATCTGTGGAAAGAAATGGAAAAGAGCGCCGGGGTGGCGCTGCACATTGCGGGAAACTTTCCCGGTCTGATGCTTGAATGCTGGGCGATTCGCAAATGAACGGAACGCGTGCGGGCAGCGATGGCGTCTTGCCCTGGGGGGTGGAGCATCAATCTCCCGCCAGCGCCGTGGCCGCCGTCGCAGGCGCTGTGCCGCAGGCGCGCGTGTCTCTGGAAGGGCTGGATTACAACCCCGCTTCCGGGATGAATCCGCTGGTGTGGGCGGCGGCCCGGGTGCTCGACATGGTGCCGCAGATTCGCGCCATGCCGCGGCTCAATACTCCTGGCGTGCTGCGGACCCAGCTGTCGGCGGAAATCCGCGCTTTCGAACAGCGCGCGCAGGCGGCGGGCGTCTCGCATCAGGAAGTGGTCGGGGCGCGCTATTGTTTGTGTACCGTGCTCGACGAGGCGGCGGCGCAGACGCCGTGGGGCGGGCGGGGCGAGTGGGCCAAGTGCAGCCTGCTCGTCGAATTCCACAAGGAAGCCTGGGGCGGGGAAAAATATTATCAACTCCTGGATAAGCTCGAACAGGAGCCTGCCCGGTATAAAAACCTCATCGAGTTGCTCTATTACTGCAACGCGCTGGGTTTTCAGGGGCGTTACGGGGTCAAGGACAACGGGCATTCCGAGCTTGAAATATGCAAGCGCCGGATGGCTTCGATTCTCGCCACCGCGCGTGGCGGCTACGAGCATCGCCTGTCGGTGCATTGGCAGGGCGTGAATTCGACGCCGCCGGTCTGGCGTCTGGTGCCGCCCTGGGTGGTCGCCATGCTGTGCGCGATGATCGGTTTCGGCATTTTCTTGTGGTTTTTGTTCTCGCTCGGCGGGCCTTTCAATGCCACGTCAAGGAAACTGGCGGAACTGAAAGTTCCGGAGCCGGTGATGGCCCGTCCGGTCGTGCGGGCGCCGCCGCAACCCGAAACGCGCTGCCAGGCGCTGCGGCGGGGGATCGACGGCGGACTGGTGGCCGTGACATCGACCGAACCCGGCCGTTGTGTCGTGACCCTGAAGGGCGACGGACTGTTCCGCTCGGCAAGCACCGAGATCCGCGCGCCCTACGATCAGGTGATCGGGCGCATTGCCAGCGCATTGCGGGGCATGGGCGATGGGACGGTGCGTGTGCTGGGCTATACCGACAATCAGGGCATCAGCACCGCGCGATTCCCGAACAATCAGGCGTTGTCGCAGGAGCGCGCCGAAGTCGTGAAGGATTTGTTCAACGTTCATCTTGGTGAGGCGAGCCGCATCAGTGTGACTGCCGTGGGACGGGGGGATCTCGAGCCGGTTGGAGACAATCGCACGCCCGAAGGCCGCGCCATGAATCGCCGTGTCGAACTGCGCGTCACGTTCAGAGATAGCGCGGCTCGTTCCCAGGCCCATCCATCGGAGGTCAGGCGGTGATGTCGCGCTTGTTTGGTTGGCTGCTTTCCCGCCAGGTGTGGGTGGCGATCGGTGTCATTGTGCTGGTCCTGTTGATCTGGTTTGCCGGGCCGCAGATCAGTTTCGGCAAAACGACGCCGCTCGAGTCCGTTTCCGCCCGTTGCTGGATCATCGGGCTGATCTTTGCGTATTTCCTTTTGCGCTTCCTGCTCGCGCGCTGGCGTGCCGGACGCATGAACGAGCGCGTCGCCAATATGTTGCGCTCCTCCCTGAGTCCGGAGCCGGATACGGATGGCGCGCAAGGGGTGCTGCGCGATCGCTTCAGCGAAGCGCTCAACGTGTTGCGCAAGGCGCGCTTCGAGAAGGTCGCACCGACATTCTGGGATCGCATCATGCGCCGGGGGCGTTACGTCTATGAGCTGCCCTGGTACGTCATCATCGGTGCGCCGGGCGTGGGCAAGACCACGGCTTTGCTCAATTCCGGGCTGTCGTTTCCGCTCTCCAAACAGATTGGCGCGGCAGCCATTCGCGGTGTCGGCGGCACGCGCAATTGCGACTGGTGGTTTACCAACGAGGCGGTGTTCATCGACACCGCCGGGCGCTATACCACGCATGAAACCGACGCTGAGGCGGACAAGGCGGAATGGCGGGGTTTCCTGTCGCTTCTCAAGAAAAATCGCAACCGGCAACCCGTAAACGGCGTGCTGTTGATGTTGTCGGTTGCCGATTTGCTCGGGTTGACGCCGGATGAACGCAAGGCGTATGCCGCCACCATGCGCGCGCGGCTCGACGAGTTGCGCGCCGATCTGGGGATGTCATTCCCGGTCTATCTGATGATCAACAAGTGCGACCTGCTGCTGGGGTTCAACGAATATTTCTCGGCGCTCGACCGCTCCGGGCGCGCCCAGGTGTGGGGCTATACCTTGCCGCTGGCGCCCAATGGGGCGTATGCCTTCGATCAGCGCAGGCTCGACGGCGAATTCGATTTGTTGCAGGAACGCGTGTTTTCCGGGCTGGTCGATGTCCTGCTCGCCGAACCCGACCTCGAGCGGCGCGAGTTGATGTATTCCTTCCCGCAGCAGTTCAGCGTGCTCACTTTGGTGTTCAAGGAGATTGCCAGCGAATTGCTGTCTTCTTCACGCTTTTCGGCCTCTCCGTTTTTGCGCGGCATTTATTTCACCAGCGCCACGCAGGAGGGCACGCCGTTCGATCGCATCGTGCATGCCCTCGGGCAGCAGGGCTTCGAGGTGCGCCCGCCGCAGAAAAACGTCGCGGGGGAAGGCAAGGCTTACTTCATTCAAGAGTTGCTGAGTAAAGTCGTCTTTTCCGAAGCGCATCTGGCCGGCTCCGACAAGCGCGCCGAACAGCGCTCTTATGTCTTCCACGCCGCGGCCTACGCATTGGGCGTATTTGCGCTGTGCGGCATGGTGCTGGCCTGGACGAAGAGCTACAGCAACAACCTGGAATACATCGCCGAGGTCGACCGGAAAGCCGACAACATGAGTGGGGCGCTGGATGGCCTGCCCCGGACGGCCAGTTCCGACATGAAAGTCTTGCTGCCCGTGCTCGACAAGGTGAAGGCCCTGCCGGATAGCGAGCAGTTCAATTTCAAGGCCAACGACCCGGACATGCGCTTCCGTTTCGGGCTGTATCAGGGCAAGGCGCTCAGGGGCGCTGCGCAGAACGTTTATTTCGAACTGCTGACGAAACGTTTCCGCCCCGCGCTCAAAGCCAATCTCGAACAAAGGCTGAGCGACCCGAACACCGATGGGGGAAGCCTGTACAACGTTCTGATGGCTTACCTGATGCTGCACGATCCGGCGCATTTCGACCGGAAAAAGTTCAATAGCCTGTTCAGCAACGCCGGCTCGCTGCCGGGGCACGTCGAGGCGCTGTACGATCTGGACACGGTCGTGCCCGGCACGCCGATCAATGAGAGCCTGGTCGACAAGGCGCGGCAGCGGCTGGAAGAATCCCCCGAACGGCGCATCTACAACCGCATGAAGCGGCAGTTGCTGGACAACCGGGATTTACCCGGATTTTCCGTGGTGAAGGCGCTCGGACAGTCGGACGCGGCGAATGTGTTCGTCGACCGCACTGGGAACAATAGCAATTTCCCGTCCATTCCCGCCCTGTACACCGTCGCCGGTCACGAGCGTCTGCTCAAGCCCTGGCTCGAACGCGACCTGCCCGGCATTGGCCGGGACGACGACTGGGTGCTCGGCCCGGCCAGCCGGCACAAGATCGAGGCGCGGGACATCCGCTCCGGCAAACTGGCGCTCGACGTCCGGCGATTGTATGTGGATGACTACATCCGCTATTACGAGGACTATCTGCTCGATGTCTCCGTGCGCCAGCCCAAGGCGGGGCTGGAGGATACGCTCAAGATCATCAGCACGATCAGCGGCAGCAGTTCGCCTCTCGCCAAATACTATAAAGCCCTGGTCGTCGAAACCACCCTGTATCGCGAGCCGCAGGCGGAGCAGCAGTCGAGTGCGATGGCCACCATCGAAGGGCGTGTCCGCAGCGCTGCGGGCGGAGTCGGCGGCATCCTGATCGACGGCGTGGAGTCCGCCTCGGAGACTGCAAAGGAGATTGCGCCCGAAATCAGGGTCAACGAATCCTTTGCGTGGCTGCATGAATTCACGACCGGCGGCGCGCTGGAAGATCAGCTGAAGAATCTCGGAGAACTGGGAAGGCTGGCGAATCGTGTGTCGGCATACAACCTGGCGGGACGACTGGGCAATCCCCCTTCCGCGGAAGAATCCATTTCATTGCAGTATGCGTTGAAAAACGCGCCCGGCCAATTCCAGACCGTGACCGCACCATTGATGCAGAAGGTCGAATCCGCTCGCAAAGGCGCGGAAGACGCGCATGAAAAAACCATTCTGATCAATCAGGTCACGAATGATTGCAAAGCCAAGATCGCGGGCAAATACCCGTTTGGCCGCGGCGTGGACGTGCCGGTGGCCGCCTTCGAGGATATATTCAAACCGGATGGCGTCATCGATCGCTACCGCAGCGGGCATACGGAGGAGCAGGAAACCTCTTCGTTCAAGCGCGCGCGGCTGATCAAGGAGACGTTCTTTCGTAATGGCAGTTCGGCGCAGATCGGCTTCGATATCCAGCCGATCGAGATGGATGGGAACATCGGCAAGCTCACGCTCTATATCGGTTCCGGAAAAGTACTCGAATACACGCACGATGACATCGATCCGGTCGCGGTCGTCTGGTCGGCCAGTCAGGACAAGATCCGTCTGCGCATGGAATTGACCCGGGGGCGCGGCGCCAAGGAATTGAACCGGAGCGGGTTCTGGGCATTGAACCACCTGTTCGAGAGCGCGGCGCAAGGCGGGGAATTCACTGCCCGGCTGAATGTGGAAGGGGTTTGGGCGAATTTCCGGATCAGGCCGAAAAGTAGCCAGAATCCGTTCAGCCGCACGCTCATGAGTGGCTTTGCCTGCCCGCAAAGCGTGCGATAAGGCTGAACGCGCATGGATGCGAACTTCCTCGACTATTACAACCGGGAGTTGGCCTACCTGCAAGAGCTGGGGGCCGAATTCGCGACCGCGTTCCCCAAGGTGGCGGGCCATCTCGGCATGCAGCAGGGCGGGCCGGTCGCCGATCCCTACGTCGAGCGCCTGCTGGAAGGGTTTGCTTTCCTGTCCTCCCGCATCCACCTGAAGATGGATGCCGAGTTCCCGCGCTTTTCGCAACATCTGCTCGAAGTCGTCTTCCCGCACTATCTGGCGCCGACTCCGGCGATGGCGATCGTGCAAATTCCGCTCGATCCGGAGGCGCGCGCCCGCAAGGACTCGGTGGCATGTCTGCCGCGCGGCACCTTGCTCAACAGTCCCGTGCCGACGGGGGCGAAAACGCCGTGTACGTTTGCCACCGCGCAGGACATGGAAGCGTGGCCGCTCGACATTACAGCGGCTTCCGCCGGACTGCCCGCCGGCGATTTACCGGCGGCGCGCTTTTTGCACGGCAAGACAGCGAAAGGCGAAATCCGTCTGCGCCTGAAGTATCTGGTGCCGGGCGGCACGGAACGTCTGCATCCCGAACGGCTCGTGTTCTTCCTTGCCGCATCCGATGCGCTGGCGACCAAGGTTTTCGAAGAGCTGATCGGCCATTGCCTCGCGGTGGGGGTGAGCGCCACGGGGACCTCCCGCGCGGGCGGGCCGCTTTTTTTGCCGGCGGATGCCGTGCGCGCCGAAGGCTTCGGGGGCGATCAGGCGCTGTTGCCGGGCGACCCCCGCGTCTTTCAGGGCTATCGTCTGCTGCATGAGTATTTCGCGTTCCCACAGCGCTTCCTGTTCTTTTCCATCAACGGTCTGCGGGCGCCGCTCGCCCGGCTGGGCAAGGACGAATTCGATCTCACGGTGCTGCTTGACCGCGACCCTGGATCGCTTGCCAATTCCGTCGACAAGGGCTGCTTCGCGCTCGATTGCGTGCCGGTGATCAACGTTTTTCCCCGCCACGGCAATCGTCAGGTACTGACGCATGCCGGCGTCGAACATCACATTGTTCCGGATCGTTCCCGTCCGCTGGACTACGAGGTCTATCGCATCGATGGCGCCGAGGGTTTCGACCGCGGCAATACGCCGATCAACCGCTTCGCGCCGTTCTACCGGCATGCGGGCGTCGACGACGGCGGCTGCCAGGCGTATTTCACGCTCCGGCGCGAAAACCGTCGCTTGTCGGAATCCTCGCAGCGCAATGGTGCGCGTTCGAGCTATGCCGGCTCCGAAGTGTTTCTGTCGATCGTCGACGCCAACGAGGCGCCCTGGTCGCAACGCATCGACCAGCTCGAAGTGTCGATGCTGCTCACCAACCGCGATTTGCCGCTGCTCATCGCCACGGGCGGCGCGCGCGACCTCGCGGTGGATTCGGGCATACCGATGAGCTGGGGCCACATCCTGCGCGGCCCGACGCGGCCGCGTTATTCGGTGGCCGAACGTGAAATGACCTGGCGGCTGATCAGCCACCTGTCGCTGAACTACCTCGCCCTTCGCGACACGGATGCGAAAAGTGGCGCGGTGGCCTTGCGAGAATTGCTGGGACTGTACGCGACGTTGGCCGACCCCGCGGTTGCGCGGCACGGCAATGCCATCGTTGCGGTGAGATCGTCCTCCGTGACCCGGCGGCTGCCCGTATCCGGCCCGCTGGTGTTCGGGCGCGGCATTGGCATCGAGGTGACGGTCGACGAGGTGCCCTTTGCGGGAAGCAGCCCCTTCCTGTTCGGTTGCGTGCTGGAGCAATTCCTGGCGCGGCACGTCACCATGAACATGTTCTGCGAACTGTCGCTCGTGAGCGCGACGCGCGGGCCGATTGCTGCCTGGCCGCCGCGTCTGGGAGGACGCCCCGATGCCTGAGGGCAAGCGCGCGACGGTGGTCGTTCCGAACGAGTCGGCACTGCGCCGGGAGCCCTGGCGCTTCGACTGGTTCGAGCTCATGCGCTGGCTGGAAGCGAGCAATCCGGCATTTCCCCGCTTCGGCACTGCTTTGCATCCCGGCCAGGAAATCGTTCGCATCGGTCAGAGGCCGTCGCTCAGTTTTGCGCCCTCGGCGTTGTCCGCCTGCGAGCGCAAACACGGCCGTTTGCGCATCGAACAGGCTTATTTCGGGCTGTTCGGGCCGAATGGCCCGATGCCGCAGTACTTTACCGAGTTTGCGCGCGAACGCAGCGAGTACGACGATGATCACGCTTTGCGGGCGTTTCTCGATCTCTTTCATCATCGCTTCGCGCTGCTTTTTTATCGTGCCTGGGCCAGCGTACAGGCCACCGCCAGTCTCGACCGCCCCGGCAAGAACGACCATTTTTCCCGCTATGTCGGCAGTCTGATCGGCTATGGTGAGGCCGTCTTCGATGAGCGCGACGCTGTGCCTGCCCACGCCAAACGTTACATGGCGGGTCATATGGCGCGGCAGACGCGCAGCCCGGAAGGGTTGGTTTCGATTCTGGGCGATTTTTTCGGTTGTCTTTTCCGCATCCAGGAATGGATGCCGCAATGGTTGCGCCTGGAGGCGAGCGAACGCACTTGGCTGAACGCGGATACGCCTGCCAGCCAGCTGGGATGCGGCGCGGTTTGTGGCGCATCCGTGCTTGACTGCCGGCATCGCTTTCGCATTCATGCCGGGCCGCTGAAGTTTGCCGCATACGTGGCGTTTTTGCCGGGGAACAAGTTTTTCCGCCAGTTGCGCGACTGGGTGCGCAATTACGTGGGGTTCGAATTCATGTGGGATATGCGTCTCATCCTGCGCCGCGAGGAGGTGCCGTCCCTGCGCCTGGGCTCGAAGTCGGGCATGCTTGGCTGGACGAGCTGGCTGGGGGGCGCCAACGGCGAAGATCGTGGCGATCTCGTCCTCGAAGGGGAAAGGCGGGAGAGGTTCGCGCAATGACCGTGCGGGCATCGGCGCGGGGGGCGAAGCTGTTATGCTCTGCGCGTTGCCGCGTTCGCGTGCCCGGACGCATTTGCATTCGTTTCAACGTTTTTTTCAACGCTTTCATTACAGGAAACCGTCGAGGTCGATATGTCAAAACTCAGTCGCGTGGCATTGTTCGGAAAACTGAATCCGGTGTTGCACAAGGCCATCGAATCGGCCACCGTGTTCGCCAAGTTGCGTGGCAACCCCTACGTCGAGCTCAGCCATTGGCTGTACCAGCTGCTCCAGCTCGACGATAGCGATTTGCATCGCATCTTCCGGCATTACGAGATCGACGGCGGCAAACTCTCCGCTAATCTGCTCGCTGTGCTCGAACGTCTGCCCAGCGGCGCGCTGGCGATCGAGGATTTGTCCGGCGACATCGACCTGGCGACCGAACGCGCCTGGGTCAACGCCTCGCTCAACTTCGGCGCGAGCGCGGTGCGCAGCGCCCACCTGCTCTATACGCTGCTCTCCGACAAGAGCTTGCGTGGCACGGCGTTGGCGCTCTCCAGCCAGCTCACCCGCATCGATCCCGACGATCTCCAGGCAAAACTGGCCTCGCTCGTGAAGGACAGCCCGGAGGGGGATGTCGGAACCGTCGGGCAGACGTTCGGCGAAACCGCCGCCCCCGGCGAAACCTCAGGGGCGATGGCTCCCGCCGCTTTGGGCAAGCAGGAGGCACTGAACAAATTTACCTCCGATATGACCGAGCGCGCCGCCAGGGGCGAGCTCGATGTCGTCACCGGGCGTGACGACGAAATCCGCCAGATGATCGACATTTTGATGCGCCGCCGCCAGAACAACCCGCTGCTCACCGGCGAGGCCGGCGTCGGCAAGACGGCGGTGGTCGAAGGCTTCGCGCAACGGCTGGTGAGCGGTGATGTGCCGCCGAGCCTGCAAGGCGTGCAATTGCGCTCGCTCGACATCGGCCTGCTGCAAGCGGGCGCGAGCATGAAGGGCGAGTTCGAACAACGCCTGCGCCAGTTGATCGAGGAAGTGCAGCATTCGCCCAAGCCGATCATCTTGTTCATCGACGAAGTCCACACCCTGGTCGGCGCGGGCGGCGCGGCGGGTACGGGCGATGCCGCCAACTTGCTCAAACCGGCGCTGGCGCGCGGCACCCTGCGCACCATCGGCGCGACCACCTGGGCCGAATACAAAAAATACATCGAAAAAGACCCGGCGCTGACCCGGCGCTTTCAGGTCGTGCAAATCCCCGAGCCGGATGAAGAAAAGGCGACCGCGATGCTGCGCGGCGTCAGCACGGCGCTCCAGAAGCACCACGGCGTGCGCGTGCTCGACGGTGCCATCCGTGCCGCCGTATCGCTGTCGCACCGCTACATTCCGGCGCGGCAGCTGCCCGACAAGGCGGTCAGCCTGCTCGATACCGCCGCGGCGCGTGTCGCGGTCAGCCAGCACACGACGCCGGGCGAACTGGAAGATTGCCAGCGCCATATCGAGGTATTGCAGCGCGAACTTGAAATGTTGCGTCAGGAGCAGGATGCGGGCATCGGCAATTCCCGGCGCAGCGATGAAATCCGTGTTCAACTCGACGAGCTGGCGGGGCGTGAGAGTGAACTGAAGGCGCGCTGGGAAAAAGAAAAAGGACTGATTGCGAACATCGTCGAGCTGCGCGAGCAACTGGCCGCGCCCGCAGCGACAAAAGCGCCAGATGCGGAGGCGGAGGCGACTGCCGTGCCGGCGCAGGCATCCAGTGCGCCTGAAGCCGCGTCCGAAGCCGCGCCGCAGCCGGCCGTAGACGAAGAGGCCGCGCCCCCGGCCCGCTCGCGCGAAGAGCTGCGCGCCGAGCTGGAACAGCAGGAGCGCGAACTGACCGGCGTGCGTGGCGAGCGCGCCCTGGTGTTGGCGGCGGTCGACGATCAGGCGGTGGCCTCGGTGGTCGCCGACTGGACGGGCATCCCGGTTGGCCGCATGCTGCGCAACGAAGCGCAGGCGGTGCTCGATCTCGTCAGCAACCTCGAAGGCCGCGTGATTGGACAGCGGCATGGGCTGGAGAGCATCGCGCGTCGCATCCAGACTTCGCGCGCCAAGCTCGACGATCCCCGCAAGCCCATCGGCGTGTTCATGCTCTGCGGCCCCTCCGGCGTCGGCAAGACCGAAACCGCGCTGGCGCTGGCCGAGTTTCTCTACGGTGGCGAGCAGAACCTGATCACCATCAACATGAGCGAATTCCAGGAGGCGCACACCGTCTCCACCCTCAAGGGGGCTCCGCCCGGATATGTCGGTTACGGCGAGGGCGGGGTGCTGACCGAGGCGGTGCGCCGTCGTCCGTACAGCGTCGTATTGCTCGACGAAATCGAGAAGGCGCACCCGGACGTGCATGAACTGTTCTTCCAGGTTTTCGACAAAGGGCACATGGAAGACGGAGAAGGGCGGCAGATCGACTTCCGCAACACCGTCATCATCCTGACCTCGAACGTCGGCACCGATCTGGTCATGAGCATGTGTGCCGATCCGGAACTGTCGGTCGAAGCCGACGTCCTGGCGAGCGCATTGCGCAAGCCCCTGCTCGAAGTGTTCCCGCCCGCGCTGCTTGGGCGCCTGATCGTGGTGCCGTACTATCCATTGAGCCAGGAGACGCTGGCCAGCATCGTGCGCCTGCAACTGAAGCGCATCCAGAAGCGGATCGCCGCCTCGCACGACGCCGCCTTCGAGTACGACGATTCTGCCGTCGAACTGGTCATCAAACGCTGCAATACCGCCGATGCCGGTGGACGCATGATCGATGCGATCCTGACCAATTCGGTGCTGCCCGCGATCAGCCGTCGTCACCTGGAAGGGCTCGTCCTCGGACAGGGATTGCAGCGCGTGACGCTCAAGGCCGTCGATGGCGAGTTCGCCTACGACTTCGAGATGCGCGAGCTGGAGGCGGCCAGGGTCAACTGACCGGGTGCCGGTTGGGACGGAATAGGGATGCTACGGTGATGGTGGATTGAGATGACTCAGACGCATGCGGGATCGCCCACTGCTCCGATGAGCGCGCTGCCGGTTGGCACGCGCCTGCTGCAGTACGTCATCGAATCAGTGGCCGGGGAGGGCGGTTTCGGGATCGTGTATCTCGCCAAGGACACCATGCTCGACTGCGAAGTGGCGATCAAGGAGTACCTGCCGGCGAGCCTTGCGGCGCGCTCCGGCGGCACGCTGCAAGTTGATGTGCGTGTCCCCGCCAAACGGGTGCTGTTCGACAAGGGGATGCGGCGCTTCCTGAACGAAGCGCACATCCTCGCCCGTTTCAGGCATCCCGCGCTGGTTTCGGTGATGAATATGATGGAAGCCAACGGCACCGTGTACATGGTCATGCCGTTTTATCGCGGCAGTACCTTGCGCGAAATGGTCCGAGGCGGTTTCCGCGCCAGCAGCACCGAAAGTTTGTTCTCCCTGTTGCTGCCGGTGCTCGATGGCTTGAAGCAAATCCATTCGGTGTCGTGCTATCACCTCGATATTTCCTCCGACAACATCCTGATCCTCGAAAAAAACGGCGCGCCGGTGCTGCTCGATTTCGGCGCGGCGCGCCATACCGAACTGACCGGCGAAAATCCCTCCACCATCATTCTCAAGCAAGGTTTTGCGCCGATTGAGCAGTACGGCAGCGACAACGAAGAGCTGACGATCGGGCCGTGGACGGACATCTACGCGGCTTCCGCCGTCGCCTACCTGCTCGTGACCGGCACCATGCCGACCGTGTCGGTGGCGCGGATCATCCGGGAGACGGTCAGGCCGCTTGTTGAACAGGCCACGCCCGCCCTGCCTGCCGGGGTGCTGAAAGTCATCGATGCGGGCCTTGCCGTGAAACCGGAGGGGCGGCCGCAAACAGTGGAAGAATACGTTGCCGCCCTGCTCGCCGGGGCGGGAGGAGGCGAGGTCTATGTGTCGCCGCCGCCGGTGAATGATGGCGCGGCGCCGCGCCCGATTTTGCACGGGAGCGCCGCCGCCCACGGCAATGCCCCGCCGATCATGCCGTTTCCGCAGCCTGCCCGGTCGGACGGCGGCGGGCAAAGCGCGGCCGTGCGCTGGTTTTTCCTGTTTGCGGCGCTGGTGTGTGTCATGGCGTTTTTTCTCGCGCTTTCCGGATGCTCGACACTTTTCGATTCACCGCCTCCGCCCGATGGGGCGAAGCCGGATGCCGCCGTCCAGGTAATGGGCCGGATCGCCTCTGCCGGCGAGCGCGGCGCGCAGGGGTATCAGAAGGCCGATGCCACGGTGCGCAAGGCCATGAACATGCCGGACGAAGCGGTTTCCAAAGGCAAGGACATCCTGTCGGGTGGCGGAGCCATCCCCGCAGCGGGGCGTATTCCCGGCAAGCCTGCCGTCCCGGCGGGGTACGTTCCCGGCAAGGCCGCTGCGCCCACGCCCGCATCCACATCCACGCCGCCCACATCCACGCCTACACAGCGGGAAACCCCGGCGCTGACGTTTGAGCGCAGCGAAACGGATACGCCGCAACTGGCGCTACGAGGTCTGGAAGATGCTGTCCTGGCCATCGACGATGAAGTCATGGACCCGGATCGTTTGGCCCAGACAGGGCGAATCGTCCCCGTCGAGATTGGCCAGCACACGCTGCGGATCGAATGCCCGTTCGATCCGCCATTTTCAGCGAGCTTTTCCCTCGAAACAGGTGAGCGTGCGGTTTTGCGCGGCGCATGCTCCCCGACACAGGAAGCGTCGCGCGTTGCCGCGCCGCGCGTCGCACCACCCGCTTCGTTGCGCGCAGTGCCGCCCGCCGCGCCGCCCGCGGCGGGTGATCATGGCCCGGCATGCCCGGCAGGGGATTCGAAATGCTAGAAATACAGGCGCTGACCTACAACGGGCTACCGCCGGTCATGCCGGTGATGGGGGAAGTCTCCGGCAGCAGCGGCACGATCGGGCGGGGCAACGACAACGTTCTCATCTTGCCGGACCCCATGCATCTGGTGTCGCGGCGGCATATCCAGTTCAGCCTTGAGCCTGACGGCACCTATCGACTCGAAAACATCAGTAGCGAAAACTCGGTGCTCGTCAATGACGATGAGCTGGTGCCGGGCATGGGTTGCAAGCTGCGCGATGGCGACAACATCGGCATTGGCGGCTATGTCCTGCAAGTGCGCTATGTGGCCCGCGCACGGATGCCGGCCGTTGCGCCGACCGCCGCGCCCGTGCCGACGGCGGCAAAGGGCGATGACGACGATTTCATTGCTTCGCTGCCCCAAAAAGGGGACTCGCCACCGCCTGTGCCGACAAAAGACGATATCGTCGATCCGTTCATGCGCGCGGACAGGCCGAGGCCGGAACTGCCCGATGTGCGCGGCGTCGATTTCGACGCACTCGAAGGCAAGGCAGATGATCTCATCGGCAAGCTTGCCGCGCCGTCGACTCCCGCGATGACGCAGGCCGACTATGATCCTGCGCTCGATCCGCTGGCGTTGTTTGGCGGCGGCGGCAGCGACGCGGGTATTGGCGGTGGAATCGATGACGTTTTGCAGGGCAAGCGCTCGCCCGTAGCCAGCGCATCGCAGATGGACTTGACGCACGGTTCAGAACTGGGCGGTTTGTTTCATTTGCCCGAGGCAACGAAGGGGCCTCTTGTACCCGAGGCAACGAAGATGCCGCTTGTCCCCGAGGCAACGAAGGTGCCTTTTATACCCGAGGTAGCGGAGAGGACTCCTGTGCCCGATCAGCCCGGAAACTTCTTTCTACCGCCCGACGCCATTCCAACGCAGGAGTCGCCCGCCGCGACGCCGGATGCAGGCGCGGCAGAAGAGATGAGCGACATCGATCGTATCCTGGCTGGCTGGGGAGACGCCCCAGCCGGGGGCGCCGCCGAACAGCCCTCCGCCCAGGCCGCCGTGCCCGAAGCGCCGCCGCCAGCGCCGACCACGCCGACCACGCCGACCACGCCGACCACGTCGGCCGCGCCAGCCGCGCCGGAAAAACAATCCAGTCCGCCCCGCGCGCCCGCAAACCGGCCGTCCCGTACGGCGCCGCCGCCCGTCGATGAGCCCGCCCCGGCGCTGGCGGAGCTGTTCGAGGCGTTTATCGAAGGCTTGGGCATCGAGGAGCTGTCCGGCCGCATCGTGCTGGACAAAGCGTTCATGAAGACGCTCGGCCAGTTGCTACGCGGCTACACGCAGGGCGCGCTCGATTTGATCGCCGGGCGGACGATCGTCAGGCAGGCGGTCAGGGCCAACGTCACCGTGATCGCGCCGGAGCGCAACAATCCGCTCAAGTTTTCGCCGGATGGCAAAGCCGCGCTCCAATATTTGCTGGGCCAGCCCCTGCCCGGTTTCATGGGGCCGCTCGAAGCGGTTGATAACGCTTTCACCGACCTGCGCGCCCACCAGATCGGCCTGGTCTCCGGTATGCAATCGGCGTTGCGCCACGTGGTCGATCATTTCGATCCGGAAACGATTGCTGGCAAGGAACCCGTGCAAGGTCTCGACAGCGTGTTTCCGTTGGTCCGCAGAGCGCATCTATGGGACGGCTACGGACGCTATTTCCACGGCACGCGGGAGAATGTTGCGGATCGCTTCCAGAGCTTCTTCGGCGATGCTTTCCTCCGTGCCTATGAAGGGGCAATTGCGACGCTGCAAGCTGAGAAGAGGGCGAAGAAGTGATGCGGCTATCGGTGGCGAAACGCAGCGAGCGGGGTGGCAGGGAACGCAACGAGGATGCGGTCGGCTTTTGTGCCAACGAAACCTTGGGCTGCTTCGTGCTGGCCGATGGCACGGGCGGTCACAAAGGCGGGGATGTGGCGTCGGATTTCGTCGTACGGCAGGTGTTGACGCACTTTCCCACCACCCCCGAGGGCGATACCGAAACGATTGCCACGTTGATCGATGTGGCGCGCGATGCGTTGCTGGAGACGCGCGAGCATCATCCGCAGTATCCCGAAATGAATACCACCATCGTGATGCTGATTCTGGATCTCGAACAGGAACGCGCGTATTGGGGCCATCTCGGCGACAGCCGCATCTATCTGTTCCGCAGTGGGCGGGCACGGGTGCTGACCACCGACCATAGCGTGCTGCAATCGTTGATGGACGCCGGATTCTTTACCGGCTCCCTGCGCGGCAACATCAAGCGGAACATGCTGTACGCGGCGGTGGGCAGTGAGGAGATGCCGGAACAGGTCGTGTGCGAGGAGCCGGCCGTCGTGTGTTCGGGCGATGTTTTCCTGTTGTGCTCCGACGGATTTTGGGAAGCCCTGAGCGAAGACACCATGGAAGAGCTGCTCCAGCAGGCGCGGACGCCCGATGAGTGGCTGGAGAGCCTGGTCAACGCGGTGCCCGAACCCAATGCGCCCAGCCAGGACAACTTCAGCGCCCTGGCGATCTGGCTGGGCGAACACGAAGAAGTGACCACGCGCATCGAAGCGCCGCGAAAACCTGGGGCGGACACGTAGGAATGGTCAGGTTTTTTTCATCTTCTCCTGCCCGGGTCGCGCGCCTGTACATGGGCTGGTTCGGCAAGTTGCCCGCGGTGGGCGATTTCGCCGGGCGCGGAATTCCTGGTACGGCCAGGGAAACCGTTCATGAATGGATTGCATCCGGCATGGCCGATCTGGTGCGCGAGGACCCGGAGGACTGGCGCGCCGCCTATCTGGTTTCTCCTGTCTGGCATTTCGTGGTCAATGCCGGCATTTGGGATCAGTATGCATTGGCGGGCTGTATCGCGCCAAGCATCGACAAAGTAGGGCGCTTTTCGCCCCTGTTGGCCCTGCGCGCGTTTGAAGACGACATCGACGACATCTTGCCGCCGCGCAGCCGCTGGTTATATCAAATCGACGCCGGACTGCGGCGCATCATTGGCGAGCGGATTGCGGTCGAAGATGTTCCCGGCGTCCTTGGCCTGACGGATGCCGAACTCGAAGACGGGGCCGCGCCGGAAGCCGTGGGCGGCATCCTCAGCGAGCTGGGCATCTCCGATGAGGCCGCCGATACGCACCGGGAATGGTTTTCCTGGCCCGATTTATCCGCCTTGTTCCGCGAACGGAACAATCGCAGTTTCTGGTGGGCGGAGCCGTCTCCCCATTTGCCGCCGAGGCAAATCATTCACCGCGGGCCGCCCGACGACGTTTTGTTCTGCCTGCTGATGGGCGGCGGCTGGCTCAATGACTGATCCTGGGCGCGAAACCCGCCGTAGCGACCTGTTCATGCCCGCGCTGCTGGATCGGCTCTCGCAGCGCGCCTCCGCCACCATCACCCGCAGTGCCTTTCGCAAAAGCGTATTGCGCGACCTCTCGTGGCTGCTCAACTGCACGAATCTCGAGACGCAATTGCCGCTGGACGGCTTCCCGCACGCCAAATATTCGGTGCTCAATTTCGGTATTCCCTCCCTGGCCGGTTACCGGTTTTCGGAAAGCGAACTCAGCGATATGGCGAAGCGGATAGAGCTTGCGCTCGCCTACTTCGAGCCACGCATCCTGAAAGATTCGCTCAAAGTCTCCGTAGCCAACGACAAGAGCGCCAGCCTCTACAACCTTGCGCGTTTCCGGATCGAAGCGACCTACTGGTTCGAGCCCTATCCGCTCGATATGGTGATTCGGGCGCAATGGGACATGGACGCCGGCAATGTGGAAATTCGCGAAGAAAGCTGATAACGGGCTCAATGGCTGTGATCCTGAGCGCGAAACCCGCCGTAGCGGCCTGTTCATATCCGCGCTGCTGGATCGGGCTCTCGCTCGTCAAGCATATCAATGCTGGCACAGGCGATTGGAAAGTAACGTGCCATTACCCCACTTTATGATATATAGCCGCAAAGACGGCCAAACGATACAGGGTGTCCTGCACTTCGCTCGCCACGACCAAGGCATAGCTTTCGTCCTCGCCCTGGCGGGCAAGTTCTTGAATAACATCCATCCGCTTTTGGTAGTGCTCGAACAAATCAATGGGAACGTCGGGATCTATCGGGGGCTCTGTGTGAATAGGGATACTCACAAAGCTGCAACCCGCCAATTGCGAGACAACACCTTCCTCATGCAGTTTTCCGCTCAGAATCGCCATTTCTCGCGGTGTGATGTGATGAAGATCAACATCTTTCATCAGTTCCTGAACTGTCTCCGACGCTGTGACACCGCTGGCGAGATACGCTTTTGTCAACAGCGTGACCATAGCCGAGACACGATTGGCAGCCTCCAGCTTCTTGCCCACGTTTTGCGCCGTCGTGGCCGGAGTTTGCGTAAGTGGATTGTAGAAGGAAGCATGCGGCCTGATTTCCATGCTGGCTCGTCCAATAAGAATACAATTGCACCCTAACTCAAAAATCGTCACTTATTCTGTGACATTTGAACCTGAAACCCGGTAATTAACTTAAGTGATTAACATAATTCAAGGCGATAGTACTGGACGGGCGCGCTGTGCCGCGCGCTTCGGGAAAGAGGATGCTGTGCGAGCGTCAGCGCAGGGTGCTTTCCGGCTGCTTCTGGTGGCTTGCCCGTACCGATGTCAATGAACCGGAGGGTTCCGGCGTTGCGAGAAAATGCCCCATCTTTTCTTGCAATGGCGGTTTCACGGGCCTGCCATCGTGATAAATCAAAACGATGGATAACGGCCCTCCGGCGATGGAACGTTGAGCGATGTCGTCCGGGCTGATCGTGAAACGGCCCAAAAACCGGCTGGTTGGCCAATCCACATTGCCGTAGGCGAGATAGACGAGCTTGGAGCAGAACACCCGCTGCGTGCTCTCGGCGTCGAAATTGAAATCGTAGGCTTT
>JAIRXQ010000025.1 GCA_031268195.1 Azoarcus sp. | reverse complement strand
TGACCATCCTCCGGGCTGCTCAGTTCCACCGTCGGCGGAGCCGTCCTGACACTGATGCTGCGCGTCGCGCTGGTCGTGACCGTGCCTCTGTCATCGGTCGCCCTGGCCGCAATGTTGTTGTAATTCCCTATGGGCGCATCGTTCCAAGTGGCAGTGTAGGGGGCGCTCGTGGCTGTGCCGATCAGGGTATTGCCACGATAAAAATCAACTTTTGTAATCGTTCCGTCATTGTCCTCAGCGTCGGCGGCAAGCGGAACATCCGCCGGAAAGATGAAGACCTGTCCCGCCTCCGGGGCGGTAAGCGCCACGGTCGGGGCTGCTTGCGCGGTCAGGCTGACCAGTATCAGCCCGGCCAGGAGTGCGCAGCTTTTAATCCAGTTCGCATTCATCTCCGCACGCCCCTTATTGAATCACCGCCAGCGGTAGATCTTCCAGCCAGAGGTATTCTTTGATGATCTGCCCTTCGGCGTTGCTCTCGGCCACCAGCCGGCCCGCCTGGTCGTAGTGGTACCACGTGTTTTCTGTTGGACTTTGCTTTTGGATCCGTTGCCCCAGTGCGTTGATCCGATAGTTGACATTGCCTGCTATGCCGGTCGACTGGGCCAGTCGTCCCCGTGCGTCGTAGCTGTATTGGTTCGTTCCGTCGTGCGTGACGTTGCCCGAGGCGTCGTGGGTATAGCTCTTCGCAGGGGTGCCATCGATGCTCTGCAATCGGTTGCTACTCGCCGAGGTAATGTAGGTGTAGGTCGTTCCCCCGATGGTCTGTGTCGTCCGGTTGCCCGTCGCATCGTAGCTATAGCCGTAGCTGACGCCTGGCAGTGTGGCAGAGGTCAGCCTTTCGAGAGGGTCGTAGCCGTAGAGACCGCTGTGCGATGCGTTTGATCCGTCGATTTGCCCAGTGATCCGCCCGGCATTGTCGTAACTCAGTGTCCATGAGGTACTGCCCAGCGCGTAGCTGCTGATCTGCCCGTCTTGATCCTGCTGGCGCACATGGCTTTGTCCGGCACTATCGACCCAGCTTTTTACGGCGCCGAACGGATGATAGGTGATGGCGTGGGCGATGATCTGGCTCTGCCCGGCATTCGGCGCGATACCACTGAGGCTGACCTGAATGATCTGCCCGCCCGTGTTGTGCGTATAGGTCACTTGCCGCCCGCTCGGCAAGGTATGGCCGGTGAGTCGCCCCTGATTGTAGATATAGCCCTGGGCATGGGTGAGCCCCTCCACCGTTCGGCTTTCCTGCGTGATCCGGCCCAATCTGTCGTAGCCATACTGGTAGGTGCTGGCGAGCGCGCCGTTGGCGAATTCTTTGATTTTTGCCAGCCGTCCTTTGCCGTTCGTGCCTGTGTCCCAAGTGTATTGAATTTGGCTGCCATCATGATAGGTAATCTGCGTGGGCCGGTTGAGCGCGTCGTATTGGGTCGTCGTCGTTTGCCCCCGCGCGTCGGTACGCGTGTGTTCGTTGCCCGCGGCATCATGGGTGTTGAGCGTAGTGCCCGTGTCGGGACTGCGTTGCTGATGGAGGTTTCCGAGTCCGTCCACCGTATAGGCCGTGACCAGGTTTCTCGGGTCGGTTACTTGTGTGAGCCGATTCTGTCCGTCGTAGGCAAACCAAGTCTGTCCGTTGCTTGGATCCGTCAGTTGGATCAGCCGGTCGAGGGCATCGAAGGCGCTCAGGGTTGTTTGATTGAGCGGATTGGTGACCTGGGTGCGGTTGCCGTTGGCGTCGTACCCGTACTGGGTAGCCTGATTCTGGGCGCCGATCTCTTTGAACAGACGGTTGAGCGCGTCGTATTCGCGGCGTTTGAGGCCCGTGAGCTGGCCTTGCGGGTCTTTCACTTCTTCCCGAATCCGATTGCCCATCGCGTTCAGCGTGTAATGCACGCTGTTACTTAGCCCGTCCGTGATCCCGGTCTGCCGATGCGCACCATCCCAAGTGTAGGCGAGATATTGTCCGTCCGGCAGCGTCAGCCGGGTCAGTTGACCGATGCCGTCGTACTGATAGCTCGTGGTCTCCCCGCCTGTTGTCCGGCTCGCCAGCCGCTGGCGCGCGTCGTAGGTGAGCCGGGTTTCGACGCCGTTGGGGTCGATGAGGGTCAGCGGGTTGCCATGCGCGTCGTAGGCGCTGATCCGGGTGAGGTGCCCCAGGGCGTTGGTGATCGTGGCAAGCTGGCCGCGTTTACCCAGATCGGCATCATCGGCATCGTAGTAGGTGTATGTGGTGATGTCCGCCACGTCGGTACGCGGGCCGTCGGCGGTGAGCACTTGCCCACGGGCGTCGTAGGTCCATTTCCAGGTGCGCGCGCTGCCACTGGTCGTGGGGTTGAGGCCCGCCGCGCCTGTGGCATCTGTCGTGGCCTGTTCGATTTGCTTGCATAGCACGCCAATGGGAACCGTGCCTCCAGACAGGCCCGGCAGCGTCGCTTCCGCCGGGGCGCAGGCCAGCACCGCGCCTGTCGTCGGATCGATCTCGCCGTGATAGACGTAGGTGGTCAGTTTTTTGGGCTCGGCTACTTTGACCGGCCGCCGCCAGTAGTCGTGCCATTGCGTGCTGATTGTCCGTGTTTCGGGCCGGAGGCTCCCGTCGCTGTTGAGCCCTTCCTGGCGTTGAACTTCGAGGTTGCGCCCGCCGCTGTCGTAGGTGTACGCCGTCCGGTGGCCGTTGAAGTCGGTACGGCTCATAACGTTGCCGCTGGTGTCATACGTCATGCCGCTGCTCGACGCGCCGCATCCGCTGCCACCCGGCTGGTCGGTGCCCATGCTCCGGGTGACACCCTGGATCGTCTGGAAGTTGTACGTCCGCGCTGTCCCCAAGGGGTCGGTGACGACTGTCTTGTTGGTGCTGTAACTCAGTTGGTAGCGATTGGTATCGTTTCCAACCGCCGGGTACACTTCGCCCACTGCCCGCCCGCTGCTGTCGTAGCTGTAATTGACGTACCGCACTCCGTTCTCGTCCGTGATTCCTGTCAGCGCGTTCGGTAGATCCGCTCCGCCAGTGTGCTGACTCTCGCCGTAGTGATAGCTTCGCGTCCGACCATCCGGGTAGCGGACTGATATAAGGTTGTGGTGGGCATCGTACGAATAAAGATAATGACTTTCTCCCGGTACCGTCATCTTGACCAGAAGCAGGTTAATATCATAGTCGAACGCAATGGAACGCCCAACGGCATCCTCCACCCGGATGGCCACTCCCGCCGGTAACACTTGATCTGTCGCATTCCCGGACGCATCGACGATATAGCCACCTCCTGGGCCTGATGTGCCGTCACTATATTTGATCCGTATGATTTGCCCGGAAACCGTGCTCGTCAAAATGAGCCGTCCTTCTTCGTCAAACTGATCAACGCCAGAATCGGATAGATAAACATTGTCAGTACCAAGCCTTCCTTTATTCGACGAAATCCCCAGCAGTTCATTTCCATTTGGCGCGAAATATTGAAGTGCCCCATTCGGCAGCGTCATCGCAGCAGATGTATATGCCGAAGAAATATCAGGATAAAAATGTTTATCAATATTGGAGCGCCAAACAACGCCCAGTTGCCCATTTCCTTTTACTCCGGCGGCTTCTGGCCTGCCAGAACCACGAGCATTGTAATAGCGCGCGAAACGGAGCCAGGATGCGCTTTGATAATCAAGTTCCTGTTGGATTTTTACGCCCGTTCCGGGAGTGATGGGGTTTCCGATACCGCATTCCATTGGTTCCACGGGCCGGACACACACAAAATTTCCATTTGGCCTGGTACGGTAAATTGTGCCAGCCGGGCACCCCAAATTACGGTCTAGTCTGAGCCAAATCGTTTCGCTTCTGTTTTCGTTGCTGCCATTAATGCAACTGAACTCCAATTTTCGAAAATCGAGCGTGATATATCCATTTTTAATGATTGGCGAACCGTTCCAGCAATGAAATGCATTACTCGTGGTTCCCCATCCGGTATCAGACGCCAGCGAACAATTACCGTGAATGCGATCTGCGAACGCATGAGATACCGATACCAGATTGGCTTCATTCAGCGGTTTGGGGTTCAAGCAGCCATCATTGGTACCCTGCCATATTCCCTCCCGGGCATAACACCACGCGGCGTATCTCGAAGCGTAAGACCCATGTTCATCGCATGCGTTATATACCGTTGGTTTTGCACTTGGCCCAAAGCAGACCGCCTGGCCACCGTCTTCAATACAATCGGTCTGGGTTGGAGCGGAAGGCGCGATATTCGCACACGACATTCCCAACAACAAACTGGCAATGATGACAAAATCATGAAACCTGTTTGAGACCCGCGCATTCATCCCAATTCCCTTGGCCCTTGGCACTTTATGACTGTTCAGTATAATCACGCACTCATGGAAAAAAACGACACTCCATACGTATTTTCACGAATAATCCGCCTTGACGTGATGCAGTTATCATTGATTTGAAAATTTCATTTTTATGTCAAAAAAATCACGGTCGAAATTTGGAAAAACCCACTCGCATCAAACCATCTTCTCTTTGAACAGTGGCATTTCGACCCATACGCTGCCGCATGGACAGGAGATGGACACGCTGGCTGATGCGGGACACTGGCACTAAAATCTCACTTGGCCTCGCCTGCGGCGATGCGTGGGCCGGGGAGGTCGGCGCTGGTAAGATGCTCACCGACGGCGAGCGCCTCAGTGGTGCGGGTGTCGAATGTCATTGGTGTGGGTTTGGGCGAAAACGGGCCGAAAAGCTACATCTATCGGGCACGTGTCGGCGGGTGTAGATATGCCAGGAACGAAAAAGCAAAACCGAAAAAATGACGCACAACGCCAAGGCTGGCGCGGTGCGCGAGCCGAGGAATAAGGGAGAACGGGTAAGCATGGGAACTCGCAAATATTTTGGCACCGACGGGGTGCGCGGACGTGTGGGCAATGCGCCGATCACGCCGGATTTTGTGCTGCGCCTCGGCCATGCCGCAGGGCTGGCGCTCACCGAGAACCACGGCCTGCCCGCAGGCGAGCGCCCGACGGTGTTGATCGGCAAGGACACGCGGCTATCCGGCTATATGCTCGAAGCGGCGCTCGAAGCCGGGTTTTCCTCGGCGGGCGTCGATGTCATGCTCGCCGGGCCGATTCCCACCCCCGCCGTGGCCTACCTCACGCGCGCCCTGCGCTTGCAGGCCGGCGTGGTGATTTCCGCCTCGCATAATCCTTATTTCGACAACGGCATCAAATTCTTCTCGGCGGGCGGCCTGAAGCTGCCCGATGCGGTGGAAGAACGTATCGAGGCCCGCCTCGATGCCCCCATCGGCTGTGTCGAAGCCGCTCATCTCGGCCGCGCCAGCCGCATCGACGATGCGGCGGGGCGCTACATCGAATTCTGCAAGAGCACCTTTCCGAACGAACTCGATCTGCGTGGCATGAAGATCGCCGTCGATTGCGCGCACGGCGCGGCCTATCACATTGCGCCGCGCGTTTTCCACGAACTCGGCGCGGAAGTGGTGCAGGCGGGCGTTGCCCCAGATGGTTTCAACATCAACGACGGCGTGGGCGCGACCCGGCCTGAATTTCTGCGCCAAACCGTGCTCTCGAACGCGGCCGATCTCGGCGTCGCGCTCGACGGCGACGGCGACCGTCTCATCATGGTCGACCGCCAGGGCGAAATCTACGATGGCGACAAACTGCTCTACGTCATCGCCGTCGCGCGCAAAAGCCGGGGCAAAAACGGCGGTGTCGTCGGCACGCTGATGAGCAACCTCGGCTTCGAACATGCCATCACCCGTCTGGGCCTGCCGTTCGCGCGCGCCAAAGTGGGCGACCGCTACGTGCTCGAACTGATGCATGCAAAAGGCTGGCGGATCGGCGGTGAAAACTCCGGCCATATCATCTGCCTCGACTGCCATACCACTGGCGACGGCATCATCTCTGCCTTGCAGGTGCTTGCCGCGTTGCGTGTGCAGGGCCAAACGCTGCCCGAAGCCTGCGCCGATCTCGTCTTTTACCCGCAACGTCTCATCAACGTCCGCCTCCCCGCCGGTTTCGACTGGCAAGCCGACGCCAGCATTGCCGCCGCCCGCGAGTCCGCCGAAGATGAGTTGGCCGATGCGGGGCGCGTCCTGCTGCGCCCGTCGGGCACCGAACCGCTCCTGCGCGTCATGGTCGAAGGCCGCGATGAAATGCAGGTCGAACGCCTCGCGCAAGCGATCGCGGCGGCGGTGCAGAAGGCGGTGGAAGCGTAGCGGGACTTATGTTCCAAAGAACGTCTTCACTTTGTCCATGAACGACTTTGCTTTCGGATTGTGCCGATCCCCATTGCTGCGGGTGATTTCGTCGAATTCGCGGAGCAGCTCGCGTTGCCGGTCGTTGAGGTTGATCGGTGTCTCCACCACGACGTGACACATCAAATCGCCCTGCATGTGGCTGCGCACGTTCTTGATGCCCTTGCCGCGTAAGCGAAAAACCTTGCCGCTTTGGGTTTCGGAAGGGATTTTCAGGCGGGCGATGCCGTCCAGGGTGGGGATTTCAATTTCGCCGCCGATGGCGGCAGTGGCGAAGCTGACCGGCATTTCGCAGTGCAGGTCGTCGTGTTCACGCTGGAAAACCGAGTGCGGGCGAATGTGGATCTCGACGTAGAGATCGCCCGGAGGTCCGCCGTTGACGCCCGGTTCGCCATGCCCGGTGTGACGCAGGCGCATGCCCTCGTCGATGCCGGCGGGGATTTTCACTTCCAGCGTTTTCTGCCGTTTCACACGGCCCGCGCCGCCGCAGTCGCGGCAGGGATCGGGGATGATGCGGCCTGAACCGTGGCACTTGGGACAGGGTTGTTGTAGCGAGAAAAAGCCTTGTTGGATGCGCATCTGGCCGGAGCCGCCGCAACTGGGGCAGGTAGTGGCGTGGGTACCGGGTTTCGCGCCGCTGCCGTGGCAGGTTTCGCATTCCTCGACGGTGGGGATGCGGATGGTTTTTCCCGCGCCGCGGGCGGCTTCTTCGAGCGAGATTTCGAGGTTGTAGCGTAAGTCCGCGCCGCGATAGACGTTGGAGCGTCCGCGCCCGCCGCCGAACAAGTCTCCGAAGATGTCGGAAAAAGCATCGCCAAAGCCCTCGAAGCCACCGTTGAAGCCGCCCGGCCCCGCGCCGCCCATCGAAGGATCGATGCCCGCGTGCCCGAAGCGGTCGTAGCTGTCGCGCCGCTTGGCATCGGAGAGCACCTCGTAGGCTTCTTTGGCCTCCTTGAATTTTTCCTCGGCATCCTTGCTGTCTGGATTGCGGTCGGGGTGGTACTTCATCGCCAGCTTGCGATAAGCCTTTTTGATCTCATCGTCGTTGGCATCCCGATTGACGCCGAGGATATCGTAATAGTCTTTTTTGGGCATGGTGAGTTTCTTCCGATCCCGGATCGGTGAACGGGCAACGGGGATGGCGCGCATCCCCGTTGCCGGTGAATGGTCAAAGCATAAAAATTACTTCTTGTCCTTCACTTCGGTGAACTCCGCATCGACCACGTCGGCTTCGTTCGCCTTCTCGCTGTCGGCGCCGGATGCGCCGTTGGGCGCGCCACCGCCGGGCGCTTGTTGTTGCGCTTGCGCGCCGTCCGCGGCTTGTTGCTGGGCGTAGAGGGCTTCGCCCAGCTTCTGGCTCGCCGTCGCCAGGGTTTGCATCTTGGCTTCGATACGGGCTTTGTCGTCGCTCTTGATTGCTTCTTCGGCTTCCTTGATGGCGGCTTCGATCTTGTCTTTTTCGCCGTCGCCGACCTTGTCGCCGTAGTCTTTCAGCGCCTTGCGAGTGGCGTGGACGAGGGCGTCGAGTTCGTTGCGGGCGCTGACCAGTTCGTGCGCTTTCTTGTCCTCCTCGGCATGCGAGGCGGCATCCTGCACCATGCGGTTGATCTCGTCATCCGACAGGCCCGAGTTGGCTTTGATGGTGATCTTGTTTTCCTTGCTGGTGGCCTTGTCCTTGGCGGAAACATGCAGAATGCCGTTGGCATCGATATCGAAGGTGACTTCAATCTGTGGCATGCCGCGCGGCGCGGGCGGGATGTCGTTCAGGTTGAACTGGCCAAGGCTCTTGTTGCCGGAAACCATGTCGCGCTCGCCTTGCAGGACGTGGATCGTCACCGCCGATTGATTGTCGTCGGCGGTGGAGAATACCTGGCTCGCCTTGGTCGGGATGGTGGTGTTCTTCTGGATGAGCTTGGTCATCACGCCGCCGAGGGTTTCGATGCCGAGCGACAGCGGGGTGACATCGAGCAGCAGTACGTCCTTCACCTCGCCTTGCAGCACGCCGCCCTGAATGGAGGCGCCGACCGCGACGGCTTCATCGGGGTTGACGTCCTTGCGCGGTTCCCTGGCAAAGAATTCTTTGACCTTTTCCTGCACCTTGGGCATGCGGGTCTGGCCGCCGACGAGGATCACATCGTCGATCTCGGTGACTTTCAAGCCGGCGTCCTTCAGGGCGATGCGGCAGGGTTCGATCGAGCGCTCGATCAGGTCTTCGACCAGCGCCTCGAACTTGGCGCGCGTGATCTTGAGCGTGAGGTGTTTCGGGCCGTTCGCGTCCGCCGTGATGTAGGGCAGGTTGATTTCGGTCTGCTGGCCGGAGGAGAGTTCGATTTTCGCTTTTTCAGCGGCTTCCTTCAGGCGTTGCAGGGCAAGCACGTCGTTTTTGAGATCGACGCCCTGGTCTTTTTTGAATTCAGTGACGATGTAATCGATGATGCGCTGGTCGAAGTCCTCGCCGCCAAGGAAGGTGTCGCCGTTGGTGGAGAGCACCTCGAACTGGTGTTCGCCGTCGATGTCCGCGATCTCGATGATCGAGATATCAAAGGTGCCGCCGCCCAGGTCATAGATGGCGATCTTGGCGTCGCCCGGTTTTTTGTCCAGGCCAAAGGCGAGCGCGGCCGCTGTCGGCTCGTTGATGATGCGGCGCACTTCCAGCCCCGCGATCTTGCCCGCGTCCTTGGTGGCCTGGCGCTGGCTGTCGTTGAAGTAGGCGGGCACGGTGATGACGGCCTCGGTGACTTCTTCGCCGAGATAGTCTTCCGCCGTTTTTTTCATCTTGCGCAGCACTTCGGCGGAAACCTGCGGCGGGGCGATTTTCTTGTCGCGCACCTCCACCCAGGCATCGCCGTTGTCGGCCTTGACGATGCTGAAAGGCATCAGGTCGATGTCTTTTTGCACTTCCTTTTCCTCGAAGCGGCGACCGATCAGGCGCTTGACCGCGAACAGCGTATTGCGGGCGTTGGTGACGGCCTGCCGCTTGGCGGGCGCGCCGACCAGGATTTCGCCGTCGTCGGCGTAGGCGACGACCGATGGCGTGGTGCGGGCGCCTTCCGAATTCTCGATGACCTTTGGCTCGCCGCCTTCCATGACGGAGACGCAGCTATTGGTGGTGCCGAGGTCGATACCGATGATTTTGCTCATGATGCGGATTCCTTTGTCTGTGAGATGTCCTGTCTGGGCTTGCACCCCGTGGATGTGTCCGAATATGGGGCGGCGCGGCGCGTTTTCAAGCCCTCGCCCTGGCGACCATGACCATTGCCGGGCGTATTACACGCTCATGGAGCAGATAGCCCTTTTGCAGCACGTCGATGACGGTGTTCGGCTCGGCCTCGGATTCGAGCGTCCCGATGGCCTGATGTTTGTTGGGATCGAATTTTTGTCCGAGTGGATTTTCTTCGGCAACGCCCGCGCCCTCGAAAGCGGCGACGAGCTGCCTCAGGGTGAGCTCGACGCCCTCGCGCAGATGTTCGAGGGTCTGGTTTTCGACGGCGAGCGCCGCCTCCAGCGCATCTTTCACCGGCAGCATCGCCCCGGCGAATTTCTCGCCCGTAAACTTCGCGGTCTTGGCGATTTCTTCCTGCCCGCGGCGGCGCACGTTCTCGGTTTCCGCCTTGGCACGCATCCAGGCGTCGCGCTGTTCCGCGAGCCTGATCTCGGCTTCGGCCAGACGCGCTTCGGTCTCGATGAGCGCGAGGATGGGGTCGATGGCCGGCTCGTCCGGCACGGGCGGTTCCGTGGCGGGCGCACTGGGCGCACCGGACGCAAACGGTGGCTGGGGCGTGGGTTGGGCTTTCGCCGTGGGCAGCGGCGGAACGTTCAGTTCGATGCCGTAGGCGGCTTCGCCGCGCGGGTTCGGCACGGGTGCTTCGGCTTTGGGCTTGTCGGCGGTCTGCGGCGGGGTGGTTTCGATGGGCGCGGCAGGTTTGGGTTGATCGGGCTGCATGGACGCGGCTCCTCGATGTGCAAGGTACGGAATCGTACTGTATGAGGGCAAAACGAAGAATTTCAAGAGGGCGGATGAAACTTTGTCTGCCATCGTCAGTCCTTGCTGAATGAATTCATACCTTCGGTTTTTGCCGGATTTTCGTTTAGGATGCTAAAGGCCGCCCGTCGTTCCGCCCGTCGTTCCGCCCGTCGTTCCGCCTATCATTCCGCCTGTCGTTCCGTGTTGAATTCGTCATAAAAACTGCGTCTGATGCCCAGATTCCATCTCCCCGGCTTTGCCTATTGCCTGCTGCTGTTCGCGCTTCCCGCATCGCGGGCCGAATTGCCGCCCACTCGCCCGAGCATGCCCGGCGAGCCCGTCACCGTGGCCGGCGGACTCGTCGCCCTGACCTTGTCCGATGCGGTAGCGGTCGGGTTGGCCAACAATGGCGATATCCGCAGCGCCTACCTCGAACGCGCGGCAAAGAAAACCGAACTGAAAATGGCTGAGGATCGTTTTTCCCCCAAGCTTGCGCTCAACAGCCGCCATGTCGCCAGTCAGACGCAGGATGACCGTTTCACTTTGACTGAAGTCTCGCCGTCGGCCACCTTGCAGGGCGAATACGGCACCCGCTTCAGCCTGGCATGGAATAACCGGATCGCTCAGGGCGGCAATGGCGGCTATGCGCGCGATGACGGCGCCTCCATTACCGTCGTCCAGCCGCTGCTGCGCGGCGCCTCGCGCGAAGTCGTCACCGCGCCCTTGCGCATCGCCCGCCTCGACGACCAGATCAGCCGGCTGACCCTGAAAGCCGCGGTCACGAACACGGTGACGCAGATCGTCATCAGCTACAACGAAGTGCTGCGCGCACAGGAACAGCAGCGTCTGGCGCGCGAGGCGCTGAGGGTCGCGTGCCGCCGGATGAATGATGGCTTTCATCTGATCGCCGCCGGGTTCGATTTCGATTTCGATTTCGTGGAGATCGAGGCCGAAATCGCCGTCCGCGAACTGGCGCAGGAAGATGCCGCCAACCAGCTCGACGCCGGCCGGCTACGGCTGTTGCGCCTGCTCGGATTCGATCTGAAAACCCAGTTGCGCGCCGTCGATCCGCTCGAAGTCCAGCAGATCAAAGTGAATCTGGCGCAGGCGCTCGTCGCCGCGCGCAGTCAACAACCCGCTTTCCTGATCCAGCTTGCCGCCGCCGAGCAAGCCGTCATCAGGCTCGAGGTGGCGCGCGACCAGCAACAATGGGACGTCTCGCTCACGGGCGGCGCCAGCCAGATGCGCAGCCGCGCCGCGGGCAGCGACACCAACCGCAGTTGGGAGAATCATGCCGGTATCAAGATCGACATCCCTTTCGGGGACTCGACCCGCCGTCAGGCCGAAAAACGCGCCCGCGTCGATGCCAGCAACCAGAACAACCGCCGCACCGAGGTGCGTCTGGCAATGGAGCGCGACGTGGGCGATGCCGTGCGCGACCTCGGTTCGCGCTGGCGTCAGTACGAACTCGCCCAGCGCGCCATCGACCTGTCGGCGCGCAAGCTGGAAGCCGAGCACGAACGCCTGCGCGCGGGCCGTTCCAGCGATGCGCAGATGTTTTCCCGCGAGTCCGACGTTCGCGCTGCCTACCTTGCCCGCCTCGATGCCCTGATCGCCTATCGCAATGCGCAAGCGACACTGGATCGCGTTCAAGGCACGACGCTCGATAGTTGGGAAATCAGTCTGCACGACTGATGGGGCGGCGTTTTACGATGGTCCCCCCGGCAGGAATCGAACCTGCATTTGGCGCTTAGGAGGCGCCCGTTCTATCCATTGAACTACGGGGAGCCGACCATGCATCAACTACAACAAAAACGGCATACTCCGCGCAACTGTGCGACTTCTGAAGGTACAGACCTTCATTATGGACCATTTTTTCTCATGCTCTTTAACTATCCCGTGCTACAGTTTTTGCTACTGTTTTGCTACGGGGTGAAAGATGGCGTCTATCCTCAAAGTCGGCGGGCGCTGGCGGGCGCTGGCGGGCCCAAGTGCGCCGACGCGGCGTGCAGTCTATCGCTAAAACTTTCCCCACAAAAGCGGCGGTGGTTGCCTGGTCACAAAAAATCGAGGCACAGGTGGCCGCTGGCGGTTGGATGTACGATCCCGGCGCGGTCACAGTCGGCATGATGATCGAGCGCTACGTAACGATGCGCGAAGAGGCCGACCGTGAAATTTTCGACAAATCGAGCGAAGGCTACACGGTCAAGCGCCTGAAGGTGGATTTTGGCGAGCGGCGCATTATCGACTTGACCGTTGACGATTTGGTGGCCTGGTGCACGACACGGCGGGCGGAAGGGGCTGGGTCCCGAAGCAACGCAAGAAAAGAACCCTGAAAATCATGCAAGAAAGGCTGGATGCTGGAGCCAATATTGAGCGAGCCGCGGCCGGCATCGGCTATAACCATGCCAAACACATGGCGGTGCTTTTGAGGCGTCGGGTACCGCCATGATCGTGGCGCGCGGCGGCTCAGATCGGCAGCGGCGCGAGCTTGAACCCTAGCGCGCGTGCTACCTTTAACACCGTCCCGAAGCTTGGATTTCCTTCGCCAGACAATGCCTTGTACAGACTCTCGCGCCCCATGCCGGTTTCCTTCGCCAGCACTGTCATACCGCGCGCGCGGGCTACATTGCCCAGCGCCTTGGCGATAAAAGCCGCATCGTCTCCGGCTTCCTCAAAGCATGCTTCGACGTAAAGCCGAATGGCTTCTTCGTTATCGAGGTGTTCCGCGGAATCCCAGCGCCGCAGTTTCAGGTTTTCATCCATGGTTCATACCCCTATATTTCGCGCCAGTTTCAGCGCGGTATTGATGTCCGAAGCTTGTGTGGACTTATCGCCGCCCGCCAGCAAGATGTAAATTTCCAGCCCAATGCGTTTGAAATAAACGCGATACCCCGGCCCGTAGTGGATGCGCATTTCGCTAACCCCTTCCCCGACTGGCGCGCAGTCCCCGAAATGGCCATCTTCCGCCCGATCGATGCGGGCCTGGATGCGTGCTGCGGCCCGTGGATCGCGCAAGGCGGCGAACCATTTGCTGAAAATTTCGGTTGCTTTAATCGTGTTCATGGTCTGTATTGTATCCTATTTTATACGCGAAGCAATAGATTTTTCGCCCGGCCACGGCCTTTTGTAGTGCGATTTTTTAACTAAAAATTCCAGCGCCGCCCTTGCAAACTCGTCGGCATGTTCAGCTTGCCCGCCGCCTCTATGACTCAGTATCTGGCCCCATCGCTCAAGCCGGGGGATGTATTCGTCATGGACAACTTGTCCAGTCACAAGGTGAGTGGCGTGCTCGAAGCGATCGAAGCAGCCGGAGCCACGCCCATGTTCTTGCCGCCCTACAGCCCTGACCTCAATCCCATCGAGCTGATGTGGTCAAAAATCAGGGCCATCCTGCGCAAGCTCAAAGTCCGAGCCAAAGAACTTCTCGATCAGGCCATCTCACAAGCTTTCAACTGCATCTCCATTTCAGACATCTCAGGATGGTTCAAACATGATGGATATGCGCAACGTTAAGTTAAACTGCTCTAATTGGTTAGACGGCTTTGTTTCGTCGCTTGGTTTTGTCGGCGATATTATCCGGGCGTTGCTTTTCCCTTTGAATACGGTAATAAATTGCTTTAAAAAACTATTAGGCTTATCTTCCGATGCGGCCGAAATAGAGCCGCCAGCCGCACCAGAAGCGGCGGCTATGGCGCCGCCGGCGACGTCGGCGGCGGTCGGTGCACCGTCGCCAGCGCCCGCGCAGGGCCCGGGCGGTTTTAGCCGATCCCGAGCCTCTCCTTCGCCGCGGTGCGGGTCGTCGTGGCCGCGGGCGCGGGCGGGCAGCGGCTGGCGACAAGAGGGGCGAGTCCTTTTTCGGCGGAGCGGAAAGGCTCATGAGTGTCGCCTTTTTTTCGGGTAAAGTGTGGCGTACTCAGCATGATATGTGAATCACCCGCCCGACACGATGTTCGATGTCATCCTCTACGAGCCGGAAATTCCGCCCAATACCGGCAACATCATTCGCCTCGCCGCCAACAGCGGTGCGCGCCTGCATCTGGTTGCGCCGCTCGGTTTCGATCTCTCCGATCGCCAGTTGCAACGGGCGGGGCTGGATTATCACGATCTCGCGCAGGTCGTCATGCACCCCGATTGGCCCGCCTGCCGCGCCCACTTCGCGGCGCGGCGCATGTTCGCCCTGAGCACGCGCGGCGCGATGCGTTACGACGGCGCTGCCTACACGCCCGGTGACGTGTTTTTGTTCGGGCCGGAGACGCGCGGCTTGCCGCGGGTGGTGCTGGAGGAGCTGCCGTCCGCGCAGCGCCTGCGCATTCCCATGCGCCCGGCCAATCGCAGCATCAACCTCTCCAACGCCGTGGCGCTGGTGCTCTATGAGGCGTGGCGGCAGAACGGCTTCGCGGGCGCGGGCTGAAACCCCGTGCAGGCGCGGGCTGAAACTGTCCGCCGCTGTCCGACGCTGCGCGGTGGGCGCGGCCCTTCGTCATCCTGCGCGTCATGCGGAAATACGGAATAATCCTGCAACGAGCGCTGAGGCAGATGCAAATGAATCGGCAAAACCATTCACCCGACATTCCCGACGTGAAACCTTCGCCGGCGCGATTGCCGCCGGGCAAGGTCTGGCTGGTCGGGGCCGGACCGGGCGATCCCGATCTGCTCACGCTCAAGGCCGCGCGTCTGATCGCGGCGGCGGATGCCATCGTCTACGATCACCTGATCGGCGAGGGCATCATCACTCTGGCGCGTCCCGATGCGCGCCTGATCTATGCGGGCAAACAGTCCTCGCGCCACACGTTGCCACAGGAACAGATCAACGCGCTCCTGCTCACGCTGACGCGGCAAAATCTCGCCGTGCTGCGGCTCAAGGGCGGCGATCCCTTCATCTTCGGGCGCGGCGGCGAAGAACTCGAAGCACTGGCGGCGGCGGGCGTGCCCTTCGAGGTCGTGCCTGGCATCACCGCCGCCTCCGGTTGCGCCGCCTACGCCGGCTTTCCACTCACCCACCGCGATCACGCCCAGATGCTCACCTTGGTGACCGCGCACCGCAAACGCGGCGGCCTCGATCTGGACTGGGCGGCGCTCGCGCACGCCCGGCAAACGCTCGTTTTCTACATGGGCGTGGGGGCCGCCGAGGAAATTTCGCGCCAACTCATCGCGCACCGCCTGCCCGCCGTCACGCCCGTTGCCGTGGTGCGGCAGGGCACGTTGGCCACGCAGACGGCGATCTTCTCCACGCTGGCCGAATTTCCGGCGCGGCTGCGCGCGGAGAAGGTCGAACCGCCCGCGCTCATCGTGGTTGGCAGCGTCGTGGATCTGCACGAGCGATTATCGGCCCGGCAACATGATTCCGTACAAGCCATGCGGCATCTCTGATGTTCCCGGCCTGCATCGCTTCAGGCGCGCGGGCAGGTTCCCGCGTTCCCGTGTTTTCCGGGACAACGTTCACATGCCGGGCATTTTTAATGCCAATGTTGTAATGTGGGGTAGGAATTCCAGCGTCGGGCCCGTCTCGCCGCGGCCTTAAAAAACGGTTCCGCGCGACGTATCTTTGGGTAGACTCCCGCTTCACGCCAATGCGACAAAGCGAGGATTCGCCGTGAAGTACATTTCCACCCGTGGTCATGCCGCCAAAGCCGAATTTTGCGACATCCTGCTCGGAGGACTCGCCCCGGACGGCGGGCTGTATCTGCCGCAAGCCTATCCCCGCATCGGGCGCGCCGAACTCGACGCCTGGCGGCACCTGTCTTATGCGGAGCTGGCGTTTCAGATCCTGACACGCTTTGTCAGCGACATTCCCGCGCCCGATCTGCGTGAAATGTGTGCCCGCACTTACAACTCGAAGGTCTATCGCTACGCCCGTCCCGGTGACGATCCGGCACAGATCACGCCGCTGCGCTGGCTGGAACGTGGCAAGCTGGGGCTGCTCGCGCTCTCCAACGGCCCGACGCTCGCTTTCAAGGATATGGCGATGCAGTTGTTGGGCAATTTGTTCGAGTACGTGCTGGCGCGGCGCGACGAGACGATCAACATCCTCGGCGCAACCTCCGGCGACACCGGCTCCGCTGCCGAGTATGCGATGCGCGGCAAGGCGCGCGTCAAGGTGTTCATGCTCTCTCCGGCGGGCAAGATGAGCGCCTTCCAGCGGGCGCAGATGTACGCGCTCGCGGATGAAAACATCTTCAACATTGCGGTCACCGGCATGTTCGACGAGGCGCAGGACATCGTAAAGGCGGTGTTCAACGATGCCGATTTCAAGGCGCAACACCACATCGGCGCGGTCAATTCGATCAACTGGGCGCGTGTGGCGGCACAGATCGTTTACTACTTCAAGGGCTATTTCGCCGCGACCGCCTCGAACGATGAAATGGTTGCTTTTTGCGTGCCTTCGGGCAACTTCGGCAATATCTGCGCCGGGCATATCGCGCGCTGCATGGGGCTGCCGATTGCCAGACTCATCCTCGCCACCAACGAAAACGACGTGCTCGACGAGTTTTTCCGTACCGGCATCTACCGCCCGCGCACCGCCGCCGAGACGCACGTTACGACCAGTCCGTCGATGGATATTGCCAAGGCGTCGAACTTCGAACGTTTCATATTCGATCTGCTCGACCGCGATCCGCAGAAAGTCGCCGGGCTATGGCGGGAAATCGACGCGGGGCGTCCCTTCGATCTGGCGAAAACCCCGTATTTCGCGCGCGTGCCGGAATTCGGTTTTATCTCGGGGACGAGTTCGCACGTTGGGCGTTTGGCGATGATCAAACAGATTCACGAGCAATACGGCGTGATGATCGACCCCCACACCGCCGATGGCGTGAAAGTTGCGCTGGAGCACGCCGATGGCCTGCCCGCCGGTGTGCCGCTGGTGGTGCTGGAGACTGCGCAGCCCGCAAAATTTGCCGCTACCATTCGTGAGGCGCTGGCCCGCGATCCCGATATTCCCGACGATCTCAGGGATCTGGAAAACATGCCGCAGCGGGTCGAAGTGATGGCGCCGCAACCTTCGGCGGTCAAGGATTTCATTGCGGCGCGAGATTGAATGGCGCATCGTGGGCCGCTCGCCCGTCCAGCGGGCATCGATGTTTTTTCGATTCATGCACAGTAGGAGGCTTTGACATGTCGCTGATGGATTTCATCAAAAAGCAGTTTATCGACGTCATTCAATGCGTGGAGGATGACGGCGAGGTCATGGCCTGGCGCTTTCCCATGCAGGACATGGAAATCCAGAATGGCGCCACGCTGGTCGTGCGCGAGTCGCAAAAGGCGGCCCTCGTCAATGAGGGCCGGCTCGCCGATGTGTTCGGGCCGGGAACCTTCAAGCTCACCACGCAAACGCTGCCGGTACTCACCAGCCTGGAGAACTGGGACAAGCTGTTCGAGTCGCCCTTCAAGTCCGATGTCTATTTCTTCAGCACCCGCCAGCGGCTCGACCGCAAATGGGGCACGGCCAACCCGGTAACGGTGCGGGATGCGGATTTCGGCGCGGTGCGCCTGCGGGCGTTCGGGATTTATTCGTACCATCTCGTCGATCCCGCGCTGTTCCACATGAGTGTCTCCGGAACGGTGGGGCGCTACACGTCGGACGAACTGGAAGGCCAGCTGCGCAACACCATCATCGGCCATATCGCCGATTTGTTCGGGACGAGCCGCGTGCCGTTTCTCGACATGGCGGCCAACCAGGAGGAATTCGGCAAGGCGCTCGGGGAAAAGGTCGCGCCGTTGTTTGCGAGTTTCGGGCTGGCGCTCGATAACTTCGTAGTACAGAACATTTCGCTGCCCGAGGAACTGCAAAAGGCGCTCGATGCCCGCATCGGCGTGGAACTGGCGGGCGATCTGAACCGTTATACCCAGTACCAGACCGCGGCCAGTATTCCGCTGGCGGCGCAAAATCCGGGCGGCGCGGCGGGCGCGGGAGTCGGCATCGGCGTGGGGCTGGCGATGGGGCAGGCGATGGCACAGGGCATGACCCGCGCCGCGCAGGAGACGAATCCCGCCCCGGCGGGGCGGGCCGCCGGGGCATCGCTGGCCGATGAGCTGACGGCCACGCTGGAGAAGCTGCATGCGCTGGTGGGCAAGGGCATATTGAGCCAGGAAGAGTTCGAGGCGAAAAAAACGGAACTGTTGAAGAAACTGGTCTGAACTTCTATGGCCCGCATGGCGAATTGCCCATCCTGCGGCGCTCCGGTGCGCTTGCGGAGCGCTGTTTCCGTCCTGGCCGTTTGCGAATACTGCCGGGCGACGCTCCTCGATCTCGACGGCAAGATCGAGAATTTGGGCAAGATGGCGGAACTGGCCGAGGATCGCTCCCGGCTGCGGGTCGATGCGCAGGGCGTGTACGGCGGCAGGTGCTTCACCGTGGTGGGGCGCATCCAGCTCCAGTACGAGGCGGGACTGTGGAATGAATGGTTTTTGCTTTTCGACGATGCGGGCGCGGGGTGGCTGTCCGAGGCGGGCGGCGCTTACGCGCTTACTTTTCCGTGCGCCTCGCCCACGGGGTCGCCCGCTTTTTCGGCGGTGCGTCCCGGCAACGAGTTCGTTTTGGCCGGAACCGCCTGGACGGTCAGCAATGTCGAGCGCGCCGTATGCGTTGCCGGAGAGGGCGAGCTGCCGTTCCGGGTCGGCGGCGGCTATCCGGCGCCGGTCGTGGATTTACGCGCCGGAAAACGGTTGGCAACGCTGGATTACAGCGACGATGCGGCAAATCCCCTGTTTTTCGTGGGCGAAGCGGTCGATTTTGCCAGTCTGCAATGGCGCAATCTGCGCGAGGACATTCCCGGATTCACCGGGGCGACAGGCCGAGCCAAGGGGCTGAATTGTGCCCAGTGCGGTGCGCCGCTCGAACTCAAGCACGAGGGCGTGTTGTCCATCGGCTGTGCACATTGCGGTGCGATCACCGATACGGAAACGGAAAAACTGATTTCCCGTATCGAGGCGAGCCGGAAGGTCGAGCCTCTGATCCCGATTGGCGAGATCGGTATGTTTCGGGGCGAGAAACTGGAAGTAATCGGTTTCATGGCTCGCCACTCGCTTGAGGAGGGCGAACGCGAAGATTGGCATGAATATTTGCTGGCCCGGGTCGGAAAACCGGGATATCGGTGGCTGACCTGCTACAACACCCGCTGGAGTCTGGTGGATGTCCTGGAAGAGCTGCCTGCCCGTGCAGGGGCGGCTGTCGTTTGTCGCGGACAAAAATTCGAGCGCTCCGCCAGCTACACGGGTTATGTGGACTACGTGCTCGGCGAATTCACCTGGCGGGTACGGGTTGGAGAGGAAGTCTTCATTACCGATTACGTCTCGCTGTCGTCGACGCTGAGCGCCGAGCGAACCGGCAAGGAAATCACCTGGAGTCTCGCCGAACCCATCCCGGCGCGGGACGTGAAGGCTGCGTTCAGCCGGGCGCGGATCGAGGTTGGGCTCGGGGGCCAGCGCTCCGCCGCGCAGGGCGGCGCCAGATACCGCCCGATGTGGTTGCATTTCGGGGTTCTCGCCGCGATTCTCGCTTTGTTGCAAGTGATTTTCGTGTTGTCGTTCGGCAATGCGCGGGATTTGGCCAGTGTAGACATGCCGCTGATCCCCTCCGCTGATTTTACGACTTCGCTTTCGAAACCTTTTTCCCTGGATCATTCGGCTTCGCTGGAAGTGGATATCCGGGCGGAAGCACTCGACGATGACTGGATCGAGCTCGGCATCTCGCTGGTCGAAGAAGACAGTGGACGAAGCACACCGCGGCAGAAGGTGACGCTGAGCCGTTACGCCACGCTCGATGGCGCGGCGGAGGTGAGCCGGCTTGTGCGTCGCGCGGTTTTCGACAGTGTTCCGGCGGGCCACTGGCGGCTGGTCGTGGAGCGCATCGGCGGGGCGGCATCGTTGAAGGTGGCGTATTCGGATATTCGTAGCACATCGTCGCTGGCCGTGCGCCGGCGCGGGGTGCTGTGGTCGAACTTTTTCGCATGCCTGTTCGTGCTTGCCGCGTGGCCTCTCGCGGTGCTGGCGAGGTGGCGGGTATGGTAGCGAACAGGAAAACGCGCTCATGAAGCCATACACTGTTTTTGGTATCGCAATGTTGGCGGTTTTCGTGATGTGTCAGATCAATGGTTCGAGTTTCATGGGAACCCTGGGGAATGTGGCTCTCCGCGTCCTCGACGTGGCGAGCGATTTAGAATCCGGTTACTCCGGCTCATCCGGCGGCGGTTTTCACAAATAGGCAAGGAGGCGCAATGCCCAATTTAGATCTGTCCATGCTCGTCAACTCCGTCATCTATTCCGTGCTCGGAATCGTGGTGTTCTGGGTTGCGTTTCTGATTCTGGACAAGCTGACGCCGCAGGAGTTGTGGCTGGAAATCACCGAACGCAAAAATCAGCCGCTGGCCATCGTCATCGCGGCGATGTGCCTCGGCGTGGCCATCATCGTCGCCGCCGCGATCCACGGCTGACGGCGCCGTCTTGAGCGATTCCGGCTTCGGCGGCGCGGTGGCGTTCGAGTCCCGCGTGCCCGCGCGCCTGCAACACGCGTTGCTGGCGTCGGTGTTCGTCATTGCCTCCTGCGGCCTCGCCTACGAGCTGGTGGCGGCGGCGCTGGCGAGTTATCTGCTCGGGGACTCCATTACGCAGTTCTCCACGGTGATCGGCGCTTATCTGTTCGCGATGGGGATCGGCTCGTGGCTCTCCCGCTACATCGGCGGCGATCTGGCGCGGCGCTTCGTGGAGGTCGAACTCGCCGTCGGCATGCTCGGCGGCTTCACCGCGATGGGGCTGTTCCTCGCCTTCGCCGCGCATTCCGCGCCATTCCGGGGGCTGCTTTATTTGTCGGTGCTGGCCGTGGGGGTGCTGGTCGGGCTGGAAATTCCGCTCGTCATGCGCATCCTGAAACGGGAAGTGCGTTTCCGCGATCTGGTGTCCCGCGTGCTGGCGGTGGATTACCTCGGCGCGCTTGCGGTTTCGCTCGCTTTTCCGCTGCTGCTGGTGCCGCGGCTGGGGCTCATGCGCTCAGGGCTGCTGTTCGGCCTGCTCAATGTTGCCGTGGCGCTCTGGGCGCTGCGCCTGTTTGGCGCCCGCCGTCGCAAGCTGTCCATTTTGGCGTGGAGTTGCTTCGCCCTGCTGCTGGGCGGTTTCGTTGCCGCCGGGAAAATTGCGGACGCCGCCGAGGGCTGGATTTACGGCGACGTGGTGATTCACGCGGAAGATTCATCGTATCAGCGCATCGTCGTCACTCGCTGGCGTAACGAGGTGCGTCTGTTCCTGAACCGGAACCTGCAATTCTCCTCGCGCGACGAATACCGCTACCACGAGGCGCTCGTGCATCCGGGTCTGGCGACGTTGCCGCGTGCGCGCAAAGTGCTGGTGATGGGCGGCGGCGACGGTTTCGCACTGCGGGAGATTCTGCGCTACCCGCAAATCGAATCAATCGTGCTGGTCGATCTCGATCCGGCCATGACGCGGCTGTTCTCCAGCGCGCCGTTGCTCGTGCAATTGAACGGCGGCGCTTTGAACGATGCGCGCGTGCGGATCGTCAATGACGATGCGGCGCGCTGGCTCGAAGAACATGTGGACACCTTCGATTTCATCGTCGCGGATTTTCCCGATCCGTCCAGCTTCGCGCTCGGCAAACTCTATTCGACCGGGTTCTACCGCCTCGTAAAACAGCACCTCGCGCCGGGCGGGCGTCTCGTCGTGCAATCCACTTCGCCTTACTACGCGCGCCGCTCGTTTTGGACGATCGTCGCCACGCTCGATGCCGTGGGGCTGAAAACCGCGCCGTACCACGCGCTCGTGCCCAGTTTCGGCGAATGGGGCTACGTGCTGGCGGGCGAGGAGACGCCCACGCTGCCTGCGGCTTATCCGCAAGGACTGCGTTTCCTTACCGTGGCGGGTACGGCGGATCTGTTCCATTTTCCCGGCGACATGTCCCGCGTGCCCGCCGAACCCAATCGGCTCGACGAACAAGGGCTGGTGCGCGTTTTCGAGGACGAATGGCGGGAAGCGGGGGGCCCGCAGTGAAACGGCGCGATTTTCTGGCCGGGTGCGGCGCGGCGGGACTGGCGGGGGCGCTGCCGGGATGCGCGCCCGCGCCCCCCGCGCTGCCGCCCGGCGAATTGGCGCGCGGTGGCCTCGACGCCGGGCATCGCGTGCGCGCCGGTGGTTTCCCGCCGCCGGTGGAGGAAATCGACGTGCCGGTGCTGATCGTCGGCGCCGGCATCGGCGGCTTGTCCGCTGCCTGGCGTCTGTGCCGGAACGAAGCGGAATTCGGCGCCGCCAGGAACCCTCTTGCCATTCTGGAACTGGAAGACCGTCCCGGTGGCAATGCCCGCTACGGTGAGAACGCCATTTGCCGCTATCCGCTCGGTGCGCATTACCTGCCGCTGCCAAATCAGGAGGCGCGGGCAGTGCGCGCCCTGCTGGCCGAGCTCGGCGTGTTGCGCGGCGCGGCGGACGCACCGCGCCCGGAGTACGACGAGCGTTACCTGTGCCATGCGCCGCAGGAGCGCCTTTATCGCTACGGCCTCTGGCAGGAAGGGTTGTTGCCGCGACTGGGCGTCCCCACGGGAGAGCTGGAACAGCAGGAACGTTTTTTCGCGCGCATGGCGCAGTTCCGCGATGCCCGCGATGCGTCGGGTCGGCGCGCCTTCGCCCTGCCGCTGGCCTATTGTGGCGATGCGCCGGAATGGGCGGCGCTGGATCGCCTCGCCATGCGCGACTGGATGCTCGGCGAGGGGTTCGATGCGCCGTCGCTGCACTGGTACGTCGATTACGCTTGCCGGGACGACTACGGTACGGGGCACGACAAGGTTTCGGCATGGGCGGGGGTACATTATTTTGCCTGCCGCGCCGGTTGGGGCGGCGAGGCGGGAGAAGCCGTGTTGACCGCGCCCGAAGGCAACGGCTGGCTCGTCGACGGTCTACAGCGGCAGATCGCGCGCTCGCCGGGCGCGGTTTCTTTCCATAGCGGGCAAGCCGTCTACGCGCTTCGCCAGAGCAGTGGCGGCTGCGAGGTCGAGGCATGGGATCGGGCGCGGGGCGTGAGCCTGCGTTATCGCGCCCGGCACATCATCTGGGCCGCACCGCTTTTCCTGTTGCCGCACGTGGCAAGCGCTCTGCCCGCCGACCTTGCCAAAGACATTGCCGCCGTCAGCCATGCGCCCTGGCTCGTCGCCAATCTGAGCCTGAAAGCGCCGCCCGCGCCGGGAGCAGGAGCAGAACTCGCCTGGGACAACGTCTTGCAGGATGGCGAGGGGCTGGGCTACGTTGTCGCCACGCATCAGCGCATTCGTCAGGCGCCGGCGCCGACGGTGCTGACGTATTACCGTGCTTTCCCGGAACTGGCGCCGGCCGCCGCCCGGCAATTGCTGCTTGAGCGAACGCGGGAGGAGTGGGCCAGGACCGTGCTCGCGGAACTGGCGCATGCTCACCACGACATCCACGATCTCGTCACCCGGCTGGATGTGTTCCGCCACGGTCATGCCATGGCTCGCCCTCTGCCGGGGTTTCGGGACAGAACGCGGCGGCTGGAGGCCGGATGGGGGCGGGTGCGTTTCGCCCATGCCGATGTCTCCGGCCTTTCCCTGTTCGAGGAGGCCAACTACCGGGGCGTGCGCGCCGCCGAGGACGTGCTGGCGGCCAGCGGGCATTTGCGTACGAGGTTGACCTGAAAATGGAAGGGCTGCACATTCTGGCGGAATTCGGGCAGTGCGCTGCCGTCGAGGCGATGGCATCGACCCGCGCGCTGGAGGTGTTGTGCGTGTCGGCTTGCCGGGAGGCAGGGTTGACCGTCGTCGGCCAGTTGTTCCATGCTTTCGGCCTTCCCGCTGCGCCCGCTGGGGCGACGGGCGCGGTGATTCTGGCTGAATCGCATCTGACGGTTCACACTTGGCCAGAACAGGGTGCGGTGACGCTCGATCTCTACGTCTGCAATTTCAGCCGCGACAACCGCGACGCCGCCGAAATGGCGTATGCGCGTTTGTTGGAAGCATTTCGTCCGGTAGACGTTCATCGCCGCGACATCTGGCGCACGTATCCCGGCTTGGGGCCGCACCCCGAAAAAGTGTGACAAAAGTCACAGTTGAAGTGTAGCGCCCGCGCATGGCGAACGGAAAAGGGTATTTACACTTATAGTCGCCAATGCTAGAGTTCCATCATTGTCTTTGCTTGTAAAAAAAGCGAAAAGCGAAGGCGACGTAGGCGGTCTGTATCGGTTTGATTCGTTCGTTTCCAGCCGTTTCCAGCCGTTTCCAGCTCGCGCTGGATCATGACTCACCCAAGGAAAAAAAGGAGGTCATCATGTGTTGTGGTTTTGGTTTTGGCTACGGACTCATCAAGGTTCTGCCGATTTGTCTGCCGCCTGTGTACGTTCCTGCGCCGCCGGTATACCACCCGCCGGTTTACATTCCTCCTCCACCGGTGTACTATCCGCCAGTTTACTGCCCGCCAGTATATGTGGCGCCTCCGCGTCCGGCGTTTGACTGGTCGCAGCCTGAGTACAGGATCGATCCGTATCATGACATATGGGGTTGAAGCTTGCCTTTCCCCAAAAGGAAAACGCCCCTCGGGGCGTTTTTTTCAGTCTCAGTCCTGCTCGCTTCGTGCTGCGCGGCGGCGGTCGATTTCCTTCAGATAGCGTTTCCGTAGGCGGATGTTCTTCGGCGTGATCTCCACCAGCTCGTCGTCCGCGATAAATTCAACCGCCGATTCCAGCGTCAGTTCGATGGGCGGGGTGAGGTTGATCGCCTCGTCCTTGCCGGAGGCGCGGACGTTGGTGAGCTGCTTGCCCTTGATGGGATTCACCACGAGATCGTTGTCGCGGCTGTGCACGCCGATGATCATTCCCTCGTAGAGCACATCGCCGGGGTTGACGAACATACGGCCGCGATCCTGCAAGTTCCACAGCGCGTAGGCCACGGCTTCGCCGTCGTTCTGCGAGATCATCACGCCGTTCCTGCGCTCGGAGACGCCGCCCGCGAGCGGGCCGTAGTCGTCGAACACATGACTGGCGATGCCGGTGCCGCGCGTGAGGTTGAGGAATTCGCCCTGAAAGCCGATGAGCCCGCGCGCCGGAATGCGGTATTCGAGCCGCACGCGGCCCTTGCCATCCGGCTGCATGTCCTGCAATTCGCCGCGTCGACGGCCGAGCTCTTCCATAACGCCCCCCTGGTGCTGATCCTCGACATCGACGGTGAGAAGCTCATACGGCTCCTGCCGCTCGCCGCCCACGTTCTTATAGACCACGCGCGGGCGGCCCACCGCGAGTTCGTAGCCCTCGCGGCGCATGTTTTCGAGCAGGATGGTGAGGTGAAGTTCGCCCCGGCCGGAGACTTCGAACACGTCGGAATCCTGCGTGAAGTTCACCCGCAGCGCGACGTTCTTCAAAAGCTCCTTTTCCAGCCGCTCGCGTATCTGACGGCTGGTGACGTACTTGCCCTCGCGTCCGGCAAGGGGCGAGGTGTTGACCTGGAAGTTCATGGTGAGCGTCGGCTCGTCGACGGCGATGGGCGGCAGGCCATCGGGTGCGTCCGGATCACAGAGGGTGACGCCGATGTTGACCTGGCCGACGCCCGCGACCAGCACGATGTCCCCGGCTTCGGCGCTCTCCGAGGGCAGGCGGTCCAGCCCCTGGAAGGTGAGCACCTGACTCACCTTGGCCCTGCCGCGATTCTCGTCGCCGTACATGGCGACGACTTCCTGTCCCTGCCGGATGCGGCCGCGCTTGATGCGGCCGATGCCGAGCTGCCCCATGTAGGTCGAGTAGTCGAGCGAACACACCTGCAATTGCAGGGGGCCGTCGGCATCGATCTCCGGGGGCGGCACATGCGTCAGGATGGCCTCGAACAGCGGGCGCATGTCCTTTTGCTCGTCGCCCAGATGCCGGATGGCGAAACCGTTCAGCGCCGAGGCGTAGATCACCGGGAAATCGAGCTGTTCCTCGGTCGCGCCGAGCTTGTCGAACAGATCGAAGGTGTGATTCACCACCCAGTCGGCGCGCGCGCCGGGGCGGTCGATCTTGTTGACCACCACGATGGGCCGCAACCCCTGCGCCAGCGCCTTGCGCGTGACAAAGCGTGTCTGTGGCATCGGCCCTTCCTGCGCGTCGACGAGCAGCAATACGCTATCGACCATCGACAGCACGCGCTCCACTTCGCCGCCGAAATCGGCGTGTCCCGGCGTGTCGACGATGTTGATGTGCGTGTCGCCGTACTGGATGGCGCAGTTCTTGGAGAGGATCGTGATGCCGCGCTCCTTCTCGATGTCCCCCGAATCCATGACCCGCTCCGCGACCTGCTGGTTGTCGCGGAAGGTGCCGGATTGACGAAGCAGCTGGTCGACGAGCGTGGTCTTGCCGTGATCGACGTGCGCGATGATGGCGATGTTGCGGATGGTGCGGGACATGACGGGGCGGCCGGAGGAAAAACGGCGGATTCTAGCACCATGCTAGAATCGCGCGCTTGCCAAAAAGAGACGAAGGAGCGCAAGTCTTGCTCGCCATCATCGGAGGCTCCGGCCTCACTCAACTATCGTCGCTCGAAGCGCAGCGCCGCGAAGTGGTGCGCACGCCCTACGGCGAGCCCTCCGGCGCGCTCACCTTCGGGCGGCTGTCCGGGCGCGAAGTCATCTTTCTCGCCCGCCACGGCTACGGCCACACCATTCCGCCGCACCGGGTCAATTACCGCGCCAACCTGTGGGCGCTCAAACAGGCGGGCGCGCAAGCCATCGTCTCCGTATCCTCGGTCGGCGGCATCCGCCCCGACTGTGTGCCCGGCGCGCTCGTGGTGCCCGATCAAATCCTCGATTACACATGGGGCCGCGCCTGCACCTTCTTCGATGGCGTGGAAGCCCCCGTGCGCCACATCGATTTCACCCATCCCTATGACGAAACTATCCGCCGCCACATTCTGGATGCCGCGCGCGAGGCAGGGGAAGCCATGATCGACGGCGCGGTGTATGCCACCACGCAAGGCCCGAGGCTGGAGTCCGCCGCCGAAATCGACCGCTTCGAGCGCGACGGCGCCGACGTGATCGGCATGACCGGCATGCCCGAAGCCGCGCTGGTGCGTGAGCTGGAATTGCCCTTCGCCGCGATTTCCGCCGTCTCCAATCACGCCGCCGGGCGTGGCGCGAGCGCCGAAAACGTCCATTTCGAGCGCGTCGAGAATGTTTTACAGGACGCCATGGCCCGCGTGCGCAAAGTGCTCGTCCGCCTGTGCGCGCAGTCCTAGGCGCTCGCGCGGCCTCACCCTACGCCAGGAGAGCAGGAATCCCACAATGAAAAAAATCGAAATCTGTTTTGAACGCTTCCTTTTCGCCAGCCGCTGGCTGATGGCCCCGGTCTATCTCGGCCTCGTGCTGGCGATGATGGTTTTGCTGGTCAAGTTCGGCAAAGAGGTCTACGGCATTTTCAATTCGCTCGCTAGCGCCAGCAGCGGCGATCTGATTACCGGCGTCCTGTCGCTCGTCGATGTGGCGCTCATCATGAATCTGCTAATCATCATCGTCTTCAGCGGCTACGAAAACTTCGTCTCCAAGATGGAAGACCTGCACGACCACGAGGATCGCCCCGACTGGATGGGTCACATCGGCTTTTCGGATCTCAAGATCAAGCTCATCGGTTCGATGGTGGCGATCTCCGGCATCGAGCTGCTCAAGGCGTTCATGAACATCGACCAACTGGCCGACCGCCACCTGCTGTGGATGGTCGGCATCCACGTGACCTTCCTTTTCTCCGGGCTGTTCTACGCGCTGATGGACCGCTTGAGCGGGGCGAAGCATTGAAAATGGAGGGCCCCGCATGCGGGGCCCTCGCCTTTTATGTGGTCCGTTATGCGGCCCACTTCGGGGCTCAAGCCAGCAACAAAAACAGCGCGGGTCGCTTGGCGAGGCGCGGCGCGGTTTCTTTTCTCCATTCCGCAATCGACAACGTGCGTAGGTATTCGTCCTTCGTCGCGAGGTCGCGCGCAACGCATAGCCGGGTGCGTGGCTGGCAGACGCGGAGCAGGGCGGCGAACATTTTTTCGTTGCGGTAGGGCGTTTCGATGAAGATTTGTGTGCGCTCGAGGCGGCGGGATTCTTGTTCGAGGGTGCGCAGTTGACGGTCGCGGGCCTCGTCGGCCGCGGGCAGGTAGCCGTGGAAGGCGAAGTGCTGGCCGTTGAGCCCGGAGCCCATCAGGCCGAGCAGGATGGAGGAGGGGCCGACCAGCGGCATGACCGCCAGCCCGTGCGTGTGGGCGCGGGCGACGAGCTTCGCGCCGGGGTCGGCGACGGCGGGGCAGCCGGCATCGGACATCAGGCCGATGTCCTCGCCCGCGAGTGCGGGGGCGAGGAGGGCGTCGAGTGCGGCTTCGTCGGCGTTGTCGGGGAGCTCTTTGATGTCGGTGTCGCGCAGGAGGCCGGGGAAGTCGAGCCGTTTGAGATGGGCGCGCGCGGCGCGGGCGGTTTCGGCGACGAAATGGCGCAGGGCGGCGGTGCGGCCTTGTGCGGCGGCGGGCAGGAAATCCTGCCATTGGGCATCGTCGCCCAGCGCGACGGGAACGAGGACGAGCGCGCCACGTGCGGGCGCGCGACGCTCCGGCGCGGCGCTCACGGCAAATCCACGCCCACCGCGCGCAGCATGCGGGAGAGCGCGATCAGCGGCAGGCCGATGAGGGCGGTGGGGTCCTCGCCGGAGAGGGCATCGAGCAGCGCGATGCCCAAGCCTTCGCATTTGGCGCTGCCCGCGCATTCGAAGGCGGGTTCGCGGGCGAGATAGCGGCGGATTTCGGCTTCGCTCAAGGCGCGGAATCGCACGCGGGTAATGGCGGCGTCGACCTGTTCGCGGCTGTCGCGGCCGTCGCGGAGCGCGAGAGCGGTGTGAAAGAGCACTTCCTGTCCGCTCATGCGTTGGAGTTGGGCGACGGCGTTGGTGAGATTGCCGGGTTTGCCGAAGATCTCGCCGTCGAGTGCGGCGACCTGATCGCTGCCGATGATGAGCGCGCCGGGGTGCTGATGTGCGACGGCGCGCGCCTTGGCGAGCGCAAGACGCGCGGCGAGCTGGGCCGGTGTTTCATTAGGCAGGCGGGTTTCGTCGACCTGCGGGTTGACCGTCGCAAAGGGGAGTCCGAGGCGTTCGAGCAACTGACGGCGATAGATCGAGCTCGAAGCGAGCACGAGGGTGGGCGTGGCGTGGTCGGAAGGCATGAGTGACGGAGTTGGCGAAGTGACAAGGAACGTTTTGACAATGGGGGGAGAGCCATAATAATATCCGTCGATTATGTCCGAACAAGACATCGCGGCTTCCGGCGCCTTTACTTCAGGCGCCTTTATTATCGCAGACGTTTTCAGGTTCGCGCTTGAAGCTGGATGCAGGCAGGGCGAGGCGCCGGTGGCGGTTTTTGAGCGCCTCGCGGATCAGCTTGGCGGTGGCGCGGTGAGTTTCAGGCTCACCGGCGGTGTTGATGCCGAAGGCAAGCCCCGCTTGAAACTGACGGTGCGTGGGCGGCTGGTGTTGCGTTGCCAGCGGTGTCTCGGAGAAATGAGCTGGGATTTGGTGGTCGATTCGGCGTTGTTGCCGGTGCGGGCTGGGCGGGCGTTGCCCGAAGACGAACTGGAAAGCGACGAGGCCGATGCGATCGAAGTCGATGGCGGGCTGGATGTGCTCTCGCTGGTGGAGGATGAAATCATCCTCGCGTTGCCGATAGCGCCTCGGCACGAAGATTGTGGCGAAGCGCGCACCTCCGGCGAGAACGGCGGCGCACGCAGGGAATCGCCATTCGCGGCGCTTGTCCGGCTGCAAGGCGACGGCAAGTAGCGGATTCGGCAAGTTTTTGTATCTAGGAGTGTTTCATGGCTGTTCAGCAGAACAAGAAGTCCCCGTCCAAGCGCGGTATGCATCGCGCCCACGACGCTCTGAGTGCGCCCGCGCTGGCCGTCGAGGCGACCACGGGTGAAGTTCACCTGCGGCATCACATCAGCCCGAGCGGGTTTTATCGCGGCAAGAAAGTCACCAAGGCCAAGGGCGAGTAAGTCCGCGTCCGGTAACGGAACGAACGGCGTGGGCGCACTGCGCCCACGCCGCTTTTTTCGCCGTTTCTCCCGATTTTTCGCCACCCTTTCCCGCTGTTCTTCCCCCCCGCTATTCCTTCCCTTGAGATTCGCAAAAAAACGATGAGTGTTACCGTCGCTATCGATTGCATGGGCGGAGATCATGGGCCTGCCGTGACGGTGCCCGCCGCGCTCGACTTTCTGGGCGTGCATCCTGGCGTCAGCGTGATCCTGGTCGGTCTGGAGGACGAATTGAAGGCGCGGGTGGGCGAGGGCGCGGGCAAGTTCGGATCGCGTCTGCGCATCCACCATGCCTCACAGGTCGTGGGCATGGACGAGCCGCCCAAGAGCGCCATTCGCGCCAAGAAGGATTCGTCGATGCGCGTGGCGATCAACCTCGTCAAGGAGGGCGAGGCGCAGGCGGCGGTTTCGGCGGGCAACACCGGCGCGCTGATGGCCATCGCGCGCTTCGTGCTCAAGACGCTGCCGGGCATCGACCGGCCTGCCATCTGTTTCGCGCTACCCACGATCAGGGGGCGCACCTATGCGCTCGATCTCGGCGCCAACGTCGATTGCACGGCGCAACATCTGTTGCAGTTCGGCATCATGGGCGCGATGCTGGCTTCGGCGGTCGATCATCTCGAACGTCCGACGGTGGGGCTGCTCAACGTCGGTGAAGAAGAAATCAAGGGGAACGGGCTCACCAAGCAGGCCGCCGAGCTGCTGGCTGCGAGTTCGCTCAACTATTACGGCTACGTCGAAGGCGATGGCATCTACCAGGGCACGACCGACGTGGTGGTGGCCGACGGTTTCGTCGGCAACGTGGCGCTGAAGACTTCCGAAGGGCTGGCGAAGATGCTGGCGACCTTCCTGCGCGAGGAATTCACGCGCGGGCCGTTCTCGAAGCTGGCGGCGCTGCTGGCGCTGCCCGTGCTCAGACGCTTCAAGCACCGGGCCGATCCGGGCCGCTACAATGGCGCGGTTCTGCTTGGGCTGCGCGGTATCGTGGTCAAGAGCCACGGTTCGGCCGCCGCCTACGCTTTCGAGCGGGCCATCGCTCGCGCGGCGGATGCCGCCGAAAACCGCCTGATCGAGCGTATCGCCGACAAGATGTCGGCTCGCGCGGGCACTGACACGAATACCGATACGGGCGCGATCGCTGACGGAGACAATGCATGATCCACGCAAGAATCATTGGAACGGGCAGCTATCTGCCGGGCAATCCGGTTACGAATGACGATCTGGTGGCGCGCGGCGTCGAGACATCCGACGAGTGGGTGACGACTCGCACGGGCATTCGCACCCGCCATTTCGTCGCAAAAGGCGTCACTTCGAGCATGATCGGGCTGGAAGCGGCGAAGCGCGCGCTGGATGCCGCCGGATGCAAGGCGACCGATCTCGATCTCATCATCGTTGGCACGACCACGCCCGATTACGTTTTTCCGAGCACTGCGGCGCTGGTACAGGACGCGCTCGGCATCAAGAGCGGTTGTGCGGCCTTCGATGTGCAGGCGGTGTGCAGCGGCTTTCTTTATGGGCTGGCGATCGCCGAGAAATTCATCAAGTCGGGTAGCCACAAACGCGCGCTCATCATCGGCTCGGAAGTGCTCTCGCGCTTCGTCGACTGGAAGGATCGCGGCACCTGTGTACTCTTTGGCGATGGCGCGGGCGCGGTGATACTCGAAGCTTCCGACAAGCCCGGCATCCGCGCCACAGCGTTGCACACCGATGGCAGCCATCAATCGATTCTCAGCGTGGCCAGCAATGTCACGGACGGGGTGGTGACGGGCGACCCCTTCGTGCGCATGGACGGGCAGGCAGTGTACAAATTCGCCGTCAAGGTGCTTGGCGATGTGGCGCAGGAAGTGGTCGATCTCGCCGGTGTGCCGCGCGAGAGCATCGATTGGCTGGTGCCGCACCAGGCCAATCTGCGCATCATCCAATCCACCGCCAGGCGGCTCGGGCTGCCGATGGAAAAGGTCATCGTCACGCTCGATCGCCACGGCAACACCTCGGCGGCCTCGATTCCGCTGGCGCTCGACGGCGCAGTGCGTTCCGGGCAAATCCGCCCCGGACAGCGTGTGATGATCGAAGCCGTCGGCGGCGGCATGACCTGGGGCGCGGCGCTGATCGACTTCTGATACGGAGCAAGAATGGCTTTTGCACTGGTATTTCCTGGACAGGGTTCGCAATTCGTCGCCATGATGGATGCCTATGGCGATGCGCCGCTCATCCGTGAGACGTTCGCCGAAGCCTCGGAGGCGCTCGGCGATGATTTGTGGCAAATGGCCAAGGAAGGCCCTGCCGAGCGGCTGGCGCTCACGGTCAACACTCAACCGCTGATGCTGACTGCGGGCGTGGCGGTCTATCGCGCTTGGCGGGCGGCGGGCGGCCCCGCGCCGACGCTGGTGGCCGGGCACAGCCTGGGCGAATACTCGGCGCTGGTGGCGGCGGAAGCTCTGGCGTTTGCGGATGCTGTGCCGCTGGTGCGTTTTCGCGCGCAGGCGATGCAGGACGCCGTTCCGGCGGGCGAGGGCGCGATGGCCGCGCTGCTTGGGCTGGAAGCCGACGAGGTGCGTGCTGCCTGTGCCGAAGCCGCGCAGGGCGAAGTAGTGGACGCCGCCAATCTCAACGCACCGGGGCAGATCGTGATCGCTGGGGCCAGGGGCGCCGTCGAACGCGCCATCGAAGCCGCCAGGGCCAGGGGCGCCAAGCGCGCCGTGCTGCTGCCGGTGTCCGCGCCTTTCCATTGCGCGCTGATGAAACCGGCGGCGCAACGGTTGGGCGAGCGGCTGGCGACGGTCAATATCGCCACGCCGAAGATCGGCGTGCTCAACAACGTCGATGTCGCGGTCTACGACGACCCGGCGAAAATCCGCGATGCGCTCGTGCGGCAGGCGTTCTCGCCGGTGCGCTGGATCGAGATCGTGGCGGCGATGGCCGCGCGCGGGATGACGCATGTCATCGAATGTGGGCCGGGCAAGGTGCTGGCCGGGATGACGAAACGGATCAGCAAGGAAATCGAAGGCGGGGCGCTGCACGATGCGCCGAGCCTGGAGCAAACGATAGCAGCAGTGAGGACGGCATGAGTAATTCGCTCGAAGGACAAATTGCGCTGGTGACGGGCGCGATGCGTGGCATCGGCCGCGCGATCGCGTTTGAACTCGGACGGCAGGGCGCCACGGTGGTTGGGACGGCGACGACGGACGAAACCGCCAGGGAGCTGGCGGAGGCGCTCGCCGCCGAAGGCATCGAGGGCGGCTCGAAGCCCGTCGATGTCACCGACGCCGCGGCCAGCGAAGCGCTGGTGGATTGGGTCGAAAAAGAATTCGGCACCGTCGGCATTCTGGTCAATAACGCGGGCATTACCCGCGACAACCTCGCCATGCGCATGAAGGACGATGAGTGGGACGCGGTGATCGACGTCAACCTCAAGGCGACGTTTCGCATGTCGCGGCTGGTCATGCGCGGCATGATGAAGGCACGCGCCGGGCGCATCATCAGCATCACTTCCGTGGTTGGCAGCACCGGCAATCCGGGGCAGGTCAACTATGCTGCTTCCAAGGCCGGGGTCGCCGGGATGAGCCGCTGCCTCGCGCGCGAACTGGGCAGCCGCAATATTACCGTCAACTGCGTCGCGCCGGGCTTCATCGATACCTTGATGACGCAGGGTCTGCCTGATACGGTCAAGGAGAATCTGTGCGCCAACATCGCGCTCGGACGTCTCGGCACGGCGGAAGAAGTCGCGCAGGCGGTGGCTTTTCTCGCTTCTCCGGCGGCGGCTTACATCACCGGGCAGACGTTGCATGTCAATGGTGGCATGTATACGACATAGCCGCGGGTGCGGTGGCGCAAGCGCGCCTTTTTGGTAAAATAGGACAGTTTTTCTTACACCCTGCATGGGAAGGAGTTTCTAGATGAGCGACATCGAACAGCGCGTCAAAAAGATCGTGGCTGAGCAACTTGGCGTAAACGAAGCGGAAATCAAGACTGAGTCGTCTTTCGTGGACGATCTCGGCGCGGATTCGTTGGACACCGTGGAACTGGTCATGGCGCTGGAAGAAGAGTTCGAGTGTGAAATTCCAGACGAAGAGGCCGAAAAGATTACCACCGTCCAGCAAGCGATCGACTACGTCGCCGCTCATCTGAAGAAGTAATCTTTTCCGTCCCATGACTTTCCGGCGGTTGCCCGCGCAGCCGCCGGAAGTGTTTGTGCGTTTCTCTCCGTTTGTCTGATTCCTTCGGAGTAGCCCGTGTCACGTCGCAGAGTCGTTGTAACCGGTTTGGGCGCTATCTCGCCGGTTGGCAATACCGTTCCCGAGGCTTGGGAAAATCTGATCGCAGGCAAGAGCGGCATCGGGCCGGTGACCCGTTTCGACGCCAGCGCTTTCGCATCCCGCGTGGCGGGCGAAGTCAAAAACTTCGACGCTACCGACTGGATTCCGCCCAAGGACGCACGCCGTATGGACACCTTCGTCCATTACGGCATCGCCGCGGGCGTTCAGGCGTTCCGCGATTCCGGGCTGGAAGTCACCGAGGAAAATGCCGGGCGCATTGGCATCAACGTCGGCTCCGGCATGGGCGGCCTGCCGGAGATCGAATCGACGCACAGCGATTACCTCGATGGCGGCCCGCGCAAGATTTCGCCGTTTTTCATTCCCGGCACGATCATCAACATGATTTCGGGAAACCTGTCGATCATCCTCGGCCTGAAAGGGCCGAACCTCGCTGTGGTGACGGCCTGCTCCACGGGTCTGCACGCCATCGGCATCTCCGCGCGCCTGATCGGGCACGGCGACGCCGACGCGATGATCTGCGGCGGCGCGGAATCGACGGTGACGCCCTTGGCCATCGGCGGCTTTTCCTCCGCGAAAGCCCTGTCTACCCGCAACGATGATCCGGCGACGGCCAGCCGTCCGTGGGACAAGGGGCGCGATGGCTTCGTGCTCGGTGAAGGTTCCGGCGTGATGATGCTCGAAGAATATGAGCACGCGAAGGCGCGCGGCGCGAAAATCTACGCCGAACTCATCGGTTTCGGCATGAGCGGCGACGCTTACCACATCACCGCTCCGAACACCGATGGGCCGCGCCGCAGCATGGTCTATGCGCTGAAGGACGCGGGCATCAATCCCGACGAGGTGCATTACCTCAACGCGCACGGCACCTCCACGCCGCTTGGCGACAAGAATGAAACCGAGGCCGTAAAACAGGCTTTCGGGGCCGACAACGCCAAAAGACTCGTGGTCAATTCCACCAAGTCCATGACGGGCCACCTCTTGGGCGGTGCGGGCGGGCTGGAGTCGGTATTTACCGTGCTCGCCGTCCATCACCAGATCTCGCCGCCGACGATCAATATCTTCGAGCAGGATCCCGACTGCGATCTCGATTACTGCGCCAATGTCGCGCGCGAGATGAAGATCGAAATCGCCCTGAAGAACAACTTCGGCTTTGGCGGTACCAACGGCACGCTGGTTTTCCGCCGCATCTGACCCCCTCCTCATGACGGACGGACCGCATCTGCTCACGATTCGGCTCCGTTCCAGTCCCGTCCTGCAAGCGTCGATTCTGGCCGCGCACTTCGCGGCGGGATTGACGCTTTTTTGCATGGCGCTGCCCACTGTGGCGACCCTCACGCTCACGATGCTCGTCGTTGCCTCCACCGTGTGGGCCTGGCGGGCAGAAACGGCCAAGCGTGGCATGTCGCTCGTGCTCGCTGCCGATGGCGCGGTGGTACAGATGTTCGGAAAGGGGGGCGACGCATGGGCGCGCGTGTTGCCCGGCGCAGTGGTATTTCCCACTGCCGTATGGTTCGCGCTCGGTTGGACGGACGCGGATGGCCGCGCGCACGGACGCCGCTTCATGCTGACCGCCGCCGGGGTGGAAGAACCGGCTCAAGCACCCGATCAGTGGCGGCGGTTACGGGTCTGGCTGCGGCATCGCGCTTTGCAACGGGCGCGGCTGGATACTACGGATGCCGTCTGAACCTCGGTGGCGTCAGGACCGTGTCCCTGGCGCGCGGCAGCACGGCGGGGTAGTCGCGCGAGCAATGCAGGCCGCGGCTTTCGTGGCGTTTCAGGGCACAATTGACGATCAGGCCAGCGGTGACGACGAGGTTGCGCAGCTCGATCAGGTCGTTGGAGACGCGGAAGTTGGAGTAGAACTCGTCGATTTCGCGCGCCAGAAGGCGAATGCGGTGGCGGGCGCGTTGCAGGCGTTTGTTGGTGCGCACGATCCCGACGTAATCCCACATCGCTTGCCGCAATTCCGCCCAGTTGTGGGCGATGACTACTTCTTCGTCGGCGTCGGAGACGCGGCTTTCGTCCCAGACGGGCAGGGCCGGAATCTTCGTGTTGGGTTGCTGCATGATCTCAAAAGCCGCCGCTTTGCCGAAAACGAGGCATTCGAGCAGCGAATTCGAGGCCAGGCGGTTCGCACCGTGCAGGCCGGTGCCCGCCGCCTCGCCCACAGCGTAGAGATTGGGAACATCGGTGCGCGCCGCCAGATCGGTGGCGATGCCGCCGCAGGAGTAATGCGCGGCGGGCACCACCGGAATCGGCTGGCGCGTGATGTCGATGCCCAGTTCCAGGCAGCGTCCGTAGATGGTGGGAAAGTGCTCGCGCAGCCAGTCGGCGGGCTTGTGGCTGATGTCGAGATAAACGCAATCCAGCCCGTGCTTTTTCATCTCGAAGTCGATGGCGCGCGCCACGATGTCACGCGGCGCAAGCTCGGCGCGCTCGTCGTGCGCGGGCATGAAACGCGGGCCATCGGGCAGCTTCAAGAGGCCGCCTTCGCCGCGCACCGCTTCCGAGATCAGGAAAGATTTTTCCTGCGGGTGGTAGAGGCAGGTGGGGTGGAACTGGATGAATTCCATGTTGCGCACGCGGCAGCCAGCGCGCCACGCCATCGCCACGCCATCGCCGGTGGCGACATCGGGGTTGGTCGTGTAGAGGTACACCTTGCCCGTGCCGCCCGTGGCAAGCACCGTGCTGCGCGCGGCGAAGGTGACAACGCGATCCCCCTTGATATCGAGTGCGTAGGCGCCGACGCAGCCCAGTTCCGGTTGGCCGACGCGCTCGCCAAGGATGAGGTCGACGGCGATGTGGTGCTCGAAGATGTCGATGTTGCGATGCGCGCGCACTGCATTGCGCAGGGTGGTTTGCACCGCCGCGCCGGTGGCGTCGGCGGCGTGGATGATGCGGCGGCGCGAGTGGCCGCCCTCGCGCGTCAGGTGAAAGCCGAATTCGGAGTCTTCGCGCGTGAAAGGCACGCCTTCCTTGATGAGCCATGAGATAGCATCGAGGCTGTGTTCGACCACGAAGCGTGTGGCAACCGGATCGCACAGCCCTGCTCCCGCGGTGAACGTGTCGCGGATGTGCGCTTCCACGCTGTCATCGGTGGCGAGCACGGCGGCGATGCCGCCTTGCGCGAGCGAGCTTGCGCTGTCGGCCAGTTCACGTTTGGTGACGATGGCCACTTTCAGGCGCTCGGCAAGGAAGAGGGCGAGTGATTGCCCGGCCGCGCCGCTGCCGAGAATCAGGACGTCGTACTGATATTGGGGGAGTGTGGTCATGTTCTTGGGCGGGTTGTTGGGGAAGTTAAAAATATAGCACTCGCGTGCCGCTGCGAAACAAATTGGGTAAAGCGTGGCTTCTTTGTAGAACCAATCAATAACCATGTTGTCTGTGTGTCTATGACTGTGTGTCTATGAATTGGTTTGGCTGGACGGGGAGCTCGCTTATACTGAAGTAGTTTGGAATCAGGCAGGAAAACGGACATCCGATGAGCGATCGTGAAATCGACCAGCAGTTGGTGGAGCGCATCCAGAGTGGAGACAAGCAAGCCTTCGGCCTGCTGGTGTCCAAGTATCAGCGCAGGCTCTACCGTTTGCTCTCGCGGCTGGTGCGTGATCCCGCCGAAGTCGAGGATCTGGCACAGGAAACCTTCATCAAGGCGTATCGCGCCTTGGGATCTTTCCGTGGGGAGAGCGCTTTCTACACTTGGTTGTACCGGATTGGTATCAACACCGCGAAAAACCATCTCGCCGCGCAGGGGCGACGGGTTCCGGCCTCGACCGGGCTGGATTCGGCCGACATGGAAAATGTCGAGGGCGGCGAGCGTCTGCACGATCACGATACCCCGGAGCGGCAGATGATGACGCGCCAGATCGCGAGTGCGGTCGACGATGCCATGGCCGACTTGCCCGACGAACTGCGCGAGGCCATTACCCTGCGCGAACTGGAAGGGCTGAGCTATGAAGATATTTCCAACGTCATGGGCTGTCCGATCGGCACGGTGCGTTCACGCATATTTCGCGCCCGCGAAGCCATTGCTGCGCGGCTGCGGCCACTGCTCGGCACCCGCGCGGACGAACGTTGGTAAGGGCTTTCCGATATACAGGGTTGTCGAATGATTGTCATATTGAATCGAGGGCTGACATGAAAGAGAAACTATCGGCGATGCTCGACGGCAATGTCGATGCGGCCACGGCGCGAGCGTTGTTTACCCGCCTCAAGCACGACGCGGCCTTTCGCGATGACTGGGAAACGTATTGTCTGGTCGGTGACGTGATCCGGGGGGGGGCGCAGCCGGAAATGGACAGCCTCAGCGGGCGTGTGATGCTCGCGCTCGAACGCGAACCCACGGTGCTCGCTCCGCATCGTAGCGGTCATGACGAGTTGGCCGACGATGCCGAACTGGGCCGAGCGGCGGCGCGGCGCCCGCGTGCCGTTCATCACCGCCTGTTGCCCGTTGCGGCCTCGGTGATGGGCGTGCTGCTGGCCGTGGGGGCGCTCGCCGTGCTCTCCGGCGGCGACGACGACTCTGTTGCGTCCGTGCAAATGGCAGCGAAGTCGCCACAGATCGCTTCCGTCTCGTCTGCCATGCGGCGCGTCGTGAGCGGTGCGCGCCCCGATTACCTCGTTGCGCATCAGACGATGGCGGGCGGCCCGATGCCCGCGGCGATGCAATATATGCGCTCCGTGTCGGGGCCGACTGAGGAATGAAATCGATATGAGGTCGATGATTGCGATGAAAGTGCGGCATGTTTTGGGGATGATCCTGCTGTGCGCCCTGCCGGTTGGCGCTTTTGCAGAACCCGAACCGGAAACCGACGCACCATCCGCGCCTCCCGCCGCGCAGGACCCGCTGGCATGGCTCGACCGCATTGCCACGGCCAGCCAGAACCTGAACTACGTTGGCACGTTCACTTATCAGTCCGGGCGGCGCATCGAGACGTCGCGCATCGTGCATCGCGTCCTGAACGGCGAGGAAAGCGAACGGCTCGAAGTGCTCGATGGCAGTCCGCGCGAAGTCGTGCGCAAGGGCGGCGAAGTGCGCTGCGTGCTGCCCGCGCAACGCACGATCATTATCGGTCGCGTGGGCGCGCGTCCCGGTTTTCCGGGGCGTCTGATGCAAAGTTACGCTGCGCTGGCGGGCATCTACGATGTGCGGCTGGGTGAGCCGGGACGCATTGCCGGGCACGAAGCGCAAAAGGTCATCCTCACGCCCCGCGACGGTTTGCGTTTCGGCCATGTGATGTGGGTCGAAATCTCGCGCGGCCTGTTGCTCAAATCGCAGGTGATCGACGCCAACGACGAAGTGATCGAGCAGTTCGCCTTCAACGACGTGAAGTTCGATGGCGACATCCCCGATGACCAGCTCGTGGAGCGCGCCGTGCCGTCTGCCGACTGGCGCGTGGTCGATGCCGGGGGCGACGATGTGAAGCCGGTGGATGACCGCTGGCGGCTTCGGGAACCTCTGCCAGGGTTCGCGTTGGTGACGAAAGCGCACCAGCGTAGCGGCGGCGCGGTACATCTGGTGTTCAGCGACGGGCTGGCGACGATTTCGATCTTCATCGAAGAGGCGGAGGAGGGCGCCGAGGCGCGCGGCAGCTTCCCCGGTGGCGGCGCGGTCAACGCCTTCGAGCGCATCGTCGACGGTCGCCGTATCACCGCGCTCGGTGAAGTGCCGCCGCAGGCGGTGCGGCAAGTGGCCGAAGTCGTCGAGGAAGTGAAATGATCGCGCTCAGCGCCACTGTCGTTGCCGCGAACGAAGGCAAAATCCGGGTTCGCCTGCTTGAAAATCCGGGCGGCTGTGGGCATTGCGACGAACCGGGCGGCTGTCACGGCCCGCGCTTTGCCGAGATGTTCAAGGGCGAACGGGTGTTCAGCGTCGATGATCCCATCGGCCTTGCCGAAGGCCAGCGGGTCAAGCTCGTCGTCGACGCTGGCGTGCCTCTCAAGGCGGCGTGGGCAAGTTACGGACTCGGCACGGCGTTGGTGCTGCTCGGCGCGGCGCTCGGCGTGTGGCTGATGCCGCCGGCGCAGGCCGACATCGGTGCGGCGCTCGGTGTGGTGCTCGGCGCGGCGCTCATGGGCGGCATGCTTTATCTGCGGGCCCGGCGCGGTGCGCAGGCGTGGCGCGTGCGGGTCGAACGTGACGGTGGCGACAGTGGCGACAGTGGCGACGATCGTGACATCGCCGCGCCGCGGTGCCGCGTGGGGCAGCGTGCGTGAGTGCGCGCACGTTTACGGTGTTGAGTCGGCGGTGGTGTCATCTCTGCCATGAATTGATTACGGCGCTCGAACCTGTTGCGGCCCAGTACGGCTGGCGTGTCGAGGAAATCGACATCGACGCCGATCCGGCGCTCGAAGTGTGTTGGGACGAACATGTGCCGGTACTGTTCGCGGGCGAAGTGGAGATTTGCCGGCATCGGCTCGATGCCGCCGCTGTGCACGCCTTTTGCGCCGCTTTTCCGCTAGAATCGAGCGTTTTTCCCGGCTGAACGAGGGCGAATGATTATTCGCCCCCACGAAGGATCATCGTCATTCCGGCGCAGGCCGGAACCCAGCGCTCATGCAACGACACATCCGCAATTTCTCCATCATCGCCCACATCGACCACGGCAAGTCGACGCTGGCCGATCGCATCATCCACTATTGCGGCGGCCTCTCGGCGCGCGAGATGGAGGAGCAGGTGCTCGATTCGATGGATATCGAGCGCGAGCGCGGCATCACCATCAAGGCGCAGACGGTGGCGTTGCAATACCGGGCGCGTGATGGACAAACCTACAGCCTCAACCTGATCGACACGCCGGGACACGTCGACTTCTCCTACGAAGTGAGCCGCTCGCTGTCGGCCTGCGAGGGCGCGCTTCTGGTGGTCGATGCCTCGCAGGGCGTGGAAGCGCAGACCGTGGCCAATTGCTACACCGCGCTCGATCTGGACGTGGAAGTGGTGCCGGTGCTGAACAAGATCGACCTGCCTGCCGCCAATCCCGACAACGCGCGCTTCGAGATCGAGGACGTGATCGGCATCGATGCGTCCGAAGCGCTCGAATGCTCGGCCAAGACGGGCCTCGGCGTCGAGGACGTGCTGGAAGCCATCGTCGCCCGCATCCCCGCGCCCAACGGCGATCCGGGTGGGCCATTGAAGGCGCTCATCATCGATTCGTGGTTCGACAACTACGTTGGCGTGGTCATGCTGGTGCGTGTGGTCGACGGCGCGCTTGCCGTGCGCGACCGTATTTTGTTGATGTCGACCGGGGCGCAATATCCGTGCGATCAGGTGGGCGTGTTTACGCCGCGCGCCGTGGAGCGTGATTGCCTGTCGGCGGGCGAGGTGGGTTTCGTCATCGCTGGCATCAAAGAGCTGGAAGCGGCGCGCGTGGGCGATACGATCACGCTGGCGTCGCGTTCGGCCGCGACGCCCCTGCCGGGTTTCAAGGAAATCAAGCCGCAGGTTTTCGCCGGACTGTATCCGGTGGAATCCTCTGAATACGACCAGTTGCGCGATTCACTCGAAAAGTTGCGCCTGAACGATGCTTCCCTGCGCTTCGAACCGGAAGTCTCGCAGGCGCTCGGCTTCGGTTTCCGCTGCGGTTTCCTCGGCCTTTTGCACATGGACATCGTGCAGGAGCGGCTGGAGCGTGAATTCGACATGGATCTCATCACAACCGCGCCGACGGTGGTCTATGAGGTCGTGCTCAACGACGGCTCGCTCGTCCATGTCGAAAACCCCGCCAAGCTTCCCGATCCGGGCAAGTATCAGGACATTCGCGAGCCCATCATCACCGCCACCATTTTCATGCCGCAGGACTACGTTGGCGCGGTGCTCACACTTTGCAACCAGAAACGCGGCGCGCAGGTCGACATGCGCTATCACGGGCGGCAAGTGCAACTCGTTTATGAGTTGCCGATGAACGAAGTGGTGATGGATTTCTTCGACAAGCTGAAATCGGTGTCGCGCGGCTATGCTTCGCTCGACTATGAATTCAAGGAATACCGCTGCGCTGATCTGGTCAAGCTCGACATGATGGTGGGCGGCGAGAAGGTCGATGCGCTCTCGGTGATCGTGCATCGCGCCAACGCCCAGTATCGTGGCCGCGAGCTCGCCGCCAAGCTGCGCGGCCTCATTCCGCGCCAGATGTTCGATGTGGCGGTGCAGGCGGCGATCGGCTCGCAGATCATCGCCCGTGAGACGATCAAGGCGCTGCGCAAGAATGTGCTCGCCAAGTGCTATGGTGGCGATATCACCCGCAAGAAGAAGTTGCTCGAAAAGCAGAAGGAAGGCAAAAAGCGCATGAAGCAGGTGGGCAACGTCGAAATTCCGCAGGAAGCTTTCCTGGCCGTGTTGAGAACCGACGAGGGCAAGTAGCCCGCGTCTTGTTACCGTTCATTAGGAGTCAAAGTGGGTTTTTCCAGTGTCAATCTCGCCCTGATTCTGTTCGTATTGCTGCTCATCACCGGCGTATTGTGGGTGCTCGATCGCTTTTATGCCCGCCCGCGCCGCGCCGAGGATGCGCCCTCGCCTGCATGGGTGGAGTGGGGCGCGGCGTTCTTTCCCGTGGTGCTCATCGTTTTCGTGCTGCGCTCGTTCATCGTCGAGCCGTTCCAGATTCCGACCGGCTCGATGGTTCCGACGCTGCTGGAAGGCGATTTCATCCTCGTCAACAAATACACCTATGGCATTCGCCTGCCGGTGATCGACAAGAAGATTTTCGATATCGGTGCGCCGAAGCGCGGCGAAATCATGGTGTTTCGCTATCCGAAAGACCCGTCCCAGAACTATATCAAGCGTGTCGTGGGCGCGCCGGGCGACAGGATCGAATACAAGTATGCCGAGAAGCAACTCGTCATCAATGGCGAGCCGGTGTCACTTGCCGAAGCGGGGCTCTACACCTACGTCCACGAGGAATCGGTCGAAAGGGAGCAACAGACCGTCAAGGTGCAACAGGTCGATATTCTGCCGAAATACGTTGAACAGATCAGTGGTGTCGAACACGACATCATCATCAACAAGAACGCTTCGCCGGATCTGCGTGGCCGGGTAGCGCCTTTCCCCTACGGTGAAAATTGCGCCTATGAGGCGAGCCGCTTCGTTTGCACCGTGCCGCCCGGTCATTACTTCGCGATGGGCGACAACCGTGACAACAGTCTCGATAGCCGGTTTTGGGGATTCGTGCCGGACGCCAACATCGTCGGGCGTGCATTTTTCATCTTCTACCACTTCGGCGCGCTGGGCCGTATCGGCGGTGTGCACTGACGATGGAGACACGCGCCCCGGGTTTTATCCGTGCGTGACGGCATGAGAAAACCGCTCTCCGCGAAAACTGCACTTATTGCGATGCACGGGTGCCGGTATCTTTGTTTCTCCGCTTTTCGTTCGTGCCAGCAATGGCCGCTTTGGGGGAGAAAAGGCAATGATGAAATCCCGTCAGTCCGGTTTGAGCCTGATCAGCATGATTCTGGTGGTGATCCTGCTCGGGGGTGCCTTATTGGTCGGCTTCAAGATGGTTGGGCCTTACCAGGAATACTTCTCGTTGCAGCGTGTGATCGGCGTGGTTTCCGACGAAGGCACCAACGGCGCCACCGAGGGCGAGATGCGCAAGGGCTACGAGCGCCGGGCCGTCATCGACGGCTTCGATGCAGCGATTCCGCCCAGCATGCTGCGCTTCCGGCGTGAAGGCTCGCGTGTGGTGATCGAAGTCGAATATCAGCGTAAAGTGCCGCTCGTGGGTAACATTAGTCTGTTTTTCGATTTCAAGGCATCCAGCAAAGACAGTCGCAAATGACGGAAAAAGAAACTATCGACCGCCTGCAAAACCGTCTCGGCCATGCGTTTGCCGATTCCCGCCTGCTGGCCGAGGCCCTGACCCATCGCAGTTTCGGGCAGCCCAACAACGAACGCCTCGAATTCCTGGGCGACAGCGTGCTCAACTGTGCGGTGTCGCTTCTGCTGTTCGGGCGTTTCCCCGATCTGCGCGAAGGCGATCTTTCGCGTTTGCGCGCTTCGCTGGTGTGTCAGGAACCGCTGGCGCGCGTGGCCTCCGAACTCGATCTCGGCGCCTGCCTGCGTTTGGGCGAGGGGGAATTGCGCTCCGGCGGCTTCCGCCGCCCGTCGATTCTTGCCGACGCGGTGGAGGCCATCATCGCCGCCGTCACGCTCGATGCCGGGTTCGAGGCGGCGCGGGCGCTGGTGGGACGGCTGTTCGAGCCGCTCCTGGCCAGCATCGATCCCACCGCGCCGGGCAAAGACCCCAAGACCGCGCTTCAGGAATGGTTGCAGGGCCGCAAGGTGGCGCTGCCCACCTATACGATGGTGCGCGTGCTGGGCGAAGCGCACGCGCAGGAGTTCGAAGTGGCCTGCGAAGTGCCGAAATTCGGGCTACGCGCCGTCGGCCGCGGTACGAGCCGCCGCGCCGCCGAGCAGCAATCGGCGGAACTGGCGCTGGCGCAACTCCGGCAGACATGAGGCGATGAGCGAGTCCGTTTCCGCGGTCAGCCGCGCCGGGTTCGTTGCCATCGTGGGCCGCCCCAACGTTGGCAAGTCGACGCTGCTCAACCGTCTGATCGGGCAGAAAATCAGCATCGTCTCCAGCAAGGCGCAGACCACGCGCCACCGCGTCATCGGCATTCTCAGCACGGATGCGACGCAATTCGTTTTCGTCGACACGCCCGGTTTCCAGACCCGCCATCGCAATGCCCTCAACCGCGCGATGAATCGCGCCGTCTCCACCGCGCTGGCCGGGGTCGACCTCGTGTTCTTCGTGATCGAGGTGGGGCGCTTTGGCGAGGCGGATCGCGCCGCGCTCGCGGTAATTCCGGAAGAGGCCAGGATTGTGCTGGTCATCAACAAGATCGACCTCTTGCCCGACAAACGTCTGCTCTTGCCCTTTATCGACGAGTTGCGCGCCGTGCGCGAGTTTGCCGAAATCGTGCCGCTGTCCGCCGAACACGGGCGCAATTGCAAGGAATTGATCGCCGCGGCCGCCCCGTTGTTGCCGGAAGGCGAGCCGCTCTACGGCGAGAACGAAATCACGGATCGCAGCGAACGGTTTCTCGCCGCCGAATTCCTGCGCGAAAAACTCTTTCGCCTGCTCGGGGACGAATTGCCTTACGGCGTCGCGGTGGAGATCGAAAAATTCGAGGCCGAAGGCGATCTGCGCCGCATCCACGCCGCCGTGATCGTCGATCGGGCCGCGCACAAGGCGATGGTCATCGGCAAGGACGGCGGCAAGTTGAAGCGTGTGGCGAGCGAAGCGCGCGCCGAGATGGAAAAGCTCTTTGGCGCGAAGGTCTTTCTGGAGACGTGGGTCAAGCTCAGGAGCGGTTGGGCCGATGATGAACGCGCCCTGAAAAGTCTGGGGTACGAGTGAGCCCGAAGCAGCGCGTCAGCGAGCAGCCGGCGTGGGTGCTGCACGCCCTGCCGTGGCGCGAGACGAGCCTCATCGTCGAAGCGTTCGCACGCGATTACGGCCGCGTGGCGCTGGTCGCCAAAGGCGCGCGCCGCCCGCTCTCCAGCTTGCGCGGCGTGCTGATGGCCTTTCAACCGCTGCTGCTCGACTGGTCGGGCGGCGGCGAAGTCAAGACGCTTGCCCGCGCCGAATGGCGCGGCGGGCAGGCGCTCATCACGGGCCGCGCGCTGCTCTGCGCCTATTACGTCAACGAGCTCATCCTCAAACTGGCCGCGCGCGAGGACGCGCATCCCGGCCTGTTCGGGGCCTATGAAGCGGTGATGTCCGCGCTGGCCAGCGGCGAGGCGTTGCCGCCGCTCCTGCGCCGCTTTGAAGTCGCGCTGCTGCGCGAACTCGGTTGGGGACTCGTGCTCGATAGCGATGTGGGCGCCCGCCCGCTCCAGCCCGCCGCGCCTTATGTCTATGTAATCGAACATGGCCCGTGCGCGGCCAATGGCGGGGCACGCGAGCGGGAAGGCATCCCTGTCTGCGGCCAAACGCTGCTCGATCTCGGGGCGGGCGATTTCAGCCGCGCCGCAACACTGGCAGAATCGCGGCGACTGCTGCGCGCGGCCATCGACCATCACCTCGGCGGCAAGTCTTTGCAGTCCCGCCGGGTATTCAGGGCGTTGCACGAACTGTGATTGTGAAGCCTCAACGTATTTGAGTTCGGGTACCATCCCCCTTTCCCCTCACGCTGAGGTGGATGATGCCCCTCTCCGATTTCTTTCCGGCTCCGGCTTGCCGGTTGAAGTCGGGCTTCTTTGGTTTTCGGAGCGAGGACGAAAACGGTGATCGAACTCGGCGTCAACATCGACCACGTTGCCACGTTGCGGCAAGCGCGGCGCACTTGGGAACCCGATCCTGTCTGGGCCGCCATCGAAGCGCATCTCGGCGGCGCGGACGGGATTACCGTGCATCTGCGTGAGGACCGTCGCCATATCGGTGACGAGGATGTGCGCCGCTTGCGCGATCTCGTTCAGATCAAGTTGAACCTCGAAATGGCGGCCACCGACGAAATGGTTGGCATCGCCTGCGCGCTCAAACCGGAAATGGCGATGCTGGTACCCGAAGGCCGGCAGGAGATCACCACCGAAGGCGGACTGGACGTGGCGGGGCAGGAAGCGCGCCTGCGCGGGCAGATTGCGCGGCTGGCCGATGCGGGCATCGTCACCAGCGTGTTCATCGACGCGGAACCTGGGCAGATCGAAGCAGCGGCAAGGGTGGGCGCGCGCGTTTGCGAGATCCACACCGGGCCGTATGCGCACGTCTTCCACGATGCCGGGCGCGATGCGGAAAGCCCGGCGGTGCGCGCCGAACTGGAAAAAGTGCGCGCGGCGGGCGAGAGGGTGCGCACGCTGGGGATGCGCTTCAACGCCGGACACGCACTGACCTACTACAACGTGCAACCCATTGCGGCGCTCGCGGGCGTGCGCGAACTGCACATCGGGCATTCCATCGTCAGCCGCGCCGTGTTGACGGGGTTGCGCGCGGCGGTGACAGAGATGAAGCGCCTGATGCGCGAGGCCGCGCCGCCATGATTCACGGCGTGGGTGCCGACATCGTGCAAATCGAGCGCGTGCGCCGTGTGCTTGCTCGCCACGGCGAGGCGTTCGCGGCGCGCATCCTCGCGCCCACCGAACTCGACGGCTGGCGCGCGAGCCGCGACCCAGGACGTTTTCTCGCCAAACATTTCGCGGCCAAGGAAGCCTTCGGCAAGGCGCTTGGCACGGGCATCTCGCCGCCCGCGACCCTGCATGCCCTGAGCGTGATGCATGATGCGCTCGGCAAGCCGGTTTTCTCGTTCGACGAACGCCTGGCCGCTCATATGGCGGAAAACGCGCTGTCCGCCCACCTCAGCCTATCCGATGAGCGTGAATACGCCGTCGCCTTTGCCGTGATCGAACGCCCATGAAAACACCCGTCCAAATCCCGCGCGGTTCGTTGATGATCGACGTTGCCGGAACCGAAATCACCGACGAAGAAGCCGCACGCCTGCTCGATCCGCGTGTTGGCGGCGTCATTTTTTTCGCGCGCAATTATCGCGGTTCCGAACAATTGCGGGCGCTGGCCGCCAGCATCCACGCCTTGCGCGACCCTGCGCTCGTCGTCGCCGTCGATCACGAGGGCGGGCGGGTACAGCGCTTCAAGCGCGACGGTTTTACGCGCCTGCCCGCGATGCGTACGCTCGGCGCGATATGGGAAAAAGATTGCGTTGCGGCGCAGGAAGCGGCGCGTATGACGGGATTCGTGCTTGCGGCTGAACTCGCCGCGCACGGCATCGATCTTTCTTTCACGCCGGTGCTCGATCTCGATCACGGCCTGAGCCGCGCCATCGGCAGCCGCGCGTTTCACCGCGATCCCGGCATCGTGGCCGCGCTTGCCGGGGCGCTGGTGGCGGGCATGGCCGAAACGGGCATGGGCGCGGTCGGCAAACATTTTCCGGGGCATGGCTTCGTCGAGGCCGATTCCCACCATGACGTGCCAGTGGATGAGCGCGATTTCGAGACGATCTGGCGCGACGATATCGCGCCGTATCGCCAGCCCTTGCTGCATCGGCTGGCCGGGGTGATGCCCGCGCATGTCATCTATCCGAACGCCGAGCCGGGCAAAGCGGGGCCAGCGGGGTTCTCGCCTTTCTGGCTGAAAGAAGTGCTGCGCGGACGCCTGGGGTTTGAGGGCATCGTGTTCAGCGACGATCTCAACATGGCGGGCGCGCTGGTGGCCGGGGACATCGTGGCGCGCGTGACTGCTGCCGTTGCCGCTGGATGCGACATGCCGCTGGTGTGCAACCGGCCCGATCTCGTGACCGAACTGCTGGCGCGCGGCGTCCCCGAGCCGGACGCCGCCAGCCGAACGCGGCTTGCCACGCTTTCCGTGCCGCGCGCACAACCGTGGCGCGCCAGCCCGGATGCGCTCGCGGCGCATGCGCCGTATGTGCGGATGCGGGAGAAAGTTGCCGCGCTCGCTGCCAGCGAGGCTGCCGACGATTCCGCGCTGGCGGCGGCGACAATCGGCTCCCAGGCGCCGTCCAGCCTGGGCGCGCCATCGCAGTCCTGAGGCACGGGCGTACAGGGAGGTCACACAGGGAGGTCATCATGCGGCGGGTCGGACGCTTTCTTGTACTCTTCGCGCTCCTGTGCGTGTCGGCCGCGCCGTTGCGCCATGTAGCGGCCGCCGACGTGCATGACGGCAGGGCGTTGCGTCTGGGCATCGCGCCGTTTAGTTCCGTCCCGGTCCTGCTGCGCATGCACGAGCCGCTGCGCGATGCTCTGGCACAGGCGCTGGCGCGGGAAGTCACCGTTTTTTCCGCCGCCAATCATGAACGTTTCCGGAGTAACGCACTTAGCGGAAACTATGACATTGTAATTGCACCGGCGCATTTTCTGCCGGTTTTGATCGACAATGGTTACGTGCCGCTCGTGCGTTATCGCAACCCGTTCGAGTTGCTGCTCGTGACGCGCAAGAGCAGCGGCATCCGGGAAGTCGAGGATTTGCGCGGGCGGATCATCGGCCTGCCCGATTATCTGTCGTTCTTTTATTTCGTCGGCAAGCAATGGCTGGACACGCTCGGCTGGCGGGCGGGTAGGGATTACACGCTCAGCGAGCAGCCTTCGCACACAAGCGCGCTGCTCGCCGTGCATAGCGGGCAGATCGACGCGGCTCTGACATCGCTCCCGCCCTGGTTGCTGCTCAAATCCAATGTGCGTTCACGCCTCGTGCCGATCAATACCGGCATCCCGCCGCTGCCTTCGATGACGACACTGGTGCGCAAGGACCTGGGCGCAAAGGCGGTCGACCGCATTCGCACCGCGCTCAATGCCTTTTCCCGCAGCTCGCAAGGGAAGCGGTTTTTCGAGACGACCGGCTACGGCGGTTACGTCACATTCGAGGCGGCGGATGTGGAAAACGCCCGTCGCTACAAGGGTGTGATGCGGCGTTCGTCCCGGCCGGACATGCGCTGAACATGGGCGGCACGCCCGCCGTCGCGTTCGATGTGCGCGCCTTCCTGCACACCGTGCCGGAAGCCCCCGGCGTTTACCGCATGATCGGTGGCGATGAGCGTGTGCTCTACGTCGGCAAGGCCAAAAACCTCAAGCGCCGCGTGTCGAGCTATTTCCGAAGCCGTCTCTCCAGCCCGCGCATCGCCATGATGGTGGCGCAGATCGCCCGCGTCGACATCACGCCGACGCGCTCCGAGGCCGAGGCGCTGCTGCTGGAGAACAACCTCATCAAGAGCCTTGCGCCGCGCTACAACATCTTGTTCCGCGACGACAAGAGCTATCCGTACATCAAGCTGACCGACGACGAATTTCCGCGCCTCGCGTTCCATCGCGGCGCGTTTACGAAGGGTGCGAAGTATTTCGGCCCGTTTCCCAATACCGGGGCGGTGCGCGAGAGCATCAACTTGTTGCAGAAAACTTTTCAGTTGCGCACCTGTGAAAACAGTGTATTCCAGCACCGCTCGCGTCCCTGTCTGCTCGCGCAGATCAAGCGTTGCAGCGGGCCGTGCGTGGACTGGATCGCCTCCGGCGATTATGCCGCCGACGTTCGGCTGGCGAGCCGGTTTCTCGATGGGCACTCGGGCGGGGTGATCGACGAGATCACGGCGCGCATGCGTGAAGCCGCGGCGCGGCTCGCCTTCGAGGAAGCGGCGGCCTGCCGCGATCAGGTGCGTGTGTTGCAATCGGTGCTGCATCGCCAGTTCGTCGATAGCGGCAAGGACGAGGATGTCGACATCATCGCCGCCGTCGCGCTCGAAGGCGTGGTGTGCGTCAATATCGCGATGGTGCGCGGCGGGCGGCATCTGGGTGACCGCCCCCTGTTTCCGAGCGGCGCGGCGCTGGACGATGCGGGCGACGGGCTGCTGGCCTTCGTCGAGCAGCACTATGCCGTGCACCCATGCCCGGCGCGCATCCTGATCGACTGTCCGCCCGATCCGGTGCTCGATGTGCTGGCGGAAATCACCGCCCAGCCGCCCATGTTGGCGAGGCCGCGGGGCGCCGCCGAAAAAGCGTGGATGGCGATGGTGGAAAAAAACGCGCGCCACGGCATCGATGTGCGGCTCTCCGATGCGGGACGCATCGGAGAGCGGCTCGAAGCCTTGCGCGGGGCGCTCGATCTGCCGGAAGCCCCGGCGCGCATCGAATGTTTCGACATCAGTCATACGGCGGGCGAGGCCACGGTCGCCTCCTGTGTGGTCTGCGTCGACGGTGCGATGAAACATGGCGAATACCGGCGCTACAACATCGACGGCATTACGCCGGGGGACGACTTCGCCGCGATGCGGCAGGTGCTGGAGCGGCGCTACGGCAAGGTAGCGGCGGGCGAGGGGGTACGGCCCGAGCTCATCCTGATTGATGGCGGGCGCGGGCAGGTGGGCGCGGCGGCGGCCATCCTCGCGGAAGTGGGGCTGGCGTCGATCAACGTCGTCGGCGTGGCCAAGGGCGAGGGGCGCAAAGCGGGGCTGGAGACGCTGGTTTTTCCCGACGGGCGCGAGGGCATGGCGCTCGGCATCCAGTCGCCCGCGCTGCATCTGGTGATCGAAATCCGCGACGAGGCGCACCGTTTCGCCATCACCGGCCACCGCGCCCGCCGCGCCAAGGCGCGGCTCGGTTCCCGGCTGGAAGATGTCCCCGGCATCGGCCCGATGCGGCGGCGTGCGCTGCTGGCGGCTTTTGGCGGACTGGATGGCGTGCGCGCGGCCCCTGTCGAAGATTTGTGTCGTGTTGACGGTGTCAGCCGTAAGCTGGCCGAACAGATATACTCCGCGTTGCATTGAGATTGGATGACGTGTTTACCCTTTCACCGCGCATATGCAGATCAACATTCCTAACCTGCTGACCTGGGCCCGGATCGCGCTGATCCCGGTTTTCGTGGGCGTGTTCTACCTGCCCGACGACTGGGCGAGCTGGACGCAGAAAAACCTGTTCGCCACTGTGTTCTTCGTCGCCGCCGCCGTGACCGACTGGTTCGACGGCTACCTTGCTCGCAAACTGGGGCAGACCTCCGCTTTCGGCGCTTTTCTCGATCCAGTGGCGGACAAGCTGATGGTGGCCGCCGCGCTCATCATGCTGGTGGATCTCAGCCGGGTTCATCCGCTGATCGCCATCATCATCATCGGGCGCGAGGTCACCATCTCGGCCCTGCGCGAATGGATGGCGCGCGTCGGGGAAGCCTCCAGCGTGGCCGTGGCCTACATCGGCAAGCTCAAGACCACGGTGCAGATGGTGGCCATTCCGATGCTGTTGCTGCACGGCACGTTTTCAGGCGTGGATTTCCATCTCGTCGGCGGCGTTCTGATTCACGTTGCTGCGGCGCTCACGCTGTGGTCGATGGGCTATTACTTGCGGCGCGCGTTGCCGAGGCTGCTGGTCAAGGAGCAGGGCTGAAAAAACCCGCGCCCCGGATCCGGGGCGCGTGGGCTTCGGTTTGACGGTTTTACGGGCGGTGTTACTTCTTGTGCGGGCGTTTGGCGGCGAAAGTGCGGGGCGGCGGCGTCGCGTTCCGGCGCATTTCCTGTTCCTCCGGCAGCACGACGTTGACCTCCATCATCTCGCAGTTGTCCTGCTTGCTGAACTGAATGTTGATGTCGCCCGGATTTACCTTGATGTACTTCGAGATGACCTGAAGCAGCTCGTCCTTCATCGCCGGAATGTAATCGGGCCGCCCTGAATTGGGGGAACGCTCATGCGCAATCAGGATCGCCAGCCTGTTCTTGGCGATGGCCGCCGTTTTTTTCCTTTCACCGAAAAGACGGTCGAGAAATGACATCTTACTTGCCTCCGAACAGGCGCTTGATGAAGCCGGGCTTCTCGAAATTGACGAAACGCAACGGGCGCTGTTCACCGAGGAAGCGGGCAACGACATCAGCGTAGGCTTCTGCGACGTTGGAGCCTTTCAGATGGATGGCCGGAATGCCCTGGTTGGAAGCGTGAAGCACCGATTCGGATTCGGGAATGACCCCAAGCAACGGGATGCGCAGCAGTTCCTGCACGTCCCTGTACGACAGCATTTCGCCGCTCTCGACGCGTTTGGGCGCATAGCGGGTGAGCAGCAGGTGTTCCTTGACCGGCTCGCCGCCTTCGCGGGCGCGGCGCGATTTCGATTGCAGGATGCCGAGGATGCGGTCGGAGTCGCGCACCGAGGAGACTTCCGGGTTGGTGGTGACGATGGCCTCGTCTGCGAAGGTGAGCGCCATCACCGCGCCGTGTTCGATCCCGGCGGGGGAGTCGCACACCACGTAGTCGAAGCCCATCGAATCGAGTTCCTTGATGACAGTCTCGACCCCTTCCTCGGTCAACGCTTCTTTGTCGCGTGTCTGCGAGGCGGGCAGGATGAACAGGTTGTCGTTGTCGGTATGCTTGTCCTTGATAAGCGCCTGATGCAGCTTGGCCTCGCCGTGAATGACGTTGATGAGGTCGTACACCACGCGTCGTTCGCAGCCCATGATGAGGTCGAGGTTGCGCAGGCCGACGTCGAAGTCGATGACCGCGGTCTTGAAGCCGCGCAGGGCCAGCCCCGATGCGAATGCAGCGCTGGTGGTGGTCTTGCCGACCCCGCCCTTGCCTGAAGTAACGACGATGACTCTCACTTTTTCCCCTTGCTCAGTCGATCTGTAGCGGTTCGATGACGATGGATTGATTTTTGGCCGAGGGCTTGAGCCGTACCATGACGGCTCTGCCTGCATACATCGAAGGCATGCCGCCTTCGAAAGTGCGATAGACGCCCGCCACCGCCACCAGTTCAGGGCCGAAGCAGGTTGAAATGACACGAGCATTGACGTCGCCGCGTGCGCCCGCCAGCGCCCGTCCCGCGAGCGGCCCGAAGCAATGGATGTTGCCGTCGGCAATGACTTCCGAACCGGGGCTGATTCCGGCGAGCAGGACGAGATCGCCGCCTTGCGCATAAATTTGCTGTCCCGAACGCACCGGGCGGTCGACATAGAGCGTCGATGCGGCCGGCCCCGATGCGGCTGGCCCCGACGCGGCCGGTCCTTTCGCGGCGGGTGCTGCCGCAGGCGCGGCAACTTCGCGCGCGGCGCGGCGCGGCGCGGACTGCGGCGCATTGCGCCCGCCCGTGCTGATCTGTGTGTCATCGAGCATGGCCAGCCCCGCGCGATGCGCGGCCTCGGTCTGGGGGCCGCCCACCAGGTTGCGCACCCCGACGGGTTGCAGGCGATAGCGGCGCAATAGCGACGTCAGCCCGTTCCAGTCGATGCGATCAGGCAATTGCGCGAATGCGAGCGCGCCGAAATCGAGAATGGCCGCTTCCTGATTGAAAGGCGCGGCTTGCCCGCCAAACATTTTGTGCATGTCGTCGGCCAAACCCGCAGGATCGGCGCGTCCCAGAGAAACGATGACTGCGCACAGGTTTGTATGGAGGAATTCGATCGACCGGGCTGTGGCTGGACTGGGCATGAACGCGGCTGGCTGTGCGAATAGAACCGGGGAGTCTAATGGCGGAGAGAGATTCCGGCAAGACCGCACCAACCTGCGCGGCCGCGTTCGGAAGTTGCGGAAGTATATAACATGTTGGCTGCTTTACCGGCTGGATCCCGCTTGCTGCCAGGGATCGGAATCCGTCTTTGCGCGTCATGGGAGGAGAAAAGATAACGCACATGCATGTTGCGGTGCATGACGAGCGGTGCTAAAGTTACGCCAATTCCCCGGCGCATGATGAAAAAGCCCCCCGTTCTGCACCCGGTTCGAGCATGCAAGGGTGACAAGGGGCTTCAGGTTTTTTTCATGCGGGCCGCGTTTTTGGCCCAGACGCATCAAGGCGTCCGCATCAGGACATCGTCTCCGGGTTCGTCTGCCTCTTGCCCGTGTGGTTACTTATTTCGGCCACACGGGCTTTTTCTTGAGGGACTATTTCCGCACTGCGCGCAAGGGGTGGAACCAGCAACGGGCGGAATCAGCAAGGCCGCGACTTCCGCCTCGCCGTAACGGTAGGTGTGGTTCGAGAGTTCGTCGCGGATGACGATTTCCCCCTGTTCGGCCAGCATCGTGCGTACTTCCGCTTCTCCGATGGTGCGCAGCATGGCGGCGATTTTTTCGGGTTCGGGCGGCCAATCGTGGATGACGGCGCGGGACGGGTAGAGGCGCACCTCCTCTTCGGCAAAGAGGCGCCGAAGCAGCGTGGGGGCCTCCTGCCCGAGTAGCTCGTCTGCGCGCACGGTCTGCGCCAGCGTGAGCGCGCGCCGCCAGCCGTCGGCCTCCTTCGTGTCCGCGCCGGGCAGTCTCTGAAGGAAAAGCGCGGCGCTGGCCTGTTCGTCACAGGCCAGCCACACGCCGGCGGGCTGCTGTTCCGAGCGCTCCAGGTAGTGAGCGAAAACTTCCGCGATGCTTGCGCCTTCGAGCGGTACGAGGCTCTGATACGGCTGATCCAGCCCGGCCACGTCCAGACTCAATTGCAGGCGTCCGTCGCCGATCAGGGCGGCGAGTTTGTCCGTGTCCACGCCGTCCACGTCCGCGCTTTTGGCTTCGGCGTAGCCGCGCAGGTTGAGGTCTTCGGCGCAATCGATCACCAGCAGGCTGACCGGGCCGTGGCCCTGTATCTGGAAAGTGAGTCGGCCCGGTTGTTTGAGGTTGCCCGCAATCACCGTGGAAATCGCCGCCATCTCACCGAGCAGTTTCGCGACGGCGGGGGCGTAGCCGCGGTCGCGCTGCAAGGCTTGCCAGACATCGGTCAGACGCACGAACGCGCCACGAATATCGAGGTTTTCCAGCAGGAAGCGCTGGACGTGGCTGGGGGGATTCACTTGCGTGAGTTGTGGTCGCGTCGCACGATTTGTGGCGTGGTTTGGATGAGTTCGACCATGTCGCCGAGGATGTTCGCGGTTTCGTCGAGAATGACGTCGCGCGCGGCTTTGCGCGCTTTTTCGGCCGCCAGTTCGCTGTTGAGGCTGCGCTCGTTGGCAAGCAGTCCATCGTCGCCCACTTCTTCGCCCTCGGCTTCGTCGCCCCGGGCACCCCGTTTGGCGCGCGCCTTGGCGCGGGCTTCGAGGCGGTCGCGTTCGGCGCGGCGCACGCTCTCCTTGAGCGAGATCGTCTTGCGTTCGCGCAGTGTCTTGAGCTCGGCGACGTCTTCTTCCAGCTGATGGAAATCCGTGTCTTCGGCGACGCGCTGCTCGTGGCGTAGCGCGAGCGCGGGCAGCAGCGGTGCGATGCTGCCTGCGCTGCGGTATTCGGCGGGGCCGATGCGCGACCAGGGCAGCGCGTTGTCGTAGGCCGATTCACCGAAGTTTTTGGTATCGGTGAGCGAGGGCATGGCGATGTCGGGATTGACCCCGCGCAACTGGGTGGTGCCGCCTGAGACGCGGAAGAACTGGGCAATGGTCATTTTCAGCTCGCCGTAGCGGCGCTGTGTGTTGTGCTCCAGCTCGTCGAGGTCGATCAGCGTTTGCACGGTGCCTTTGCCGAAACTGTCCTCACCGATCACGATGCCGCGTCCGTAATCCTGAATGGCCGCGGCGAAGATTTCGGAAGCCGAGGCGGAGGCGCGATTGATGAGTACACCGAGCGGGCCGTCCCACGCCATGCCGGGCAGGAGATCGCGTTCGATGCGCGTCTGGCCACGCGAATTATGCTGGATGACGACCGGGCCGGTGTCGATGAAAAGGCCCGTGAGCGACACGGCTTCGTCCAGCGAGCCGCCCGCGTTGTTGCGCAGGTCGATCAGGAGTGCGTCGATCTTCTCGCGCTTGAGATCTTCGATGATGCGGGCGACATCGCGCGTGGCGCTGCGGAACTGCGCCGGGGTGGTGCGGCGCGCCTCGGTGTCCTGATAAAAGCCGGGCAGTTTGATGATGCCGATCTTGCGTGCACCCTGTCCGTCCTTGACCTGACGGGTGGAGCCAGAGGCAGCCTGATTTTCGAGGCGGATGGTATCGCGGACCAGCGTCACGCGGCGGTGTGCGCCATCGGAAGACGTCTCGGCGGGCAGAATGTCGAGCACGACCATGGAATTGTGCTTGCCGCGAATCATGGGAACGACTTCATCCACCCGCCAGCCGGTGACGTCGATCATCTGCGCTTTTTCGCCCTGCGCGACGCCTACGATGCGATCTCCGACGCTGAGTTTGCCCGAACGCAGGGCCGGACCGCCCGCGATGAGTTCGCGCACGGTGACGTAATCGTTGCGCTCCTGGAGCACCGCGCCGATACCGACCAGCGAGAGCTTCATCGAGATGGCGAAATCCTCGGCGGCGCGCGGGCCGAGATAGTTGGTATGCGGTTCGAGCGCGCTCGCCCAGGCGTTCATGAAAAGCTGGAACACGTCGTCGCTGTTCAACTTGATCGAACGCTCCAGCGCATGATCGTAGCGTTTGGTCAGCGTCTTGCGAATGGCCGCGTCCTTTTTGTTGGCGAGGCGCAGGCGCAGCCAGTCGTCCTTGATGCGCTGACGCCAGACTTCGCGCAGTTCGGCGTCGCTCGTCGCCCAGGGCGCTTCGCTGCGGTCGGGTGTGTAACTTTCATCGGCGGTGAAACTGAAATTGCCTGCGAGCAGTTCGTGGATGACATTCATCTGCTGTTTCACCCGCTCGCTGTAACGGGCGAACATGATGAACGGCACTTCCAGCCGGCCTTTGAGAATGGCGTCATCGAGCGTCGTGCGCGCGTGGGCGAAGCTGTCGATGTCGCTTTGCAGGAAAAAAAGGTGCGCGGGGTCGAGCGCCTTCAGGTAGCGCTCGAAGATGCGCGCCGACATCGCATCGTCGAGTGGCCGCGCCTGATAGTGATAGCGCGACAACAGGTGAGCACTGGTGATGGCGGCCTCGGCGTGAGCCTCGGTTGGCCCCGTCTGTTCGGAGAAGGCGGGCGCCGCGAACAGGCTCGCGGCGAGGAACGACAGACACCAGATTAGATGGCGGATCATCATGGAATCGGCAATGTGGCACAAAAACAAAGACAAAGCCACGGGCCGGGGTGCCTTCTGGCGCCCCGGCCCGTGTAGCCCCGGACTGCGCATTCTAGCCCAATGAAACAGGCATGGCGTACGGTTTTAGTCACAAACCGCCCTGATTGACCGCGTCAGCCGCACGCCCCCACCGCTCCGCAGGCGGTGCAGAAATCGCAGCCATCTTTCTTGATGACCGTATGGTTGCCGCACTCCTTGCAGCGCGCGCCGTGCATCACTTTGGGTTCGTTCTCCTCGCGCGGCGATTCGAGAATGCCCATTTCGGCCACCGGATAGCCTTTTTCGTCCAGCACGCCGAGCATGGCGTAGCGGTGGATGATCAGGCACGCGATGTAGGCGACCGTCGAGGGGTAATTCTGCTGTTTGCGCGAACCCGGCACGAAAGCCATGAAGTCTCCGAGCGGTTCGGGGTAATCGAGGAGCTTTCTCAGCTTCATGCCGATCCACGCCGGGTCCATGACCCGCATATCGAGCGAGAGCACGCGCGTCAGGCCGTCGAGCGCGCGCGGGTAATTGCCGGAGAGCCAGACCGAGTAGGGGCGCGTCACGCCGTCGGGTAGGGTGATCTCTTTCAGGCCGAGCACGAACTCTTCGGAGGTGGCCGGGTTGTGGATGTCGACTGTCCAGGAAAGGGTGCCGTCGGTGCCGGTTTTGGGCTCTTCCAGGCTGAACAGGGTTTCCAGTACCGGCGTGGGTGTGGCGTGGGTGAACGCGCCCAGTTGTTCGCAGCGGTAGCGCACGATCTGCGCGAAGGCGGACACGATGCCGGGGACGAGCCTTTTTTCGCCGTGCGGCGGGAAGGGAAGTTCAAAGGATTTTTCCCCGACGGTGGCGGCCAGCGTGTCGAGCTTGAGCTTCAGCCACGCATGGTCGTTGGTGCGCATGTCCATCGACAGGGTCTTGGCGACCGCGCCGAGGCCGCGCGGCTGGTCGGCCCCGTTTACCCAGACTTCGAACGGCGAGGTCTGGGTAAACATATCGATGGCGCTGCCGCTGAGCTCGCCGACGAACAGCGCGAAGCCGCCGAGCGGCGAATCGACCATGTACGTCCACGCCAGATTGCCGCCGGGCAGTTGTGGGCGGCCCGGCCAGCGCAGGCTGGCGAGCACCGGGGCAGGCAGGCTCTTGATCGACAGGCGTTTGTTGGCGTCGGGGATTTCCACATCCTGCGGCCGCTTGGCCGGGGTGACCGACAGCACCGCGCCGGTGACGTTGTTGGGGCGGTAGGTCGCCAGCCCTTTCAGGCCGGATTTCCACGCCGAGAGGTATAAATCCTCGAAATCGGCGTAGGGGTAGTCCTCCGGCACATTCACCGTCTTGGAGATGGCGGTGTCGACGTAGGGCGCGACGGCGGCCACCATGTCTTTGTGCGCGGCGGCGGAGATTTCCAGCGCGGTGACGAAGGCGGGCAGCAGTTTGTTTACGTCGCCGCCCAGGTGGCGATAGAGCCGCCAGGCGTAATCCTCGACCGCGTATTCCTGGAAGGTGCCGTCGGCCATGCGTTTACGGCGTGTGTAGGTGTAGGAGAACGGCGGCTCGATGCCGTTGGAGGCGTTGTCCGCGAAGGCGAGGCTGATCGTGCCCGTGGGGGCGATGGACAGCAGGTGCGAGTTGCGCACGCCGTGCTTGCGGATACGCTCTTTGAGCGAGGTGGGCAGGCGCGAGGCGAAATTGCCGCCGGTGAGATAGAGATCGGCGTTGAACAGCGGAAATGCGCCGCGCTCGATCGCCAGTTCCACCGAGGCGGCGTAGGCGCGGTCGCGCAGGTATTCCGCGATTTGGCGCGCTTCTTCGCGCGCCTCGGGCGTGTCGTAACGCTTTCCAAGCATGATGAGCGCATCGCCCAGGCCCGTGAAGCCAAGCCCCACGCGGCGCTTGGAGCGCGCTTCTTCTTGCTGTTGCGGTAGCGGCCAGTGTGTCGTGTCGAGCACGTTGTCGAGCATGCGGATGGCGGTGTCGACGACTTTGCCGAAACCATCGAAATCGAAAGCGGCGGCCGTCGAGAATGGTTCGGTCACGAACAGCGTGAGGTTGATCGAGCCAAGGCAGCAGCAGCCGTAGGGCGGCAGCGGCTGTTCGGCGCACGGGTTGGTGGCCTCGATAGTTTCGCAATAATTCAGGTTGTTGTCCTGGTTCATGCGGTCGAGGAAGAGGATGCCCGGTTCGGCGTGATCGTAGGTTGAGCGCATGATCTGCGTCCACAGGCTGCGCGCCTTGATCTTGCGATACACCCAGTCGCCCCCGTCGAGCGGGTACGCTCCTCCCGCGGCCTTGATGTCCTCGCCCGGCTCGGCCTTGTGCACGAGTTCCACCTCGGCGTCGGCTTCCACCGCGTTCATGAAGGCATCGGTGACGCCGATGGAGATGTTGAAGTTGGCGAGATCGCCCTTGTCCTTGGCGTGGATGAAATCCTCGATGTCCGGGTGATCGCAGCGCAGCACGCCCATTTGCGCGCCACGCCGCGCGCCGGCGGATTCCACTGTTTCGCACGAGCGGTCGAACACACGCATGTACGACACCGGCCCGGAGGCGTTGGAGGCCGTGCCGCGCACCATTGCGCCGCGCGGCCGGATGGAGGAAAAGTCGTAGCCCACGCCGCCGCCGCGCCGCATCGTTTCCGCCGCCTGCGCCAGCGCCGTGTAGATGCCGGGCCGTCCGTCGATGGTTTCGGTGACGGAGTCGCCCACCGGCTGCACGAAGCAGTTGATGAGCGTTGCCGCCAGCTTGGTGCCCGCCGCGCTGTTGATGCGCCCGGCGGGCACGAAGCCGCGTTCCTGCGCATCGAGGAAGCGCGCCTCCCAATACGCGCGTTTTCCCTCCACTTCCACTGCCGCGAGCGCCCGCGCTACGCGCTGACGCACTTCGTGCTCGGTTTTTTCGCCATCCTTGGCATACTTTTCGATCAGGACTTCGGCGGAAATTTCCTGCACGGCGAGGTTTTCCGCCGTGAGCTTGACAGTGGTGCTGGCTGTTTTCGGCATGATGATTACGTTTCCCCGGAACGTTGATCGGCAAGGCTGTGAGGATAGCGCCGAAGTCCGGTTTTTGCAAAAAAAGTATAATAAATAAAAACAATAAGTTACGTATTTTATTTGTGTGTCAAGCCTGATTTTGTTACTAGATATAGTGCCGCAATAACGTCGTTATTTAACGATTCTTTGCGGCAGGTCAACGTTTTTGGGGCGTTCGCCGCCGGAAATCATGCTGGTGCGTCCGCTGGCGGCGCGGGCGAAAAAATACGGGGAGCCGAAGCTCCCCGTATGGCTGATGCGTACCTGGATGATGCGCATTGGATTGGTACGTATCGAATCAGGCGCGCCGGCGGCGCATCGCACCGAAACCGGCCAGACCGATGCCAAGCAGCGCCAGCATGCTCGGCTCGGGAACGGCGGCGGTAGCAGCACGCTCCGCGGTCATCGCGAAATGCAGGTAGCTGTATTGCCCCTCGGGCGTATCGAACCCCATGAGGTTGCCCTCGACCAGAAAGTTTTCGTACGTCGAGGCCGGGGTGTCGCTGAAGAAATGGACATCGTAGAGGTAGCCGTCGTCGCCGGTCAGTTGCACCAGAAATTCGAACGGCTCGATGTAGAAAATGTCGTTGACGTTCCTGCCCGCGTTGGGCGTTTCGGTGAAGCGCACCGCGAAGGAATCCGTGTAAGTCTGCCCGCCGAACACGTAGCTCAGCAGCAGATTGGTTCCGGCCAGTGACGGCAGCCAGGGACGGTTCTCCGGATCGGTCGAGTTGTAGTGGGTGAGCGTGGTGCCGCCGCGATCATTGTTGGTGAGTCTCAGCCAGCTCGGATCGCCCCAACTGAGCTCCAGTTTGGCGAGTTCGTCCGTCACATTTCCGGCCCATTTGATGGAGCCCGCATGGTCTCTGCCAGCGGGGATCTTCTGAGTGTACTGATTGCCGGAGGAACCATCGCTCCAAACGGTATTGGGCACATCCCAATTCAGCGTAAAACTGACGGGCGCGGCCTGCGCGGCGGGCGTGACAAGCATGAAACCGGTGAGCGTCAATGTGCTGAGAATCTTGCTTTTCATGTTATTTCAACTCCAAAAAATAATTCTGTATCAAGTGAATCGGTAACATCCCTTAAGCAAAAAGTGGGCCACTTTTGTAACTTTTTGTTAAATAACAGGTTTATTTAATGTCAATGCTTGTATTGTAAATGTCTTCGACAACGAAAAAGTATTGCCGTCCGCCGCGCCGTGGGCCGCGCTATGGGTTGTGCTATGGGTCGTGCTGTGGGCCGCCATCGCCCAGGCCGATGTCCTACAATGCGCGTCTTGCGAAACGAAAACGAAGCAGGGTGTGGCATGAAATTGGCGCAGTGGCAAATCCATTCGGTCGTCCGGGCGGGCTTCGCCCTGTTGTTCCTGCTGTGCGGCGCGGCGCGGGCGCTCGATGCGACGCCTTCGGTTGCGTCCGCGACTTATCCGCCAGCGGGATTCGTCTTTGTGCGCGACGCGGTGCCGGAGGCGGTGCTGGATATTCGTTATGCCGGCACCCACAATTTCGTGGGGACGAGGATCGATGGCTACGAAGCCTCTGAAGCGGTGCTCTCCGCCGAAGCCGCCGCCGCGCTCCGGGACGCGGCCCGCACGCTGCGCGGCAAGGGCTACGCGCTCAAGATTTTCGATGCCTACCGCCCGGCCGCCGCGGTGCGCCATTTCGTGCGTTGGGCCGAGGATGTGGGCGATACGCGCAACAAGGCCGCGTTCTATCCCGGCGTCGATAAAGCAAAACTGTTTGAACTTGGCTACATCGCCCGCCGTTCGGGGCATTCGCGCGGCAGCACCGTCGATTTGACGCTCGTCGACCTGAAAACGGGGCAGGAGATCGACATGGGGTCGTCGTTCGATCGCTTCGATGTCATCTCGCACCACGGCGCGGCGGGAATTACGCCCCCGCAGGCGGCCAATCGCGCCATTTTGCGCGATGCGATGGAAGCGCATGGCTTCAAACGTTTGAAGGAAGAGTGGTGGCATTACGCCCTGAAAAACGAGCCATTTTCCAGCGACGTTTTCGATTTTCCGGTCGCCGCGCCGCGCGCGGCCGATGAGGCGACGGCGCTCATGCTGACCGCCAGGGCGGGCGCCGCGCCGCGCGCGCTCGTCGTGTCACCGGGAGCGCCCGCCAGCCGTGCGACCGTGCGGGCATACGCCAGAGAGAACGGCGCCTGGACGTTACGCTTCGTGACTTCTGCCTGGCTTGGCCGCAGCGGTTTCCGCGCCGACAAGCGCGAAGGCGACGGCGGTACGCCGCGCGGCGTGTTCGGCTTCACGCGGGCGTTCGGCGTGGCCAACGATCCCGGCTCGACGCTGCCATACACAAAAGTTTCCGCCGCCGATGTGTGGGTCGACGATCCGGCCTCAAAGTATTACAACCAGTGGGCGCGCACGGATTTCCCCGATGCGGACTGGAAAACCGCCGAGCATCTGATCAACTACGGCGTTGCCTACAAATATGCGCTCGTGCTCGACTACAACAGCGCGCCGGTCGTCTCCGGCAAGGGTTCCGCGATCTTCCTGCATGTCGCCTCCGGCCGCCCCACGGCGGGCTGTGTTGCGGTGCCGGAGGCGGCGATGCGGTTTCTGCTCGGCTTCGTCACGCCGCAGACGCGCATCGTGCTCGCGCCTTGAGGCGTGTTCCTGGTGCGCCCGTTACGCGGCGCCGGGAAAGAACATCGCCGTGCAGGAGCTCAGGTTCATTTCAGCGGCTTCGCGCACGCTGATGAAATGGGCGGCGCCGATGCCGAGGTCGTCCCAGATGCGCGGATCGACACGCGCCAGCGCCTGATCGCTTGCTTCGCCCCGACGGTCGGCGTTGCTGATGATCTGTGCCACATGCAGCACTTCCGCTTCCTGCATGCGCTCGCCGCCCAGGCGCGGCGAGATTTGCGCGCCGATGACTTCCGCAAAGCGTGTGGGCAGTTGCCACGTATCCACCAGCGTCGCGCCCACTTCGGCGTAATCGCAGCCGACGATGCGGCGTTCGGCCTCGAAGAGCGGCTCGCCGCTCGCGTCGGCCACGGTGCGGGCTTCCAGCGCCAGCTCCGGCACAGTCTGATACATCACCGGATGTCCGATGTCCGCCAGCAGCCCGACCACGAACATGCGCTCCGACGCAAGGCCGCAGGCGAGGTAGGCCAGCTCGCGGGCCGCAAGCGCGGTCAGCATGCAGCTTTGCCAGTAGTGCTTCATGTCCAGCTTTTGCGGGCGGATGCCGTCGAATACGGCGCTGACCGACATCGCCAGCACCAGATCGTGCGTCTGGCGCATGCCGAGAATGGGAATGGCGCGCTCGACGCTCTCGATCTTGCGGCTAAAGCCGTAGAAGGCGCTATTGACCAGCCGCAGCACGCCGGTGGTGATCGCGGGGTCGGATTCCACCAGCCGTGCGACCTCGGCGATCGTGCCATCGGGCGATTCGAGCTGCTCGCGGACGCGGTAATACACCGTGGGCAGCGCGGCGAGCGACTCGATATTGGCGACAAGTTCCTGTGCGGAATGCATGATGGATTGCGGCGAAGAGCGATCAAATTATCCGCGATCGTCATCGCCGTGCGTGAATTCGATGGCACGCGACGTGGAAAAAAGCACGCTCGATGAATGCGTGATTTCGAGTGCTTCAACACGTCCCCGCGGTGCGCGGCTGTTCCGTGATGCGCGCGCCATGCCTGCAATGCTATCGCTGTGGGCAACGGGGGAGCACTGTGACTGCCATCACGGTCCGCCCCCCGCGCGGCGGCCTGAAAATCTGCTCTCGGTCAGCGCTCTCGGTCAGCGTTCACTCCAGCACGTCCTCACAACCCGCAGCAGCTCTGTAAACACCTTCGGCGTGCCTGCGACGACATTGCCGGTTTGCAGGCAGTCGCCTTCGTCCTCGAAATCGGCGGTGAAGCCGCCTGCTTCCTGAATCAGCAAGAGCCCGGCGGCCATGTCCCACGGCTTGAGTCCGATTTCGAAAAAGCCATCGAGCCGCCCGCAGGCGACCCACGCCAAATCCAGTGCTGCCGCGCCGGGGCGGCGCAGGCCGGCGCTTTTCTTCGTCAGTTCGCGGAACATGGCGATATAGGCGTCGATGTGCTCGAACTGGCGGAACGGAAAGCCGGTGCCGAGCAGCGCGTCAGCGAGTTTCTGCCGCTTCGAGACACGGATGCGGCGCTCATTCAGGAACGCGCCGCGGCCGCGCGAGGCGGTGAAAAGTTCGTTGGCGGTGGGGTCGAAAATGACGGCATGTTCGGGCACGCCTTTTTTCGTCAGCGCGATGGACACCGCGTACTGCGGAAAGCCGTGGATGAAATTGGTGGTGCCGTCGAGCGGGTCGACCACCCACACGAACTCCGCGCCGCGCCCGTCCTGCGGGCCGGTGCGCCCGGACTCCTCTGCTAGAATTCCGTGCTCCGGACAGGCTTCGCGCAGGATGCCGACGATAGCCTCCTCGGCGGCGCGGTCGACCTCGGTGACGAAATCATTGGGCGCTTTTGCCTCGACGCTCAGAAGATCGATCTGATTGGCAGCCTGATTGATGATCGAAGCGGCGCGGCGCGCGGCCTTGACAGCGATATTGATGGCGGGGTCGAGGTTGGGATTCATGGCTGGCGCTCCGATGGGGCAGGGCGAAAAACCCACAATTTTAATATGAATGCACTCTCCGCGCTTGACCGAGTTCGTGTCGTACTGATCCGTCCGACCCATCCGGGCAACGTCGGCGCGGCGGCGCGGGCGATGAAAGTCATGGGATTGCGGGAGTTGTGGCTGGTTCGACCCACCGCAGCCCGGCTCGATCCCGCTGCCGTGGCGCGGGCTTCCGGCGCGGTGGATGTGCTGGAGCGCGCCCGTGTCGTCGAAACCTTGCCCGATGCGCTCGCCGGGACGGTGTTCGCGGCGGCGCTCACCGCGCGACGGCGGGATTTGTCCCTGCCGCGCCGCGCGCCACGCGAGGCTGCCGCCGAATTGCTCGCCTGGAGCGGGCGCGGCGACGCGGCGCTGGTCTTTGGCAGCGAATCGGCGGGGCTTTCCAACGACGAACTGAGCCTGTGCGCGCGGCCGGTGACGATTCCCACGAGCGCGGATTACGCCTCGCTCAACCTCGGCGCGGCAGTGCAGCTGATGTGCTATGAACTGCGGTTGGCCGCATTGGGCGAGGGCGCGGCGCTGCCCGCCGAGCCGCTGCCCGAGCCTGCCACACACGCGGAAATCGAAGGCTTCTTCACGCATCTGGAGACGAGCATCGTCTCCAGCGGCTTTCTCGATTCCGCCAGGCCGCGCCGCCTCATGTTGCGCCTGCGCCGCCTGTTCGGGCGCACGCGGCTGGAAAAAGAGGAAGTCGCCATCTTGCGCGGCATCCTCGCCAGTTTCAGCGCCGGTAGGAATAAGTAAAGAACTGCACGTAGAATGCGGGCTTCGGGCGGCGGCAAAGACTGTCCCCTGACCCCAACGACCCGGCACAGGAAATGTCCCCATGTTCGACCAATTGCGCGAAGACCTTGCCAGCGTGCGCGAGCGTGACCCGGCGGCCCGATCGACATGGGAGGTGTTTACCTGTTATCCAGGCGTGCATGCGCTCATCTGGCACCGCCTCGCGCACGCGGCGTGGGGCAGGGGGCTGCACTGGTTGGGGCGCGCCATCAGTCATGTCGGGCGCTGGCTGACCGGCATCGAAATTCATCCAGCGGCGAAAATCGGGCGGCGCGTGTTCATCGATCACGGCATGGGTGTGGTGATCGGGGAGACGGCGGAAGTCGGGGACGATTGCACGATTTATCAGGGCGTCACGCTCGGCGGCACCACGCTTTACCGCAACACCAAGCGCCACCCGACGCTTGGGCGCGGCGTGGTGGTCGGCGCGGGCGCCAAGGTGCTCGGCGGTTTCGAGGTCGGCGACGGTGCCAAGATCGGCTCCAATGCCGTCGTCACCAAACCCGTGCCCGCTGGGGCCACCGCCGTCGGCAATCCGGCGCGCATCCTCGAACCCGGCCACACCGCCAAGCCCGAACACCCCGCCGAGCACGGCGGCTTCTCATTTTCCGCCTACGCCGTCACCAGCGACATGAGCGATCCGCTCGCCCGTGCCCTGCATGGCCTGCTGGATCACGCCGCCGACACCGACCGGCGTTTCCATCTCCTCGTCGAACGCCTTGCTGCCGCGGGCATCGAGCTCGATCCGGCGGTGGAGGAAAAACGGGACGATTTCGACCCGGATGAGCTCTCGAAAATAGTCGATTGAATGCCTGCGGGTCGAGCTGCGGCAAAGTGAAGTTTGCTCATTGGAGCTTGCTCATTCGCATTCTGGTCGATCGAGCTCACCCACCTCCGTTTGTGTGACATAATGCGCGCCATGATCACGACAGATTGTGCGACAAAAAATGTCGCGCAACGCATGACAGGGGTAGCATGAAACAGGCTGAAGATGTGCGGCAACTGGACGTGATTGCGGCGGCGGTGGCGAATTTCCCCGGCGGTATCGGGATTTCCGCTTTGCATGAAGCGCTGGTGGCGCCGCTGGAGGGCATCAATCGGCGCACATTGCAGCGTCGGCTGGCGCGGTTGGTGAGCGACGGGCGCATCGTGGGCGAGGGCAGGAGCGTCGCCCGGCTCTACCGGCCCGTGACTTTCGATGCGCTGCTTTCGGCCTGGCACACCGCTGAACCGGGTTCGGCCTATGAAATCTACGTGCCGCTGTCCGCCGCAGGTGCGGAAGTGCGCGATCTCGTGCGCCAGCCCTCCGCGCGGCCAGGCGCCATCGGCTACGACAGCCGCCTGCTGGAGCGCTACGTGCCGGGCGTGAGTCAATATCTGCCCGATCCGATCCGCCGCCAGTTGCACGAGATCGGCCGCACCCCGGCGGCGGGGCTGCCTGCTGGCGTCCATGCCCGCGCCAACCTCGATCGCCTGTGCGTTGATCTGTCTTGTGAGTCCTCGCGGCTCGAGGGCAACACCTATACTCGGCCCGAAACCCAAAATCTGCTCGAATCCGGCCGTACGCCGGAGAGCCGGAGCATCGTCGAGACGCAGATGATCCTCAACCATCGCGCTGCCGTCGACATGTTGGTCGACGACGCCATCGAGGTCGGTTTCGATGTCCTCTCTTTCCGCAATCTGCATGCCGTGTTGTCGCAAAACCTGCTGCGCGACGACGCTTCCGGCAAGCTGCGCCGCCAGCCGGTGGAAATCCCCGGCACTTCGTTCGCCCCGGCGGCGATGCCGCAATTCATCGAGGAGCGGTTTCACATGCTCCTCGACAAAACCGCCGCGATCGTCGATCCCTTCGAGCAGGCGTTTTTTCTGATGGTGCAAATTCCTTATCTGCAACCGTTCGTGAGCGTCAATAAACGCGTTTCGCGGCTGGCTGCCAACATTCCGCTCATCCGCCACAACCTGTGCCCGCTCACTTTCATCGATGTGCCCGAACTCGCTTACGTCGAAGGCACCATCGGCATCTATGAGCTGCGCCGCGTCGAACTGCTGCGCGACGTGTTCATTTGGGCCTATGAACGCTCCTGTCAGCGTTACCTCGCCGCCACGCCCGAACCCGCTGCGCCCGATCCCCTGAAAATCCGTTATCAGCAAGAACTGATCGACGCCGTGCAGACGCTGGTCAGGGGCGGATTGGCGCCGACACCTGCCAACATCAAGCGCGTCGCAGCCCGGATCGTCTCCGGCCGCGACCGCAAGGCATTCACGCGCCTGCTCGAAGACAGCATCCAGAACCTCGACGAAGGCCGTCTGGCGCGCTATCGGCTTCGGAAAGCGGAGTATCTGGAATGGGTCGGGGTGTGCGGGCAGAAAAGGTAAGCGGAAATTTCCGGCTGATTCGTCTGCCTGCTCACCGTTTCCGCGCCGTTGGCAAATCCGTGCAACTGCCTTCGGCCACTTCCGCCGCCATGCCGATGGATTCGCACAGCGTTGGGTGCGGATGGATGGTTTTGCCGATGTCGGCGGCTTCCGCGCCCATTTCGATGGCGAGGCAAATCTCCCCGATCAGGTCGCCCGCATTCATGCCGACGAGCGCGCCGCCGACGATGCGGTGGGTTTGGGCATCGAACAGGAGCTTGGTGAAGCCTTCGGCCGCGCCGTTGGCGATGGCGCGGCCGCTCGCGGCCCACGGGAACACGGCTTTCTCGAACCGCGCGCCTTCGGCTTTCAACTGTGCTTCCGTCTTGCCCGCCCACGCGATTTCGGGATGGGTGTAGGCCACCGACGGAATTTGCAGCGCATCGAATGCGGATTTGCGTCCGGCGGCGACTTCCGCCGCGACATGGCCTTCGTGCACGGCTTTGTGCGCGAGCATCGGATTGCCCACGATGTCCCCGATGGCGAAGATGTGCGGCACATTTGTGCGCTGCTGGCAGTCGACCTCGATGAAACCGTGCTCGCTGACAGCGATTCCCGCCTTTTCGGCGGCGATCAGCGGGCCATTGGGCGTGCGGCCGGCAGCGACGAGAACGCGGTCGAAGGTTTCCTTTTCATTTGTGGAGTAGGTGACTTCGATACCGGCCGCCGTCGCGGTGGCGGCGATGATGCCGGTCTTGAACAGGATGCGCTCGAAGCGTGCAGCATTCTTTTTTTCCCACACCTTTACGAGATCGCGATCGGCACCGGGCATGAGTCCGTCGCCCCGTTCGACCACGGTGATGCGTGCGCCGAGCGTGCTGTAGACGGTCGCCATTTCCAGTCCGATGATGCCGCCGCCGATCACCAGCATTTTCTTCGGCACAGACGCCAGCGCCAGTGCGCCGGTGGAGTCGATGATGCGCGTGTCATCAGGCATGAAGGGCAGCCGTACGGCGCGTGAGCCCGCCGCGACGATGGCCTGCGCGAAGCTCACCACTTGTTTCGCGCCATCGGGCAGGACGATTTCGAGGCGATGCGCATCGAGAAACTGGCCGACGCCTCGCAGGTGCTTCACCTTGCGTCCCTTCGCCATCTCCGCGAGCCCGGTGGTGAGCTTTTTGACCACGCCGTTTTCGTGGGCGCGCAGTTTGTCGAGGTCGACCGTGGGCGCGGCGAAAGAGACACCCGCCTCCGTGACGTGTTCGGCCTGTTCGATGACCGAGGCGACGTGGAGCAACGCCTTGGAGGGAATGCAGCCTACATTGAGGCAAACACCGCCGAGCGTCGCATAGCGTTCGACGATGATCGTCTTCAACCCGAGATCGGCCGCGCGAAACGCGGCGGAATAGCCGCCCGGCCCGCCGCCAAGGACGAGGAGTTCGCAGTCGTAGCCAGAGGGCGGGCTTGGTGGGGTGGGGGGGGGCGGGGCTTCGCTCTGCTTGGAGGGATGATTGGAATGCGCTGCTTCGCGGCGCGCCAAATCCACAGTGTCCGTGGCTTCGATGCGGAGCAGCAGGCTGCCCGCCGAAACCTTGTCTCCGAGCTTTACCAGCACCTCCTTGACCACGCCTGCCGCCGTCGCGGGCACCTCCATCGTCGCCTTGTCCGATTCCAGCATGCAGATGGCGTCGTCTACCGCGATGGCATCGCCCGGTTTCACGAACAGGTCGATGACCGGCACGTTGGAGAAGTCGCCGATGTCGGGGACCTCGATGTCGATGAATTGCGCCATGTTCTGAATCCTTAGTCGTTGGAAGATGCGTCGGCGCTCGCCGCCAGACTGACCCAATGAGCGCCAGAGCTATTCTCCTCGACGATGAGTAGATCGTAGGTTTTGATCATTTTCAGCAAAGTCGAGTGGCTGTAATTTTTGGGAGAGAACGCCGGATTCGTGCGCTTGAGATATTGCCCAAGCGTCGTCAAAGGTATTTTGCCATCCGACGTATCGCTGACCAGCTGCGAGACGGCTTTGACGACGAACAGCGGTCTGCCTTTCGTGTCTTGTTTTTTGGGGGATCCGGGTGCGGCGGCGGATTTCTTCGCAGGTTTTTCCTGTGGATCGGCTTCCGGCTTCCATTCAAAAAACTGATCGCATGCATTGCGCAAGGGGAGAGGCGTTTTGGTCTCGCCGATGATGCAAACCGTCGCGCCACGTTCGCGCAGTTTCCGGCAAAGGTAGGTGAAGTCTGAATCGCTCGTCACCAGACAGAAAGAATCGACCCGCCCATCGAACAAGGCTTCCTGCGCGTCGAGCGCTAGAGCGATATCGGCAGTGTTTTTTCCTGAAGCGTATTGATATTGCAGACAAGGCGTGAATGCTTGCTGAACCAATGCCTGTTGCCATTTATTCGACAGGGTGCCTTGGTTGCCATAGCCGCGCCGCAGCACGATGCGCCCGAATTGGGCGGCCATCAGCAGGGCGTATTCCAGTATCTCCGGCGAGACGTTGTCGCAATCGACCAGCACTGCCGTGCGCAGCTCGGCGCCATTGGTTACGTTATTGTTCATGCTGTTCCTGTCACAACGTCACTCGCCGAAAATCCTCCAGCAGGCGCGCGAGATAAGCATTGAAGCGTGTCGCCAGCGCGCCGTCAATGACGCGGTGGTCCGCCGTGAGTGAGAGCGGGACGATGAGGCGGGGCTGGAAGACCTTGCCGTCCCAGACGGGCTTTAGCGCGGATTTGCTGACGCCGAGGATGGCCACTTCCGGCGCGTTGATGATGGGCGAAAAACTGGTGCCGCCGATGCCGCCGACGCTGGAGATGGTAAAGCTTGCGCCTTGCATGTCGGCGGGCTTGAGCTTGCCTTCGCGTGCCTGACGGGCGAGTTCGCTCGTCTGTGCTGCAATCTCGAAGATGCCTTTGCGCTCGGCATCCTTGATGACCGGCACCACGAGGCCGTTGGGCGTATCGGCGGCGAAGCCGATGTGAAAGTATTTCTTGACGATGAGTTTGTCGCCCTCGAGTGAGCTGTTGAATGCCGGGAATTCGCGCAGCGCCCTGACGCACGCCTTGATGATGAAGGAGAGCAGCGTCAGTTTCGTGCCGCCGCCTTTTTCGTTTTCCTTGTTGGTCTGGAGGCGGAAGGCTTCGAGTTCGGTGATGTCGGCGTCCTCGAAATAGGTGACGGCCGGAATCATGACCCAGTTGCGGGCGAGGTTCTGGCCGGAGATTTTCTGGATGTGCGACAGTGGCACGGTGTCGAACTCGCCGAACCTGGAGAAGTCGATCTTCGGCCACGGTAGCAGATCTAGCCCGCCGCCGCCGGACAAAGCGCCCGTGGCGCCGGAAGTGAGCGCGCCCTTGATCCAGGCGGTGACATCTTCTTTGAGGATGCGTCCGTTGGGGCCGCTGGGCGTGATGTGTGCGAGATCGGCCCCAAGTTCGCGGGCGTAGGCGCGCACGGCGGGGGAGGCGTGGATCGTGGCGCCGAGCGGCGGGACGGGTGAAAGAGGGGAGACTTCCCGTGGCGGGGTTCCCTCCCGTGGAGGGGTGGAGGCGGTGGCGGTGTGGGCGGTTTGTGGGGCCGCCAACCCGCTCCCGGCCTCCTTCTTGTCAGGGCGGGGCGTTTCAGCCGTCCCGGTGGCTTCGAGCCGAATCAACAACGTTCCTTCCGAAACCTTGTCTCCAAGCTTCACCGCCACCTCCTTGACGACCCCCGCCGCGGTCGCGGGCACCTCCATCGTCGCCTTGTCCGATTCCAGCGTGCAGATGGCGTCGTCTACCGCGATGGCGTCGCCCGGTTTCACGAACAAGTCGATGATCGGCACGTTGGAGAAGCCGCCAATGTCGGGCACCTTGATTTCTGTGAGCGTGCTCATGGTGTCTTCCTTTCCTTACACCGTCAGCGGATTCGGCTTGGCCGTGTCCACGCTGTATTTTTTGATGGCTTTGGCCACTTTGCCCGGGCTGATTTCGCCGTCGTCGGCAAGCGCCTTGAGGGCCGCGATCGTCACCCAATGGCGGTCGACCTCGAAGAAAGCGCGCAGCGCCGCGCGGGTGTCGGAGCGACCGAAACCGTCGGTGCCGAGGGTGACGTAGCGGCGCGGCACGAAGGGGCGGATTTGCTCGGCGTACAGGCGCACGTAGTCAGTGGCGGCGACGACCGGGCCGCGTGTGTCGGCAAGGCACTGTGCGACGTGCGGCACCCGGGGTTTTTCCAGCGGATGCAGCATGTTCCAGCGCGCGATGTCCTGCCCCTCGCGCGTGAGCACATTGAAGCCGGGGCAGCCCCAGAGGTCGGCTTCGATGCCCCAGTCGGACTTGAGCAGATCGGCGGCGGCGATCACTTCGCGGAAGATGGTGCCGGAGCCGAGCAGTTGCACCCTCGAGCCGCTGGATGCGCTGCCTTTTCGGAACAGGTACATGCCTTTGACGATGTCGGCTTCCTTGCCCTGCGGCATGTCGGGGTGCTCGTAGTTCTCGTTCTGTACGGTCAGGTAATAGAACACGTCCTCCTGATTCTCGTGCATCCGGCGCAGGCCGTCGCGCACGATCACCGCGACTTCGTACTGGAAAGCGGGGTCGTAGCTCACGCAGTTGGGCAGCAGGTTCGCCAGCACGAGGCTGTGACCGTCCTCGTGCTGCAAGCCCTCGCCGTTCAACGTCGTGCGTCCAGCCGTGCCGCCGATGAGAAAACCGCGCGAGCGCTGGTCGCCCGCCGCCCAGCACAAGTCCATCGTGCGCTGAATGCCGAACATCGAATAGCAGACGTAGAACGGGATCATTTGCACGCCATGCACGGAATAAGCGGTGGCCGCCGCGATCCAGTCGGCCATCGCGCCCGCCTCGTTGATGCCTTCCTGAAGGATCTGGCCGGTTTTCGATTCCTTGTAGAACATCAACTGGTCGTGATCTTCCGGCATATATTTCTGGCCTTCCTGGCTCCAGATGCCGTACTGACGGAACATGCCTTCCATGCCGAAAGTGCGCGATTCGTCCGGCACGATGGGGACGATATGCTTGCCGAGCACCTTGTCGCGCAAGAGCATGTTCATGATGCGCACCAGCGCCATCGTGGTGGAGAGTTCGCGCCCCTTCCCGGAGCCTTTCAACAAGGCGTCGAACGCCGAGAGCGGCGGAATCGCCAGCGGCGCGGCCTTCTGGCGCCGCTGCGGGAGATAGCCGCCCAGATCGGCGCGGCACTTTTGCATGTAGGCGTATTCGGGCGAATCTTTGGCGAAGGTGAGATAGGGCAGGGCTTCCAGATCGTCGTCGGGTACCGGCAAGTGGAAACGGTCGCGGAAACGGGCAAGTGCGCCCCGATCCATTTTCTTTTGTTGGTGCGAGATGTTCATCGCCTCGCCCGCTGTGCCCATGCCGAAACCCTTGATGGTTTTCGCCAGCACGACGCTCGGCTGTCCTTTGTGCGCGGCGGCGGCGGTGTAGGCGGCGAAAACCTTGAAAATGTCGTGGCCGCCGCGATTCAGCTGCCAGATGTCGTCGTCCGTCCAGTCCGCCACCAACTCCTTTAGCTCCGGCGTGTTGAAGAACGCCTCGCGCACATAAGCGCCGTTTTCCGCCTTGAAGGTTTGATACTCACCGTCGCAGGCTTCCATCATGCGTTTCTTGAGGATGCCTTTCGTGTCGCGGCGAAACAGGGTATCCCAATGCGTCCCCCAGATCACCTTGATGACGTTCCAGCTTGCGCCCCGGAACAGGGCTTCGAGTTCCTGAATGATCTTGCCGTTGCCACGCACCGGGCCATCGAGCCGTTGCAGGTTGCAGTTGATGACGAAGATCAGATTGTCGAGCTTCTCGCGCCCGGCCATGTCGATGGCGCCGAGCGCCTCCACCTCGTCGGTTTCGCCGTCGCCGAGGAAAGCCCACACCTTGCGCGCTTCCACCTCTTTCGCGTCGAGCAGGCCCCGGCTGGCGAGGTACTTCATGAAGCGCGCCTGATAGATTGCCTGTAGCGGCCCCAGCCCCATCGACACCGTGGGAAACTGCCAGAAATCCGGCATCAGCCACGGATGTGGATAGCTGGAAATGCCCTTGCCGCTGGTTTCCTGCCGGAAGTTGTCCAGTTGTTCCTCGGTGAGCCGCCCGAGCAGGAAGGCACGCGCATAGACGCCTGGCACCGAATGGCCTTGGAAAAAGATGAGATCGCCCGCCGATTTTTCCGTGGGCGCTCTCCAGAAATGCGCGAATCCCACGTCATAGAGCGCGGCAGCGGACGCGAAGGAAGCGATGTGCCCGCCTACGTTGGTGTGTTTGTTGGCGCGTACCACCATCGCCATCGCATTCCAGCGGATGTGGGAATGGATTTTGATTTCCATGTCCGGGTCGCCCGGATAGCGCGGCTGCCGCTCTGGCGGAATCGTGTTGATGTATTCCGTCGTGGCGCTGTAAGGAATCTCCGCCCCTCTCTCTCGCGCGGCGGCGATCAGCGATTCGAGCAGATAGTGCGCGCGGTCCGCGCCTTCCTTCTCGATCACCGCCGCCAGCGCGTCTACCCATTCCTGGGTTTCGGCAGGATCGATGTCCGTCAAGTGTGGAATGATGGGTAATTGCGCCATGATGTTGTCTCCTCTCCGGCATCAGGCATCGTTTTTTGTGAAAGATTCCCCTGCTCCCGATGTACGCATACCGAAAGAATTTCCGCAAGTACGCGAGCGGGCATTTGACGCGGTTGGCGACGTGTTCAGAACTTCGCCGTATCCGGATGTGGCCCGATGCGGTGCTTCGCGTCGTCCAGCGCGGCAAGGTGGGCGAGCTCGTCGGGGTCGAGAATGAAATCGAACACGGAGAAGTTCTCGACGATGCGTCTGGCGTGGACGGACTTCGGGATGACCAGGAGACCGTTGTCGAGGTGCCAGCGGATGATCGTTTGTGCCGCGGATTTGCCGTGCCTGGCAGCGATCCGGAGGATCGTTTCGTTGTGGAGCAGGGCGCCTTGACCGAGGGGACTCCACGACTGGGTCAGGATGCCGTGCGCGGCGTGGAACGCCTGGAGCGCCTTTTGCTGGAAATCGGGGTGGAGTTCGATCTGGTTGACGGCGGGCGTGACGCCAGTCTCCTCGATGATCCGCTCCAGATGCGGGATCTGGAAATTGGAGACACCGATGGCGCGGACGCGTTTTTCTTCTTTCAGGCGCACGAGGGCGCGCCAGCTATCGACATAGCGATCTTTATGCGGCGCGGGCCAATGAATGAGGTAGAGATCCACCGTGTCGAGTTGCAGGCGCTTGAGACTGTCGTCGAAGGCGCGCAGGGCTTCGTCGTAGCCTTGCGCATCGTTCCATAATTTAGTGGTGACGAAAATCTGTTCGCGGGCGACTTCCGCCTGCCGCAGTCCTTGACCGACGGCAGCCTCGTTGCCATAGATGGCGGCGGTGTCGATGAGGCGATACCCGGCCTTCAGTGCAGCGGCAACGGCAGCCGCTGCCTCCTCTTCCGGCGCTTGCCAGGTGCCGAGCCCGAGTTGAGGTATCGTGCTGCCGTCATTGAGCGTCAGCGATGGGTTGATGGCGGGTTGGTTCATGGTCGTCTCCGGCGATGTGTATGGACAGTGAATAACATCAGTCTATTCCCGCGCGGACCGCTTGCAAAGCTATTGTCATGGTGCGGGGCCGAACGCGGCGGCATCCGGCGGCGCGCACCAGGGCGCCGCCGGGCATTGTCAGCAGGGCAATCGGGCGAACAAATTTTTCCAACCTGTCGTTTTAGCGTCATCCCCGTTATGCTTGCAGCCCACTTCAACGCCTTGCCCGATCCTCGCCAGCCTCGTCTCTTCATCAGCCACGGACTCGTCAAGCAGCGATCACCCGATTGCCCTGAGAAAAGCGCGCAGTCAAACCGTTCGACGGATGCGGGGAATCTCCGTTAGACTCGCTTCGTTCCGATTCCCCGCATCGCAGCATTCGCAATCCGTTCAAAGTGTCTTCCTCCCGATCGCTGTCCCGGCACCTCGCCATCGCTTACATCTTCTTGCTGGTCTATGCATGCCTGCACCCGCTGGGCGGCTGGCAATCCAAAGGCTTGCCGGTGTTCGGCTACCTGTTCGCGCCCTGGCCGAAATATTTCATCTTCTCGGATTTCATTCTCAACATCCTCGGCTTCGTGCCGCTGGGACTGACCCTGACGCCATCCCTGCCGCGAAGCTGGTCATGGCGCGGGCGTGTCGTGGCCGTGACCCTGTTCGGGCTGCTGCTCAGTTTCAGCGTGGAAACGCTGCAAGTGTTTTTGCCCGCGCGCGCGGCAAGCAATACGGATATCAGCGCCAACGTCTTGGGCACGCTGCTGGGCGCCTTGCTCGGCGCGCGTTGGGGACAGGCATTGTTCGCGCCCGGACACGGTCTGGCGCGTTGGCGCGAACAGTACATTACCGATGGACGCACCGGCGATGCCGGCTTGATCCTCATCTTGCTCTGGTTGCTCGTGCAGCTGATGCCCAGCTATCTGCTGTTCGCGGGCGGTGGTGTGCGCGCGTTGCTCGGCATTACGCCGCCGCTGCCGTTCGAGGCGGGCCGCCTGATCGCTTTCGAGACGGCGCAGACCGCGAGCATGATGGTCGCCGTCGGTCTGTTCGCGCGCTGCACGCTGCGGTTGCGGGGCCGGACGCTGGTGGCGGCCCTGCTCGTGCTCGGCATCGGTGCGCGCACAGCGGCATCGGCGTTCTTTTTTACGCCTTCCAGCCCGTGGGTGTGGCTGTCGGCGGGCACCGAATACGGCGTGGTTCTCGGCGGCGCGCTACTTTTTGTCATTCTGCGTCTGTCGCGTGTCGCGCAGCATGCCCTGGCTGGCATGGGGTTGTTGATGGCCTGCGTACTCATCAACATGATGCCGGAGAGCCCTTATCTTCAAGGCGGCGGCCCCGGCTTCATCAGCAACGGCAATTACGCGAATTTCCACGGCCTGTGCCGTCTGGTGGCCGCGGGGTGGCCATTTGCCGCGCTGGCCTATCTTTCCGCTGTCGGTCTGTGGCGGGGCGAACGCCTCGAAGACGGGAGCGGCGCGGGGCGTCCCCCCTGAATGCGGCGCAAGTGCGGAGGCGCGCATGAATCGTCCTTTTTGCAATGAAACGGTGTTGGTGCCCGGCGCGGCGGGGCAGATCGAGGTGCTGATCGATACGCCCGATGCGGTGCGGGGTATTGCCCTGGTGTGCCATCCGCATCCGCTGTTTGGCGGCACGAACGGCAACAAGGTGGTCTACACGCTGGCGCGGGCGTTCCGCGATCTGGGTTATGTGTCCCTGCGCCCCAATTTTCGCAGCGTGGGCCGCAGCGAGGGCGCGCACGACCACGGCGATGGCGAGACGCAGGACATGCAAGCCGTGCTCGCGTGGGCGCAGAGGCGATGGGGCGATTTGCCGGTGGTGCTCGGCGGTTTTTCGTTCGGCGCTTACGTGCAGATGCGGCTTGCAAACTGCCTTGCCGCCGCCGCACCGCCGCGTTATCTCGTGCTCGTTGGTACGGCGGCGGGTATGGCGGGGGGGGGCATGACGGGGGACGGCAGCATGCGCGAGTACGAAACGCCCACCGTTCCCAAGGGCGTTCCCGCTCTGCTCATTCATGGTGAGATCGACGATGTGGTGCCGCTCGCCAACGTGCTCGATTGGGCGCGTCCGCAGGAATTGCCGGTGGTCGTACTGCCGGGGGCGGATCACTTTTTTCATGGCCGGCTGGGGCCGATACGGAAATTCGTGGCGCGAATCGTTGCGCCCGCCGGGGCGTAGTCATCCGGCGTTGGCGGGCGCGTCAACGGCCGAGTAGTGCTTGTGCAGGGCTCGTTTTGTGCGCCCCGCGCCCAGGGCGAATGCATTTATTTAACATAAATGTTCTGAAGCTGTTGTGATTATAAGTTTTACTTTTAAAAATCTTTAATTTTCATGCATTTATGCTGGCATGTTGTAAACAGTTCAGAT
>JAIRXQ010000009.1 GCA_031268195.1 Azoarcus sp. | reverse complement strand
AAATCCCGTCGGCAAATCATGCATCACGATCGCTTGACCCATGTCTCCGAAGCTTGGCCTTGGCTTACTCAGGCTCGCATCCTGATGCGTAGATTATTCATGTTTTGAAAACACCCTCTTAGTACAGCATGAGGGGTTCGTGGGGAGAGGGCCCTGATCGCGAGGACATCAGCTGTGCTGCTTGGCGCGCCAGGATCCATCGGGCACTGGCTGGAGCTGAGCGTTGCCTGTTATGCTTGAAGCTGTGGTAGCGCGGTGCTGTGCCGTTGGGGGATGGTGATGATGGAACGAAAATACTTGAATACACTGTTCGACCTGTCACCAAGAAGTTACAGACTGGAACGCTCCGGGTTTGCTTCAGATGCTCGCAACCTGTGCGGCGATTTCGAAGCCATTGCCCTTGATATGAAAGAGGCACTGGGAAAGGAAGCGATGGAGCATGGTGAATCGTCAGACAAACGCGCGCGCCAAGAACAAGGACGGCACTGAGCTGCTGGTTCAGGACACACAATCCGACGCATCCATACTTCCCTTCCTGTTTCCAGTATTGAACGGCTGCATAAGATCAGGCCCGACCGTGTCGACTGGGTCTTCGAACAGACACAGGCCGAGGCGCAGCATCGACGGCGCGAGAGCCAGCGTGTGAATCATTGGGAGCAGTCGTTTTGCCGCCTCCTGCACTTCCATGCCCTTCCCGGCGCCCAAAATCCGTTGTGCCGCGCACCGTCGACGATTTCGATTACGAGCTTCCTTCGCGTCTGATCGCGCAAGCGCCGCTTGCCGAGCGTGCGGCGAGCCGCCTTTTGGTGGCGGCCGAGGGGGCGCTCGATGACCGCCGTTTCTCCGATCTGCCTGAATATGTCCGTCCCGGCGACCTGCTGGTGTTCAATGACACGCGGGTGCTGCATGCGCGGCTTTACGGCGTCAAGGAAAGCGGCGGCGCGGTGGAAGTACTACTGGAGCGTCCGCTTGGGCCGCATGAGGCGCTGGCGCAGGTGCGCGCCTCGCGTGCGCCGAAAGCTGGCGCGAAGCTGCGGCTGGCCGATGCGTTCGAGGTGACTGTGCTCGGACGTGCGGGCGAATTCTTTCACCTGCGCTTTCCCGGCAATGAGGAAGTCGTCGCGCTTGCCGAGCGGTACGGCAAATTGCCGCTGCCGCCATACATTCAGCGCGCGGCGGAGGATGCCGACGAAGGGCGCTACCAGACCGTCTACGCGCGCAATCCCGGCTCGGTGGCCGCGCCGACCGCCGGGCTGCATTTCGAGCAGGTGCTGCTGGAGACGCTCACCCAAAGCGGCGTGAAGCTCGCCTGGCTCACCCTGCACATTGGCGCGGGCACCTTCCAGCCGGTGCGCGTGCACGAGCTCTCCGAACACCAGATGCACCGCGAGCGTTACATGATTCCGCCTGCCACGGTGGAGGCCATTGCTGCCACGCACGCGGCGGGCGGGCGGGTGATCGCCGTCGGCACCACCAGCATGCGGGCGCTGGAAGCGGCGGGGCGGGGCGGGGCGCTGGCCGCGGGCAGCGGCGAAACGGACATTTTCATCACGCCGGGCTTTCGTTTTCGTGTCGTCGATGCGCTCGTCACCAACTTCCACCTGCCGCGCTCAACGCTGTTGATGCTGGTGTCGGCCTTTGCCGGGTGCGCGGCCATCCGCCGCGCCTACGCCCATGCCATCGCCCGCGAGTACCGTTTTTTCAGTTACGGCGACGCCATGTTGTTGAGCCGCGACGACGAGGAAGCCGCCTGCGATGCGCTTTGAACTGATCTCCACTTCCGCCGCGGCGCGGCGTGGGCGGCTCGAACTGGCGCACGGCGCGGTCGACACGCCCGCTTTCATGCCTGTGGGCACCTACGGCACGGTGAAGGCGATGACGCCGGAGATACTTGCCGAAACCGGGGCGCAGATTTGCCTTGGCAACACCTTCCATCTCTGGCTGCGGCCGGGGCTGGAAGTGATCGCCGCGCACGGCGGGCTGCACGACTTCATGCATTGGGGGCAACCCATCCTCACCGATTCCGGCGGCTTTCAGGTGTTTAGCCTCGGCGCGTTGCGCAAGATCAGCGAGGAAGGCGTGCGCTTCGCCAGCCCGCTCGACGGCGCGCGCCTGATGCTGACGCCCGAGCGGTCGATGCAGATCCAGACCGCGCTGGGCGCCGACATCGTGATGATCTTCGATGAATGTACGTCCTGGCCCGCCACGCAGGAGGAAGCCGCCGGCTCGATGCGCCTGTCGCAGCGTTGGGCGCGGCGTTCGCGGGGCGAGTTCGACCGCCTCGGTAACGCCAACGCCCTGTTTGGCATCGTGCAGGGCGGCATGTTCGAAGCGCTGCGCGATGAATCGCTCGCGGCGCTCGTCGACATCGGCTTTGACGGCTACGCCATCGGCGGCCTGTCGGTGGGTGAACCGAAGGAGGACATGGCGCGCATCCTCGCCCACACCGCGCCGCGCCTGCCCGCCGAGCGGGCGCGCTACCTGATGGGGGTGGGGCGGCCCGAGGACATCGTGGCTGCCGTGGCAGCGGGCATCGACATGTTCGATTGCGTGATGCCCACCCGCAATGCGAGAAACGGCTGGCTATTTACCCGCTTTGGCGACATCAAGATCAAGAACGCCGCGCACCGCTCCGATACGCGCCCACTCGACGAGACGTGTGGCTGTTATGCCTGCCGCAATTTCAGCCGCGCTTATCTGCACCATTTACACCGCACGGGAGAAATTCTCGGCAGCATGCTCAATACCATCCATAATTTGCATTATTACCAATGGTTAATGAGTGAAATGCGTATTGCAATCGAAAAGGACGAATTCGTTGTATTTACGCGAAAATTTCACGCCGAGCGTAGTGCTGGCGCGGGTTGCGCGTCCGAAAACGCCTGATCCCGTTGTGGAAAACGACGTGGTTTGACTAGCGCGACAGGCGAAATAGTGTTATCTAGAACACTACGACTTTTGTGCAATAGTTCCGAGTGCCTTTTCCTCATCGACGCGTCCGGTGCCTTCAACCGCCGGGTGCTCGGAAACTGGCCCGGAAATTGGCCTGAAAACTGGCCTGAAAATCGGCCTCTTCGGAATTTGTCGGACTCTCAAACTCTCAGACTTCCATGAACGCTGAACCCGCGACGCGCTCCGTGCCCCCTTTCCGCCCGCCGCACTTCCGGCTGTTCGTCCTGCGTGGACGGCTGGCGGCATGCCTGACGCTGGCAGCGGCAGCCTCGCTGCTGTCGGTGCCGCTGCTGGCGCTGCTGCTGGGCGGGTTTGGCGCGTTGGTCGCGTTTGGCTGCTGGCTGCTCTGGGGTGCGACCTGGCCGCTGCTGGCGATCAGCCTGGGCAGCGTGGCGGCGGTGCTCGCGTGTTATGCCGCGGTGTGCCTGCTCTCCGTGCTGCTCGTGCCCTTGCCCGCGCCGGAGGGCATCCGTCTGTCGCCCACAGACGCCCCCGAGCTGTTCCGCCTGATCGCCAGCATGTCTCGCGTGCTCGCCGCCGGGCGCATCGACCATGTGTGGGTGACGCCCGACATCAACGCCTCGGTGCTGCAACGCCCGCGCCGGGGTTTCTTCGGGCGAATCGAAACCCATCTTCTGATCGGCCTGCCGCTGGCGCACAGCGTCACCCGCGCGCAGTTGATGGCGGTGCTGGCGCACGAATTTTCCCATCTTGCCTTGCAGCGCAAGGGCTTCGGTAAATATGGCGCGCTCTTGCGGGCATGGTGGCTGCGGGTGCTCGACCGCATCGGGGACGTGTTCCCCGTGCTGGGGGCGCGCGCCGACCGCTGGCTGCATCGCTTCTACTGCAACATGGCGCGACTTGCGCGCATCGAGGAGTTCGAGGCCGATGCGTTCGCCACGAAGCTCGTCGATGCCGATCTGCTCGGTGGAACCCTGATCGAAGTCTCGCTCAAAGGGCAATTCCTCTCCCGCGACTACTGGCCGCGGGTGCTCGCGCAAAGCAAGGTGCGCGCGAAGCCGCTGGTGCGGCCTTACCGCGACCTCGGCCTTGGCATGGCGGCCGGTTTCATGCGCGCCTCGGCGGACGATGCCCTCTCCGGCGACGAGCCGCGTCCCCTGCATCCGAACACGCGCGAACGCCTGCGCGCTTTGCGCGCCTCGCCGTGCCCCCCGCTGTCGGGAGAACAGACCTCGGCGGCGCGGCACTATCTGGCTCCGCTGCTGCTGACGCTGGCGTGGGTGTTCGACCGCGCATGGTGGCAAGGCGTGCGTCCCGACTGGCAACTGACGTACAGCGATGCATGCGGCAAGCACCTGCGAAAGCAGGCAGGCAGGCGGCGAGACGGCGGAACATGACTTATTGCCATGTTGTCGGGATCATGTCGGGCTACCCTGTAGACAATAAAAAAACAAGTCGGGCCCCCTGCGTGTGACGAGTGTTCGGGTTGCAAGAAAATTACCGATGAATAAAGTGTTGCACGATCTGAGCGAGAGCATCGCCGGACGCGTCATCGGCCTGCTGCCAAGGAAGCTGTATGCGCGGGCATACGGGCAGACGGCGCGGCTGGACAAACCCTTGCCGAGAGAATTCGTGTTCAAGCTCGCGCAAACGCGGCAAGAGCTGGAAGCCTGCTTTCGCCTGCTCCACGACATATACGTCGCGGCGGGCTACATGAAGCCCGATCCCTCCGGCATGCGCGTGACGCTCTACCATGCGTTGCCGACGACTTCCACCCTGATGTGCAAACATGGTGACGAAGTGATCGGCACCGTGTCGCTGATCCGGGAAAACAAACTGGGTTTTCCGATGCAGAGCGCCTTCAATCTGGGCGATGTTTTCAATCTGGGCGGCAACGTCGCGGAAGTGTCTTCGCTTGCCGTGCGCAAGCCCTACCTGCGCGGCGACAAATCCATCGTCATGCCGCTGTTCAAATTCCTTTACGAATACGCGGAATACCGCTTCGATACCCGGCATCTGGTGTTTGCCACCCATCCGCGCCGCATGAGTTTCTTCGAGGATTTGTTCTGCTTTCGCCCGCTGCGGGGCGGTACGGTCGCGCATTACGATTTCGTCAATGGCGCGCCCGCCGTCGGCGCGCATCTCGATTTGCTGGAAGCGAAGGAAACTTTCTATCAGAAATACGCCAGCCTGCCGCCGGAACGGAACCTTTTCTACTACTTCACCGCCGCGTCGCTCCCCAACGGCCAGTTCCCGCACCGGCGCTTTAACACCACCACCGACCCGGTGATGACGCCGGAGATGATCGACTACTTCTTCAACAAGCGTACGGGGCTGTTCTCCACCCTGAGCGGCCAGCAGGTGCAGGTGCTGCATACGGTCTACGATCTGCCCGAATTCCGCCGCTGCCTGCCGTTGTTGCCCGCCAGCATGCCGCCGGAGAAAGCGCGCGGGCGCATCGCGCATCGCCGCTTCCCGGTGCGCTGCCCGGCGCGGCTCTACATCAACCGCATCGGCGTGCGCCACACCATCGCGCTCACCGTCTACGAGTGCTCGGAAAATATTTTCTGCGCCCACGCCGAAACCCCACTGTCGGCGGGCGTCACCGGCGAGGTCGATATCGACCTCGGTGAAGACGAGCATTGCAAGCTGCCGGTGGAAATCGTGCGCCTTGGCAGGCACAGCAACCGTGTCATCATGCTGCGCCTGTCGAACGACGCGGGCGAGCAGGGCCGCCTGTGGCGCAAGTTCGTCCGCGCGATCGCCTATGCGCCTACCGGCGCGGATCTGGAAGAAGCCACGCGGTTTTACGACGAGGAAGAGGTAGTGGCGAGCGAGGTAGTCAAATAGGGATAGGGGTAGGGATTGGGCGGACGCCCCCTACGGTTTGCGCCGTTGCCGCGCGGCTTCCAGCTGTTCGCACAGGCGCGCCGCGCCATCGAGCAGGCGGGGAGTGTGGCGCTGCACGATGTCGGGCGGGATGAAAAAAAGGTTGTCCGCCTTCGTCGCCGCCAGCAGCGGCCAGTGCCGCCACTGATCGAGCCATTCCGGGCGCGCTTCGTCCATGCCGCTGGCGACGATGGCTTCCGGGTTGGCGGCGAGCACCGCTTCCACTGACACCGTGGGCGTGAGGGCGCCAAGCCCGGCGAAAACGTTTTCGCCGCCGCAGAGGTTCATCACCGCGTCGATCAGGTGGCGGCCGTTGACAGTGAGCAAAGGCTGATGCCAGAGCTCGTAGAACATGCGCACACGCGGCCGCGCCGCGTAGCGGTGGCGCAGATCGTCCAGTCTGGCGCGAAAAGCGTGCGCCGCGGCCTTGGCCATCGCCTCCGTGCCCGCCAATTTGCCGAGGTTTTCCACGCCGCGCGCGATGTCCTCCAGCGTGGGCGGCTCATCGACATACACCGGCACGCCGAGCGCGCGCAGACGCTCGATCTGCCCGGCGCGGCTGCCGCTTCGCCATGCCACCGCGAGGTCGGGCTTCAAGGCGGCGATGGCTTCGAGATCGAGATTGTTGAAGCCGCCCACGCGCGGCAAGGCGCGTGCCTCAGGCGGAAAATCGCTGTATTCCACGGCGCCCACCACCTTCGCTCCCGCTCCGGCAGCGAAAAGCTGCTCCGTGAGATGCGGCGCAAGGCTGACGATGCGTTCAGCAGGCCGCGCGAGCGTGACGAGGCGCCCGGTCGTGTCGGTGACGGCCACCTGTGCAACGACAGGCGCGCAGAGCAGGGCGAAGGCGAACAGACAGGCAAAGCGGCGCATGCCGCGCATGTTACTGGATCATCCTCGCCCCCACGGTATCGTTGTTGCGCGCGTCGATGACGATGAAGGCCCCGGTGGCGCGGTTGTGTCGGCCGGCGCGATGCCCCCTGCCGGGTGAGTGTGGGGCGGAAGATGTTGGTCTTAAGAATCATTCGCAACATCCATTGCATTCATGTATGCACGTAGTGTACGGTATCGCTTTCGGCATATTCCGCCAGGTGTCCGATGAGACTTGCCTGATCGTTTGAAACAAGGCGCTGACCGGGAAGGCTAGGCTTGTTGCCCATTGCGCTTGAGCTGATTGCACATGCCACAAACCATTACTCGCGTGGAGCTGGGGGGAAATCCATGAATATTGAGCAGGGCAAAGCAAGAAAATGGCGCAGGGTCTCGCACCTTCTCATTGCCGTCGCTATTGCCATTGCGGTGCCACTCATCTACATGAGCTGGCGGGCTTTTGCCCTCATCAATGGCTTTCAGCCGCCCGAAATGGCGGCAGCGCAACATACGCCACGGGATGTCATCGGTGACTTGGGCGGCATGAAGGTCAGGATACCCCGGCACTACGCCGAATATGTGGAATACGACAGCGATCCCGGTTTCGGTGAAAAACGCAAAGGGCCGCGTCCGCAGCGGACGTTCGATTCACGCTTGACCAGTTTTGGTATAGACGTGCGCTTCCCGGATATGAAAGGGTTGGAGAATGCGCAGATGCGGGAAGATAGGCGTCGGCAATTTTTACAAAAAGACAACCCCTGGATTGGCATCGGGATCAATGCGGGGGAAATTTATCCCGGCGATGGATTTCTCGATAGACAAACGGAACGTACGCTGTTCAATACCGATTCCTCAAAGTACAAGGGGCACTGGTTATTCACTTATGAGCGCATGCCCGAGGATGAATACGGACTGGAAGTCTGGCGTCTCTCGGGGATCGACTTCCGCACAGGCAAGCCGGCACGGGAAAGTAGTAATACCAATGATATCTATGTTCACCGAGATGCTTCGGGCAAGGTGGATATAAATATCTGGTGCAGGCGACCGAGCGCTCCGAAAGGGATTGGAACATGTAACGCAGAAACCCATCTTGAGCCGAAAGCGAAGGTTGTCGTAAAAGTCAGTTTTCGGCGCAGCCTGCTGCCGGAATGGCAAAGGATTCGCCAATCCGTGCGTGACCTGTTGCTGAGTTTCGAGGTTGATCCCGCTTCCATAAAAGTTTCATCATCCTCATCCAGCGCACAGGTTGCTCAATAAAAGACGCCTGTCAACCTTCATGTAAAATGAAATACAAAATGCCACAAGCCATCACTTCTGAAAAACTTCAAGACTATAGGACCGCCATTGAAACCGGCGGCGTCGGCGCGGTCGGGCAAGTCTATGCCGACCTGTATGCCAAAGGCTATAACTATACGGGCTGGGCGGAAGGCGTTGCCAAAGGCAACAGCATTACCGGCTTGACCGCGTTGCACTATATGGGCGAATCCTATTACGACGAACATGGAACGATATTGTCGGAGGCCCAGGTCGACAAAATCCGTATAGACATGGCGTTGCGCACACTAGATGAATATCGCCGGATTGCAGTTAACGAAGGGGATGGTATATTGACAAGGGATTTGAATTACCGTGAAACCAAAGCTGTCCACGAGGAAACTTTCCGCGATAACCACCTCAGTCTCGACAACTGGACGCTCAATACCCCGATGGAGCTGATCCGCCAAAAGTATGGCGACGAAACAGTCGAAAGGCTGTGGGGGCAAATACGGGATACCGGGGGCGACGGCATGGATGCCATGCTGGTGAGTTCCTCGCTGATGGTCTTCACCACGGGGGTGGCGCATTCCGAAAATGAAGCCGCCCGGCAACAGGCCGGAGAGTGGCTCGATAATTTGCTATCCGTTGACGTTTTTACTGCGGGGCTTGAAAAGGGCGTTCTCGACAGCCTGCTCAGCTTGAGCGATAGCCTCGACCAGATCGGCCAGGGCATCCGCGATTTGCTCGGCGGTCTGTTGAACAAAGTGATGAACAGTATTTTCGCTGCGGTCGACCTATGTTGGGGTGCGTGGGAAAATGTTTCCACGCACTATTTGTTCGGTGGCGCTGCGCCCGGCACGCCGCTCGATGAGATGCCTGTCGTGACTGAAAGCCCGTCCGGAAGCGGCACCCCTGCCGCACCGGAAACCCTTGCACCGGATGTTTCGACGGAATCGGAAGGCACATCCGCTTCTTCCGGAAACCCTGTCGGCGATGGCGACTCCGCATCCCCGGGCGATCCGGGGAATGGGGGCGGTTCAGGAAACTGGGACGGTTCGGTGAACTGGGTCGATTCGGGCGGTTCCGGGAGTTGGGACGGTTCAGGCAGTTCAGGTGATTCGCCCCCCGGCCTGCAAGTTGGCCCGGGCGACCCTGTGTACTATGCGCACCCCACGGGCGATGATGACACCCCGTGGGTTTTTCCGGAAGTCGTTGTTACTCCGTCTGGCGATTCGCCCCCCGGCGTAGCGGTTGACCCGGATGGCCTTTGGTCCTCTGCGCATCCCACGGGCGATGATGACACCTCGTGGATCTTGCCGGAAATTGCTGTTCCTTCTACTCTGCCTGGGTGCGCGCCTTGCGATTGGATGCCGAGCATGGGAGGATATGGCGATGGTATTGGAATTTGTTGGGATACTTACAATTGTGGCGATATGAGTTGCTGGTGCTGACGACATCCGCCACAAGCAAATGAACGACGTGACGCGATAATCCCGTAGCCTCATGGATGGCCGCGCTCGCAAAGATGGCAGGTTCAGCGCGCTTTCTGGTTGAACGGCGCGGGCCATCGGCCTGTGCCGTTACTGGATCATCCCCGCCCCCACGGTATCGTTGTTGCGCGCGTCGATGACGATGAAAGCCCCGGTGGCGCGGTTGTCGGCGTACGGGTCGGCGAACAGCGGCTGGGCGAGCTTGAAATGGACGCGGGCAATGTCGTTCATTGCCAGTTGCTCGGCGGGCAGGCGCGCCAGCGTGTTGACGTCGAGCTTGTGCACGATGGCGGTGAGCTTCGCCTTCGCTTCACGCGTGCTGTGGCGAATGACGTAAGTGCGGGCGCGGTCGAGCGGCGTCTCGGAGAACCAGCAGACGATGGCTTCGATCTCTTTTCGCGCCGGGGGCGCGGCAGCGGCGGCGGCGATCATGTCGCCGCGCGAGATGTCGATGTCGTGGTCGAGCAGCAGCGTCACCGACTGTTCGGTGAACGCGGCGGCGATGTCCACGCCGCCCAGTTGCACGGTTTTCACCGTGGTGGCAAGGCCGGAGGGCAGCACGGTGACGGCGTCGCCCGCTTTGACCGTGCCGGATTCGACCCGTCCCATGAAGCCGCGATAGTCGTGCAGGGCGGGATTGGCGGACTCCCGCGGGCGGCAGACGTATTGCACCGGGAAGCGTAGCGGCTCGCTCCGTTCGCTGTGCGCGAGCGGCGCATCCTCCAGCATTTCCAGCAGCGTCGGGCCTTTGTACCAGGCAAGCGCCTCGCCGCGTTCGACGACCATGTCGCCGTTCAGGGCCGAGATCGGGATGAAATGCACGTCTTCGATGCCGCGCCTGGCGGCGAATTCGAGGTAATCGGCCATGATTTTGCCGAACACTTCCTGCGAGTGTCCGACGAGATCCATTTTGTTGATGGCCACGATCAGGTGCGGAATGCCGACGAGGTGAGCGAGGATGGAGTGCCGCCGTGTCTGCGTGAGCACGCCTTTGCGCGCATCGACGAGGATGATGGCGAGGTTGGCGGTGGAGGCCGCTGTCACCATGTTACGGGTGTATTGTTCGTGCCCCGGCGCGTCGGCGATGATGTATTTGCGTGTACCGGTGGAGAAATAGCGGTAGGCCACATCGATGGTGATGCCCTGTTCGCGCTCGGCTTGCAGCCCGTCGGTCAGCAGCGACAGGTCGACCCGCGTCATGCCGCGTTTCTGCGAAGTTTTCTGGATGGCGGACAAAGTGTCGGCCAGGATGGTTTTGCTGTCGTAGAGCAAGCGGCCGATCAACGTGCTTTTGCCGTCGTCGACACTGCCGCAGGTCAAGAGGCGCAGCAGGCCGCGATCTTCGACGGCGGGGGGGATGGGCGTGGATGACATCAGAAATAGCCTTCTTTTTTGCGTTGCTCCATCGACGCTTCGGAGGTCTGGTCGTCGAGACGGGTTGCGCCGCGTTCGGTGATCGTGGTGCTTGCGGTTTCCAGCAGGATCTTGTCGATGGTGTCCGCGCTGGAGGCGACCGGCGCGGTGCAGGTGATGTCGCCGACGGTGCGGAAGCGCACCTGTAGATCGACTGCCTTTTCGTCTGCTTTCGGCGTGTTGAGGAGATCGCCGTTGGGCGCGGTCACGTTCGCGGGCACGATGGCTTCCTGCCGGATCAGCACGGGCCGCGTGTGCGCGAAGTAGATGGACGGCAGTTCCAGCCCTTCGCGCTGGATGTATTGCCACACGTCGAGTTCCGTCCAGTTCGAGATCGGGAAGGCGCGGATGTTTTCGCCCTTGTGCGTGCGGGCGTTGTAGAGGTTCCACAGCTCCGGGCGCTGGTTTTTCGGGTCCCATTGCCCGAATTCGTCGCGCAAACTCATGATGCGTTCTTTGGCGCGCGCTTTTTCTTCGTCGCGCCGCGCGCCGCCGATGCAGCAATCGAAGCTAAATTCTTCGATGGCTTCCAGCAGCGTGACGGACTGATGCCGGTTGCGCGGCTCGTCTGGATGCTTGAGGACGACCGTGCCGCGTCGCATGGAGTCTTCGACCGAGCGCACGATCAGGCGCTCGCCCAGTTCGGCGGCGCGCCGGTCGCGGAAGTCTGTGACTTCGCGGTAGTTGTGGCCGGTGTCGATGTGCAGGAGCGGGAAGGGAAAGCGTCCGGGGCGGAAGGCTTTTTCGGCGAGGCGCAGCAGGCAGAGGGAGTCCTTGCCGCCGGAGAAAAGCAGCACGGGGTTGGCGCACTGCCCGGCAACCTCGCGCAGGATGTGGATCGCTTCGGCTTCGAGCCAGTCGAGATGGGAGAGAGGAGGGGAGATGGCATTCATTTTTCTTTTCTGCTCCGGCGCACCGTGACGCTTTCACCGCCTATTCCCCAGTTGTCCATGGCCACTTCGTCGATGACGACGACGGTGGTCGCGGGATTTTTGTTCAGGACGCGCGCCAGCAGCTCGGTGACGCCCCGGATAAGTTCGGCTTTCTGCGCAGCGCTGGGCGCTTCGCCGCCGCCAGTGAGTTTGATGTTGACATAGGGCATGCGCGTTTCTCCTTGTTGTCGGGGAAATGCCCTTCGACAAGCTCAGGGCGAACGGGATGACTCGGAGCTTCAGGGATGCTGGATGCGCAATCCGCATCCCCTGCTCCATGGCGCTTCCCGCCATTGGCTTTTACAGCAATGCGTGTTACCTGCGGGCAAGCAGGTTCGAACTTATGCGGGGGGAAGCCTGCGAATATTTCAGCTTTCCGCTTTCGACCAATTCTTTCAATGCGGCCTTCAACTGGTTCTCAATCGTTTGTGAATAAGCCTTAGCTGGTGTTTTTGCTGCGACAGGAAGGAACCATATGCCAAACCATGAAGTAAACGAATCCTTATTCGTTACTTCGCTCACTATTTGGCCGGTATTGTCGGTTAGCCTCGCTTTGAACGTATAGTGATCGGTTGCCGCACCGGGAATGATGAAAAAGCTAAGACCAGTGATAACGCCGGAAACCGCGGCACGTCCATGATTGCCGTGGTTGTAGATGTCGATGTGCAGCGTGTAATCCATGCCTTGTTTGTCGGTGGTATTGAAGCTGTATTTCGAGAACAAGTCAGATTCATCCAGAATTTTACCGATCATTTTTTGCACTTCCTGTCTGGCAGCTGGCACTTCGGATGCTGCCTTGTCAGGCTCGCCGCTATAAAAAGAGGCTTCCACAAAAACCGACGGTTTGTTTTGATACTGCGAAACATCTGGCAGCGATTTCACCTCTGCGATTTCGTTGTTTCTGAACGATGCGCATCCTGTCAGCGCGATGGCCGCAGACAAGATGGCCAAATAGCGTATCAATCCGTTTTTCATCACTTTCATCCTCCGTTTCCGGTTCAAGAAATAAGTTCCACGAGCCGGCTGGCCCGCGCCGCGCAGGTTAACAAAAATTCCATGTCATGTCTTTGCATGCAATCCACACTCCTTGCTCTGTGGCGCCTCCCACCACCAGCGCCCGGCGCGGAGCTCTTCGCCGAGGCTGATCGCGCGCGTACAGGGGGCGCAGCCGATGCTGGGGTAGAAGCGTTCGTGCAGGGTGTTGTAAGGCACGTCGTTCATGCGGATGTAGGCCCACACCTCGGCCTCCGACCAATCCGCGAGGGGGTTGAATTTGACCAGTCCGTTGGCCTCGTCCCATTCGCGCGTCGCCAGGCCGTCGCGGGTGGGCGATTGCGCGGCGCGCAGGCCGGTGATCCACGCTTGTTTGCCCGTCAGCGCGCGTTTGAGCGGCTCCAGCTTGCGTACCCGGCAGCAGGCGCGGCGCAGTTCCACCGACTCGAAGAAAGCGTCGATGCCGTGCGCGGCCACGAACGCCTCCACTGCGCCCGCGTCGGGGAAGTAGAGTTTGAAGCGCGTTTTGTAGCGCGCCTCCAGTCTGGCGAGCAGGCTGTAGGTTTCGGCGGGCAGGCGTCCGGTGTCGAGCAGAAAGGTTTCGAGCGGTAAATGGGCCGAACACGCAAGGTGAGTGATCGCCACGTCTTCCGCGCCCAGGCTGTTGGCGAAAGCGAGCCTGTCACCGAATTCGGCCAGGGCTTGCGCGAGCAGCGCGCGCGCGTCGGCGGCCTTGCGGGTGACGGCGATGCGCAGGGCGTCGGTCAGTTTGGGATGGATGGCGGGATTGCGCGGAGCGTTCATGCATGCAAAGGGGCGCGCTGCACGCGCCGCCACAACGGACGCGGATCGTCGGCCGCGCCCTGATAGGGGTTCTGGAACAGGCCGAGTTTTGCCACGGCATCTTCGAGTTGGGCGTGAGTGTAACGCCCGTCGCGCGGCAGCAGCGTGTCGAACCCGCAGCGGAACATGAAAAAGAAATAATCGCGCAGCACATCGCCCACTGCCCACAATGGCCCGCGATAGGCGAAGCGTTCGCGCAGTAGCCGCGCGCTGGAGTACGCCCGGCCATCGCCCGCCTTGGGAAAATCGAGCGCCACCAATGGTGCGGCGGCAAGATGGACGGACTCCACCAGCGTTTCCACTGTCTCGCAGGCGTCGAGCCAGACGGCGAGTTCACCCGCCTCGAAGCGTGCCTGCAATGCATCGCGGCGCGCCCGCCACACCGCAAGCGGCACGATGAGCTTGCCGTGGGCGGGCATGGGCAGCGTCGCCACCAGTTCCGCTGGCGCGGCCTCGTCGCCGGTATTGCGTGCCAGACCCGCCTTGCCGCGCGCATAGGGCTGCGGATCGTTGCTGGCCGGGTAGCGCACGAGCGTCCAGTCGCTTGTCGCGATACGCCTGTCGGAGAGGACGATTTCAGGCATATTTTTTCTCCGGCCGCGCTTTCTCGCCATAGACCCGCCGCCGGAACGGGTCGATGCCGATGCGCCGGAAAGTGTCGATGAAGCGTTCGCCGGGGCGGCGTACTTCCACGTAGAGCGCGAGGATTTTTTCGATGATATCGGGGATGTCCCCAGCAGGCGCGGCGCGGCCCACGACTTCCGCGAGATGGGCATCGAACCCCTGGTCGCCGCCGAGCGCGACCTGATACCACTCCTGTGCAGTGCCTTCCTTATCCACGCCGAGAATGCCGATGTGCCCAACGTGGTGATGGCTGCACGAATTGATGCAGCCCGAAATGTTGAAGTCGATGTCGCCGAGATCGAACTGGCGCTCGAAGTCGGCGAATTTTTCGTGGATCGCCAGCGCCAGCGGCACCGAGCGTGCGTTGGCGAGCGCGCACAAATCACCGCCGGGGCAGCAGATGAGATCGGTCAGCAACCCCGTGTTGGGCGTGGCAAAACCCGCGCCTTCCGCCGCGCGCCAGAGCTCGAACAAGGCATCCAGCCGTACTTCGCCCAACACCAGATTCTGCGAATGCGTGCTGCGCAAGAGGCCGAAACTATAGGTGTCCGCGAGCGCGGCGATGGCTTCCAGCTCGTCGGACGTGACGTTGCCCGGCGCGATGCCGGGGCGTTTCAGCGACAGCGTCACCGCACGGTAGCCGGGTTGCCGATGCGCATGGATACAGCGTTCGAGCCAGCGCGCGAAGGCTGGATGTTGCGCGCGCTGAAGTTCGAGACAGGCGAGGGCGGGCGCTTCGTCCACGATCTTCTCGTAGGGCGGCGGCGCGAAGCAGGCGCAGACGCGCGCCAGCTCTTCCTCGGTCAAGGTCGACGGGCCGTCCTCGATGCGTTCCCACTCCGCCTCGACCAGTGCGCGCAGCTTTGCCGCGCCAAGGTGCTGGGCAAGGACCTTGATGCGTGACTTGTAGGCATTGTCGCGGCGGCCCTGCTGGTTGTAGACGCGCAGGATCGCTTCGCAATAATTGAGCAGTTGCCGCCAGGGCAGAGCGTCGTGCAGGGTCAGCGCCAGCACGGGCGTGCGTCCGAGGCCGCCGCCCACGAAGACGCGCACCTTCACCTCGCCGCCTTCGTCGCGGTAAAACGCCAGCCCCACGTCGTGCACCCGCAGCGCGGCCCGGTCGTTTTTCGCGCCGGTGACGGCGAACTTGAACTTGCGCGGCAACTGCGAGAATTCGGGATGCAACGCCGCCCACTGCCGCAGGATTTCCGCGAACGGGCGCGGGTCGATCTCCTCATCGGGCGCGATTCCGGCCAGATGGTCGGCAGTGATGCTGCGCACGCAACTGCCGGAAGTCTGGATCGCGTGCATTCGCACCTTCGCCAGTGCCGCCAGCACATCGGGCACATCCGCGATCTTGAGCCAGTTCAACTGGAAGTTCTGCCGCGTGGAGAAGTGCCCCCAGCCTTGGTCGTATTCGCGCGCCACGCGCGCCAGTGCGCGCAGCTGTTCGCTATTGAGCAATCCGTAAGGGATGCCCACGCGCAGCAGCGGTGAGTGTCGTTCCACGTAAACGCCGTTTTGCAGGCGCAACGGACGGAATTCGTCCTCCGGCAGTTCGCCTGCGAGGTAGCGCCGCGTCTGGTCGCGGAACTGCTCCACGCGAGCATCGATGAAAGCCTGATCGTAGGCGTCGTACTGATACATGCAAGGGTCCTGATTTCGTCCGGGTCGTCCGCCCCGTGCTTTGCGGCGCATCGTAAGCAAGCATGTTAAGAATTGGAACGAAATTTGGGTTAGTCTTTAAGAAGATTTGATTATTAAGGAACGGAATATGAACCTCCAGCAACTGCGCTACATACAGGAAGTGGCGCGTCATCGCCTCAACGTATCGGACGCGGCCGAGGCGCTTTTCACCTCGCAGCCCGGCGTCTCCAAACAAATCCGCCTGCTCGAAGCGGAGCTGGGCGTAGAGATTTTCGTCCGCCACGGCAAGCGCCTCGCGGCCGTCACCGAACCGGGCCGCGCCGTGCTCGACATCGCCGCCCGCGTGCTCGGAGAACTCGACAACCTGCAACAAGTGGGCGCGGAATTCTCCACCGAGGACGCCGGGCGTCTGTCCATCGCCACCACCCACACGCAGGCGCGCTACGCCCTGCCGCCGGTGATCCGCGATTTCGTGCGCCGCTACCCGCGCGTGCGCCTTGAACTGCATCAGGGCAACCCCCGGCAGGTTTGCGAAATGGTGCTCGACGGTAGCGCCGATCTCGCCATCGCCACCGAGGCCATCGCCGAGCACGAAGAGCTCGTCACCTTGCCATGCCACCAGTGGAATCGCTGCGTCGTCGCCACGCCGCGCCATCCCATCCTGCGTGAGCAGCCGCTGACGCTGGAGGCCATCGCCCGCTACCCGGTCATCACTTACGATGAAGCTTTCACGGGCCGCAGCCAGATCAACAAGGCTTTCCTCGGCCGCGGACTCAAGCCCCACATCGTCCTGACCGCCATCGACTCCGATGTCATCAAAACCTATGTGGCGATGGACCTGGGGATCGGCATCCTCGCCCGCATGGCCTTTGATCCCGCCACCGACCGCAGTCTCGGCATGATCGATGCCGCCCACCTGTTCGAGTCCAGCACCACCCGCATCGGCCTGCGCCGCCGCGCCTGGCTGCGCGGCTACGTCTTCGCCTTCATCGAAGGCTTCGCCCCGCATCTGGGCCGAAAAATCGTCGAAGCGGCACTGGCGGGGGGCGGGGAGGATTACCAACTATAAAAAACCATTGCACCCTCCATCTCCAAAGATGTACGATGCCAACCGATTTTCTCTCCTATCAAAGCATTTTCGATAAATGGCGGGTGACTTATGAAACAAGCACATACATTGTT
>JAIRXQ010000066.1 GCA_031268195.1 Azoarcus sp. | reverse complement strand
GGCGATGCGCTGCACGCGGTGTTGTGCGGAGCAGGCCACAATCTGCGGATGATCTTGAGGAAGCTGCGGCTTCTTTTTGCGCCCATTCTGGCTCGATGGTTTATTGATGTCATCGCGGCGGATAGAGGAAACGGCAGACTGAATGGGTGTCAATGCAGGCTGTTGCGGGTTGTTCAGGACTGACTAGGTAAATCATCAAAAACAACACCTTTGCCAGGACGGCTCCATATATAAAGAATGCATCTTTGTTAAATTCATTCTGGATGCAAGGTGCCTCCGGGCTGTGTCACAGGCAGGGCGACGACTGATTGCGTCCGATGCCCGCCCCATGCGCCAGCCGATCCGCCGCGTAGCTTGAGCGTGCGAGTGGTCCGCACGCGGCGTTCCTGAAACCCAGCTTCATCGCTGCGTCGTGGAGCCTCCTCAATTCCCGGGCGATTCAGAGTAGTCTATACTGACTTGTCATTCGTTTGATGACTGTCGTTCAAGCCGCTTCGGCCAAATCAACCGTTTCACGCACAAGGAAGGGAAAAAACATGAACTTTCGCGCCACACTGATCCTCGGCCTGTCTTCCCTCGCATTGCTCGGAGGCTGCGCCACGAGCCGTAGCGTCCTTGACATTCCCCCTCCAGAGGCGCGCGCGGCAGCGCAGGCGACCGGCGGGGAAGTCTTCATCGTCTCGGTCACCGACCGCCGGGCGTTCGAAACCGCTCCCCGCTCGCCCGACATTCCCTCGCTCGACCCCGGCAGAGGCCAGGATGGCGCGATCAAGGCGCGGGCCGTCGGACGCAAGAGAAACTCTTTCGGGAGAGCGCTCGGCGACATCTTGCTGAAGGAGGGCCAGAGTGTCGAGACGCTGACGGCAAGCTCAATCCGGCAAGCTTTTGCTGAAAAAGGCTACAAGGTGATCGACCGCAGGGAAGATACCACCCCGAACACCCTGTTCGTTGACGCCTCTGTGGATAAATTCTGGTCGTGGATGACGCCCGGATTCTCGGCGCTTACCCTCAGCACGGAGATATCGACCGATCTCGCCATCCAGTCGCCCGCACAGGGCAACGCACCGGGCAAGACGGTGACGGCTTCGATCAGGGCCTACGGGAACTACCAGACCGGGATGGAGGGAAACTGGATCGAGGTCATCAACAAGGCGCTGCGCGCCTACATTGATGAACTGAAGGCAAAGCTGGAGTAAAGCGCGAGGGGGGACAGCGTGCCTGGCGCGGGCGACCGGCCAGGCGGCGCTGCGCCGCGCCGCTCAAAGGGCGATGGGGGCGATGGCATTGTGACTGTGCTGGTGGTGAAGCATCAAAAAGAAGATGGCGATGGCAACGCGCTGCCCGGTGTGGGCGACGACTGATTGCGTCCGATGCCCGCCCCATGCGCTAGCCGATCCGCCGCGTAGCTTGAGCGTACGAGTGGCCCGCACGCGGCGTTCCTGAAACCCAGTTTCATCGCTGCGTCGTGGAGGCGGGCGAAGGTGTCGGGATGCATGTAGCGCAGCACGGGAAGGTGGGCGGTGGAGGGTTGCAGGTATTGGCCGACGGTGAGCATGTCGACGTCGTGGGCGCGCAGGTCGCGCATCACTTGGAGGATTTCGTCGTCGGTTTCGCCGAGGCCGACCATGAGGCCGGATTTGGTGGGCACTTCCGGGTAGCGGGCCTTGAACGACTTCAGGAGCGCGAGCGAGGTGGTGTAGTCCGCACCGGGGCGGGCTTGGGGGTAGAGGCGCGGGACGGTTTCGAGGTTGTGGTTGAGCACCTCGGGCGCATCGTTGGCGAAGGCATCGAGCGCGGCGGCTTCGCGGCCGCGAAAGTCGGGGACGAGTATTTCGACGGCGGTGGCGGGCGAGGCGGCGTGGATGGCGCGGATGCAGGCGGCGAAGTGGGACGCGCCGCCGTCGCGCAGATCGTCGCGGTCGACGGAGGTGATGACGGCATAAGCAAGGCGCATCGCGGCGATGGTGGCGGCCAGCGCGGCGGGCTCTTTCGGGTCGGGCGCGGCGGGGCGGCCGTGGCCGACGTCGCAGAACGGGCAGCGCCGGGTGCAGGTGTCGCCGAGGATCATGAAGCTGGCGGTGCCCTTGCCGAAACATTCGTGGATGTTGGGGCAGGAGGCTTCCTCGCAGACGGTGTGCAGCGATTGGGCGCGCAGGGTGTTCTGGATGTCGTGAAAGCGGGCCGCGTCGGCGCCGGAAGCGAGTTTCACGCGTATCCATTCCGGCTTTTTCAGGCTCGGCGCGGGCACGATCTTGATGGGGATGCGGGCGGTTTTTTTCGCGCCGCGTTCTTTATGGGGGGTGGTCATCGTGGCAACAGGCGCAGGAAGTGGGCGAGCAGGCGTTCGCCGACGGTGGGCACATCGTCGCTGACGCCGAAATCGGCCAGCCGCACGGTTTTGAGTCCGGGGTAACCGCAAGGGTTGATGCAGGAAAAGGGCGCGAGATCGCCGTCTACGTTGAGCGCGAGGCCATGATAGCTGCATCCGCGCTGCACGCGCAGGCCAAGCGCGGCGACCTTGTCGCCCGCAATGTAGACGCCGGGCGCGCCGGGGGTGCGTGCGCCGGTGATGCCGTAATCGGCCAGCGTGGAGATGATCGTTTCTTCGATCAGGCGCACGAATTCATGCACTTTGAGGTGGCGGCGCGGCAGGTCGACGAGGAGGTAGGCGACGAGTTGGCCGGGGCCGTGATAGGTGATCTGGCCGCCACGGTCGATTTTCACGAGGGGGATGTGCGTGGGGTTGGCGAGCAGATGTTCGGGCTTGCCCGCCTGCCCGAGCGTGAACACGGGCGGATGTTCGAGCAGCCAGATCTCGTCGGGGGTGGTTTCGTTGCGCGCGGCGGTGAAGGCGCGCATGGCTTCGAGCGTGGGGGCGTAGTCGACCACGCCGAGGCGCCTGACGTTCAAGGTACTCACCGGTTCAAGATACTCACAGCACGATGTTGACCAGCGGATGCACGGTCAGTTCGCGGTAAAGGTTGTCGATCTGCTCCTGCGAGCGGGCGCGCACGGTACAGGTGAGCGAGAGGTAATTGCCTTTGGCGGAGGTGCGCATCTCCAGCGTGGCAGGATCGAAATCGGGGGCGTGGCGTAAAACGATATCGACGATGGTTTGTGCGAAATCATCGAGGCGCGCGCCCATGATCTTGACCGGGAAGTCGCACGGAAATTCGAGCAGGGTCGTGCGCTCGCCGCTTTCAGCCACGGCGCATCACCGTGTTCTTGAAATCCTGATAGAGCGCATGCATCCGCCGCGCCAGCGCACCGGGGCGGCCCGTGCCGACGGGTTGGCCGTCGAGGGTGGTGATCGGCAGCACTTCTTTGGTCGAGGAGCTCATCCACAGTTCGTCGGCGGCGCGCGCCTCGGCTTCGCTGATGTTGCGCACTTCATGCGGGACGGCGTGGGCGGCGGCCAGTTCGAGGATGACATCGTAGGTGATGCCGGGCAGTATCAGGTGATTCTTGGGCGGCGCGAGCAGGAGGCCGTTTTTGACGACGAAGATGTTGGAGGCTGCGCCCTCGGTGAGCACGCCGTCACGAAAGAGGATGGTTTCGGCGCAACCGGCGTCGAGCGCGCGTTGGCGCAGCAGGCAGTTGGCGAGCAGCGCCACGGTTTTGAGTTCGCAGTGCAGCCAGCGGTCATCCTCGGCGCTCACCGCGCCGACGCCGTTTTCGAGTTGCGCGGGCGTGGGGCTGGGCAGCGGCTCGGTCATCAGGAAAACGGTGGGGGGAACGCTTGCGGGGGGAAAGGCGTGTTTGCGTACGGCGTCTGCGCCGCGCGTGATTTGCAGATAGACGGATTGATCGTCCCACGCGTTGCCCGCGATGATTTTGCCGATGATCTCCGACCATTCCGCGGCGCTGTGCGGATTGGGCAGACGCAGCGCGGCGAGTGTGCTTTCCAGCCGGGTGAGGTGCTCGGCGAGGCGGAACGGGTGGCGCGAGTACACGGGGATGACTTCGTAGGCGCCGTCGCCAAAGAGAAAGCCGCGATCCAGCGGCGAGACGCGCGCTTCGGCCAGCGGCAGGTATTGGCCGTTCAGGTGACACAGGCTCATGTGTGTCTCACAGATGCTTGAACCATAAAACGAAGGCATCCCACTGGCGGGCGAAGAAACCGCCGAGCGGCACGTCGGCCAGGGCGAGCACCGGGTATTCGCCGTAAGACTCGCCCGCGATCGTGAGCTTGAGCTTGCCGAGCGGCTGGCCCTTGGCGATGGGGGCGAGCACTGGCTGGCGGCTTTCCAGCACGGGCGATTCGATTTTGCTGATCTTCTCGCGCGGCAGGGAGAGCAGCAAATCCTGCGCGAAGCCGACTTCCACTTCCTCGGCGGCGCCTTTCCAGACACGAAATTTCGATAGCGCCTGATGGGCAGCATAGACACGCACCGTGTCGTAGGCTTGAAAGCCGTAATTGAGCAGCTTGAGCGATTCCTGCGCGCGTATTTCGTTGGAGGCGGCGCCGAGCACCACGGATACCAGGCGACGCTGGCCGCGTTTGGCGCTTGCCACCAGGCAGTAGCCGGCGAGGGCGGTGTGGCCGGTTTTCATGCCGTCGATCGTGGGATCGAGCAGCAGCAGGCGGTTGCGGTTGAACTGCGAGATGTTGTTGTAGGTAAAGCTCTGGGTTGCGTAGATCGGGTAGTAATCGGGGTAGTCGCGGATGATGGCGCTGGCCAGCAGCCCCAGATCGCGCGCGGTGGTGTAGAGGCGCGGGTTGGGCAGGCCGGTGGCGTTGGCAAAGGATGTGTTCGTCATGCCCAGGCGCGCGGCTTCGCGGTTCATCAGTACGGCGAAGGCTTCTTCGCTGCCGCCGATCTGCTCCGCGAGCGCGGCGGCGGCATCATTGCCGGACTGGATGATGACGCCGCGAATCAGGTCGCCCACTTTCACCTGCGTGCCCACCTGGATGAACATGCGCGAGCCTTCCTGCCGCCATGCTTTTTCCGACACCGTGACCAGCTGTTCTTCGTTGATCGTGTTCGCCTTCAGCGCCGCGAAGGTGAGATAGGCGGTCATCAGCTTGGTGAGCGAGGCGGGTTCGACGCGGGCGTCGGCATCGTTTTCGGCGAGCACTCGCCCGGTGGACTGGTCGATCAGCAGCCACGACTTTGCCGCCAGCGCGGGCGGGACGGCGGTCTGCGCGGCGGCGAAGCTGGAAAAGAAGAGGACGAAAAGGGCGAAAAGGGCGGCGAAAAACAGGTGTGCAGCGGGCATGCGCATTGTGCAGTTTCCGGAAAAGCGGGAAAAAAGGGGGGGAGGGAAGAAAAGCCGGGGGAATAATTATAGGCCGTGATGCCCGGCCTCGTGCGCAATCAGGCGAGTGTGGCGTCGGTGTCTTGCAACCCTTGGGCAAGATAGGTGCGCGTATCTTCCGCGTTCATCGGGCGCGCATGTTTGTAGCCTTGAATGATTTCGCAGTGCAGCGTGCGGAAGAACTCCCATTGGGTTTCGTTCTCCACCCCTTCCGCGATCAGGCGCCAGTTCATCGCGCGCGCGGCTCCGGCGATGGCGGCGATCATCGAATTTTCTTTGGGCTCTCCGATGCGCGCGGTAAAGAAGCGGTCGATCTTGATGGCATCGATCGGGTACTCGAACAGATTGCCGAGCGCGGTGCGCTCGATCACCAGCCGGTCGATCACGATTTCGATGCCCATCTCGCGCAACTGCCGCAGCGTCTCGATGGTCTGGGGCGAGCATTGCAGCAGGGTGTATTCCGAGATATCGAAAGCGACATGGCGCGCGCTGAGTTGGTGCGCTTCGAGCAGATCGCGGACGCGGGCGGAGAAATCTTCCTGTTCGAAATATTTGGGCGAGACATTGAGCGAAACGCGCCCCTGGAAGAGTTTTTCCTGCAACCATTCCTGCACCTGCGTGTACGCCATGTGCATGATCTGCGTGTCGATCTCGCGCGCCAGCCCGCATTGTTCGGCAACCTCGATGAATTCGCCGGGGAGCAGCATGCCTTTGGCCGGGTGCATCCAGCGCGCCAGCACTTCGAGGTACAGCACGCGCCGCTCGGTGGTGTGGTAGAGCGGTTGGAAGAACGGCGCGAACTGGCGCTTGTCGAGTGCGCTGCGCAACTCCTTTTCCATCTGCACGGTGGCGTACAGCTTTTCCTGAATCTTCATCTCGAAGAACTGGTAGCGCATGCCGCCTTCGGTCTTCGACATGTACATCGCCATGTCTGCTTTTTTGATGATTTCTTCGGGATTCCTGGCGTCTTTCTCGCCTTTGAAGGTGGCGATGCCAATGCTGGTGTGGATGTTCATCTTGTGCCCAGCCAGCACGACCGGTGACTGGAGCTTGTCGAGGATGTCCTGCGCGAGGATGGAGGCCCATTCCGGCTTGTCGATGCCGGTCATGATGACGGCGAATTCGTCACCGCCGAGTCGCGCGGCGGTGTCCGTCTTGCGCACGCGGTCTTGCAGGATTTTCGCCATGTGGATGAGCAGCGCGTCGCCCACCGCGTGACCGAGCGTGTCGTTGACGTACTTGAAGCGGTCGAGGTCGAAGAAAAGCAGCGCGCCGTATTTGTCCGAGCGTTCGCTCTGGTGGATCGCCTTGAGCAGCTGCTCGCTGAACAGCATGCGGTTGGCCAGCCCGGTGAGCGGATCGTGTCCGGCGAGGTATTGCGCTTTTTCCTCGGCGGCGCGGCGGATGTTGATTTCTTCGGAAAGCTGGCGGTTGGCTTCCGAGAGCTCGTGCGTGCGCTCATCGACCAGCACTTCCAGGTTGTCGCGCATCCCGCGCAATTGCGCTTCTGCCCTGGTGCGCTCGGTGATTTCCGTTTCCAGTTTGGCGACGTTGCTGTTCAAGGTTTCCGCCATCTCGTTGAAGGTGGCGGCAAGCGAGGTGATTTCGTCCCGGTAGTGGAAACCGAAACGGAAATCCTTTTCTCCGAAGCGGTAACGATTCAGCCCTTCGTTGAGCCAGTTGATCTTTTTGGACAGATACGAGGCGATCCAGATGGCGACGAAGACGACCAGTGCAATCAGCGCCAGCGTCGACACCGTCAGGCTGGAGGCTGTGCGCGCCATGTCGTCGTGCAGCCCCCGGGCGGCCGCCTCGCCGTTGGCGATCATCGAAGCGTTGGAGGTCTGGATGATGCCGTCGAGCCGTTTCTTCGATTCGTTGGCGGCGCGGTGGAAATCGTCGACGTTCGCGCCGATGGTGACGATGCCAAAGCCGCGCTTGTTGCCCGCCACCGCCGGGTTGTACTGCCCCGTGTAGTACGGAATGGCCGCCGTGGTGGTCAGTTTGTAGAGTCCGCTCCACAAAATCAGGAAGGAGCCGGAGCCGCCCTGATCGGCCAGGTTGTACCAGCCCGTGCATTGCGGCGCGAAGTTGAGCCAGCGGCAATCCAGCCCTACGTCGCCGCGCTCGGTGAGTGCTTTCGCGGGCTTGCGGCTTTGCAGCTGGTCGGCGAAGGTGGGCGCGCTCTGCATGTAGTCGTGCCAGGGCTTGCCGCTGTTGAGGAAATCCTCGTAGACCTTGTCTTCCAGCCAGGGCGTTTCCGGCTCGCCGTTCTCGTCGTAGCCGACGATGGAATGGTGGCGAGGATGGACGATGCTGCGGCCTTTGTAATCCCAGATGAACGCATAGTTGCCGTCGAAGGCATCGCTGATGTCGCGGTAGCGCTCGTCGGTGGGAACGATGTGATCGGCAAACGACATCAAGTGATCGTGATTGAGCGCAAGCGTCACCCATCCCACGATCTCGCCGCCTTGCACCACCGGCGTCGCCCAGCGCACGATGCCCTTGAAACGCTTGCCGACCGGGTTTTCCTTGCCCGCGTAGGCGTGTTTTTCCGGCTCGAAGGGAATGCCGCGCTTGACGGCGGCCTGCGGGGTGAATTTGCCAATGATCTGCGAGCCGACATAAGTGCCGATCACGTCCGAGACGTAAATCTCGCCGGGCTTCAATTTTTTGAGCGCGGCGAAATAGGTTTCAGCCTTGGCGTAAGTGTTCTGCCGCCGCGAGACGTCCTTCAGCTCGCGGCTCATGCGCGGCGAAGTCGTCACTTTCACCTTTTCCTTGCCGTCGAGCCCGACGAAAGTCATCTCCAGATAGAGCGGCAGGTTTTCTTTGTGCAACACCCCTGGCGGGCGGTAATGGAAATTGATGTCGTTGTCGCGGCTGCCCGGCTGGGCGATGTAGCTGTCGGTCGGTGGTACGCTTTCGGGCTCCCAGTCCGTGCCCGCCGCGTTCAGCTTCCATTTGTCGTGCTGGATCAGGTCGCGGCGATTGTTTCCGACGTAATTGCGGTAGGCGCCCGCCTCCGGGGGCAGCGTGGCGGCGTAGTGGATGTCGGCATCGCGGGCATAGAGGAAAGCCGCCACCTGTCGCGCGGTGTCGGTGGTCAGACGTTCGATTTCGTCGCGGGCGCGGGTGTCCAGCGCGTTGACCGCGTCATTGACCGCCATATCACCGACTTCATGGATGGATTCGTTGGCGGTGTCGACCAGCTCGTCGAACTGGCCGCCGATGTGACCGGCTGTCTCCCGTGTCTGGTTCCATGCGATCCACACCAGCAAGATCAAAGGGACGACCTTGATGGCGATGAATAGCAGGATCAGACGAACGCGAACGGACAGTTTCAGCCAGAAATCCACGGTCCCTTCCTAAAATTACCCATTGCCCTGGGCGCGCTGCAACGCGGCGTGCGCCGTATTCCAATCAGGGCGTTGTGCGCCAGACCGCGAAAGGCCGGATATGTAGCCGTTCTCCGATGCGTTCCGCCGCCTGCGCGACACCGGGCGAATCGGCATCGTATGGCCCGGCCAAAAGGAGAAACCGGCCGCTTTCTTCGACCAGTTCGGTCCGTCCGGCAAGCTCGGCTATCTGCTCCGTTACGTGGTAGCGATATTCCTCAGCGTTTTCGCGCGAAGCGAACACCCCCAATTGCAGGAAAAGATTCTGCTCGCTTCCCTCTTTGTCCGTATTTGCATTTGTCACAATGGAATGCATATTCGGCACTTCCGGCGCTGTGGGGGGCTCCGCGCCCGCCGCCGTTGCCAGCAGCGCCGCGAGCGGATCGTCGTCGTCGGCTGCTTGCACCACTGCGGAGGGTTCCACGACCGCCGCCGCCAGCAGTGCCGTGAGTGGATCGTCGTCGGCCGTTTGCGCCACTGCCTGCGGCAGCGGCTCCGCGCCTGCGGGCAGGAGTTGTTCGATTTCGACCTGCGCGCTCCCCCGGCTGATGTAGTCCAGCCTCGAAGCGGCGGCATAGGAAAGATCCATCACCCGCCCGTGCAGGAAGGGGCCGCGATCGTTGATCCGCACCACGACCGAGCGGGCGTTGGCAAGATTGGTGACGCGCGCATAGCTCGGAATCGGCAGGGTCGGATGCGCGGCGCTCATCGCATACATGTTGTAGCGCTCGCCGCTGGACGTTTTGTGGCCGTGGAAACGACGGCCGTACCAGCTTGCCACGCCACGCTCGGTAAACGGTTCGATGCGCGTACGCGGCTCGTAGCGCCGCCCGAGCGCCCGGTAGGGGCGGTTGGCCTTCGCGTTGAGCGGCTCGTCGCGCGGCGCGGGATCAGGAACGGCTTGCAGATCAGGGCGCGGATCGGAGAGCGGATTGGGGAGCAGATCGGGGGCGAGGCCGTCGTCTTCATCATCAGCGCCACCGTCGCGACCGGGTGGCGCAGGCGTCTTTGCGTTCAACGCCGGAGCAGGGGGCGCCACGGGCGCGGCGGCGGCCGGGGGCGCGGGTGCGACCGGGGCGGTTTTTTTGGCTTTCGTGGACTTCGCGGCCTTGGTGGCCTTAGCGGATTTGCCGTGCGATGATGAACGCGGCGGCGCGCTGCTACAGGCCGTCAGTAGCGCCAACATCAGTGCCAGCGCCACGACCAGCCTCAGACGATGCCGGCGCGGACCGCCGCGGGCGCTCATCGCGGCGCGTTCGCCGTCAGTGATCCTGCCAGCTATGCCGGATGCTCATCAGAATGCCGATCCCCAGGCACAAGGTGACGAGCGCGGTGCCGCCGTAGCTGACGAAGGGCAGCGGCACCCCCACGACCGGCAACAGGCCGCTGACCATGCCAATGTTGACGAACACATAGGTGAAAAAGATCATCGTCACCGCCCCGGCCAGCAGTTTCGTGCCCAGGCTGGGCGCTGTGGCGGCAATGATGAAGCCGCGGATGAGCAGCGCCAGATAAAGCCCAAGCAGCACCAGTGCGCCCATGAAGCCGAATTCCTCCGCGATCACCGCGAAAATGAAGTCGGTGTGGCGTTCGGGCAGGAAGGATAGATGTGTCTGGGTGCCTTCGCGCCAGCCCTTGCCGGAAAAACCGCCTGAACCGATGGCGATCGTCGACTGGTTGATGTGGAAACCCTTGCCGCGCAGGTCCTTCTTCGGGCTGTGCATCGTGCACACGCGTTCCTTCTGGTATTGCTTCATGCCGGGCCATTGCACCTCGGGCTTGCACCAATCGGCGCTGTTTTGCACGAAAATGAAAATGGCGAGCAGCCCCGTCACGAGCACAGCCCCGATCACCTTCCAGGGCAGCCCCGCGAAGAACAGCACGAACACCCCCGCCGCACTCACCAAAACGGCGGTGCCCAGGTCCGGCTGCTTGACGATCAGGAATACCGGCAGCGCCAGTACGATGATGGCGATCAGAAAATCCTGCCAGCCGGTCGACCCTTCGCGTTTCTGGAAGAACCACGCCAAAGTCATCGGCATGGCGATCTTCATCAATTCGGAAGGCTGGAAGCGGCCAAAGCCGAGATTGAGCCAGCGTTTCGCACCCTTGGAGGTTTCCCCGAACAGATCGACTCCCACCAGCAGCACCACGCCGAGGATGTATAGCGCGGGCGCGAAAGAGAGCAGGCGTTGCGGGGGAATGCTCGCCACGATCCATATCAGTACCATCGCCAGCATGATGTGCAGCAGCAGCGATTCGAGCCGCCCGACCGAGGCGCTGGCCATGACGACGAAAGTGTAAGCCAGCAGGCAGCAGAGAATCAGCGCCAGCGTTGGGTCGAGCGGGCGCAGCAGGAAATCGGACAGGCTCGCGAAGCGTTGGCGGGCGGCGCTCATTCGGCGGCTCCTCGCGGCGTTGGGGCGGGATTTCCCGGCGTACCGTCTTGCGCCTGGGGCAGCGGGGCGGCATGGTTGTGCGCGGCATCGCCGTTGTCGACGTCGGAGGCGTCCGCGTCTTCCAGCGCCGGTTCGTTGGCGCGTTTGTGCAGCAGCCAGTAGTCGATCACCTGCCGCGCGATCGGCGCTGCCGAGGCCGCGCCGAAACCGCCGTTTTCCACCAGCACCGCGAGCGCGATGCCCGGCTGATCCGAGAGCACGTTCGGCAACTCGGTCGGTGCGTAGGCGATGAACCACGAGTGGTCGCGCATGCGCTCGTTCGACTTGTCGTATTTGCCGCCCTTGAGCGAATACACCTGCGCGGTGCCGGTTTTGCCCGCCGCGTGATACGTCGCGCCCGCGAAAGCCCGCGTGCCGGTACCGAAACGGGTGACATCCCCCAGCGCCTGCCGCACCAGATCGATGTATTCGGGCTTGACGTCGATTTCCTTGACCAGCTCGGGCGGGAATTCCGTCACGTTGTCGTCGCTGTCGACGGCTTTTTGCCCGACGTGCAGTTGCATGCGTCTGCCATTGTTGGCCAGCGTCGCCATCGCCTGCGCCATCTGGATCGGCGTGTAAGCGTTATAGCCCTGACCGATGCCGATCGAAATCGTCTCGCCGGGATACCATTTTTGGTGTTCCCGGCCCGCCTTGGCGAACCGCTTGCGTTTCCATGCCTGCGATGGCAGCACGCCTGTCGCTTCTCCCGGCAGGTCGATGTTGCTGCGTTCGCCGAACCCGAACTGCGGCATGAAGCTGGAAATGCGGTCGATTTGCAGGTCGGCGGCCAGCATGTAGTAATAGGTGTTGCAGGACACCACCAGCGATTTGTACATATCGACTCCGCCGTGGCCGCCTTTCTTGTCGTCCATGAACTGATGGCCGCCGAACCAGAAAAAGCCGGGATCGGAGATTTTCTGTGTCCACTTGCGCTTCTCGTGGGTCAGCCCGGCCAGCGCCATGAACGGCTTGAAGGTCGAGCCGGGCGGGTAGGCGCTGAACAGGGCGCGATTGAGCAGCGGCTTGTTTTGTTCGGCCCTGGGAACGCCGGTTTCCCGCAGCCTGGCCCAATTCTCGGAGGTAATGCCGTCGACGAACAGATTGGGATCGAAGGTCGGCACCGACACCAGCGCGAGCACTTCGCCGTTGCGCGGGTCGACCGCCACCATTGCGCCGCGCCGCTCGCCAAAGGCGGCTTCCGCGACTTTCTGCAATTCGATGTCGATGCTCAGCACGATGTCCTGCCCCGGCGTCGCCGGGCTGTGTCCAAGCAGGCGCACCGGGTTGCCGCCAGCGGTGATTTCGACCCGATCCTCACCGGTGACGCCATGCAGGGCGGTTTCATATTGCGCTTCCACGCCTTCCTTGCCGATGTGCTCGGTGCCGAGGTAATTGTCGGCGTCGCCGCGCAGTTCGAGGCTTTCAGCGTCGTCCTTGTTGATGCGGTTGATGTAGCCGACCAGATGCGAGGCCAGCTGCCCGAAGGGATAGGAGCGGGTCATCCGCATTTTCACGTCGACGTCGGAGAAACGGTAACGCTGGCCGACGAAGCGGGCGATTTCCTCGTCGGTGAGCGCACCGCGAATCGGCGCGCTGGTCAGGCGGGCGTTTTCGGCGCGGAACTTATGGAAGCGCTCCCGGTCTTTCTTGTCGATGGCGATGAACTTGGCCAACTCGTAAATGGTGTTGTCGAGCTCGGTTCGGGGCCGTGCCTTGGGCCGTACGCCGCCGGGAATCGTGGTGGTGATCTCCAGCGTGTAATCGTAGGAATTGGTCGCCAGCACGACGCCGTTGCGATCGCGGATCTCGCCGCGCCGCGGCACGACTGGCACCAATTTGATGCGGTTGTCCTCGGCTGCCGTGTGATATTTGTCGTAATCCCGGATTTGCAGGGCGTAGAGCTTGGCGACCAGCGCAATGCCCCCCACCAGCACCGCAATGACGGCGATGAGCAGGCGTGGGATGAACAACCCTGAATTGTCGTCGGGTTCGCGGAAGCTGATCATGCCAGAGCCTCAGATCGGTCTGTTTTCATCCCGGTCTACCGGCTGGAATTGCGGCAGCAACAGCAGATACGTCAGCGGCAGCCACAGCACTACGCCGGCAATGCTGGACAGGAAGTGATCCCAGCCGGGAAAGGCGGCGCCCGGCTGGGCGAACATTCGCGCCCCCACCATCACCGCTTGCGCAGCCAGCAGCATCGGCAGCACATGCAGGGCCTGCAACAGGGCGGGGAACCACATGATCCGACGTGAAAGGGTGTTGGCGAGGAAAGCCAGCACCACGTAAGCGAGGGCATGCTGCCCTATTGCCGAGGCATGGCCGATGTCGACGATCAGGCCGAGCACGAAGCCGGTGCCCATGCCGATGTACAAAGGTTCGCGAATACACCAGAAAGCCAGCACCAGCGCCACCCAGTCGGGTACCCAGGGGATGTCTCCGAAAGGCACGTAATTCAGGAACAGGGCGAGGAACAGGCTCAGGTAGACGAACCAGCGTTTTGCCGGTTGCAGAATGCGAGTGGAGCGATTGGACAATTGCATGGTCAGTCCTCCTCGTCCGCTTCGTCTGGCTCGTTGGGCCTGGGCGGCGGCGGGGGATCGCCCGTCTCCGGTTTCGGCGGCATGGGAGGCAGTTCCGCGCGGCTCAACACGAGCACGTTGGCGCTGCGCTCGACGCCGCCGATCGGCGTGCACACGATGCGGGGGAAAATATCGTTGACCTTGGGGGGCTCCACGGCATCCACCGTCGCGACGGGGATACCGGGCACGAACAGGCCGTCCAGCCCCGAAGTCACCAGCCGGTCGCCGGGTCCGATGTCGGGGTCGGAGCGCACGTTGCGCAATTCGAGCTGGCCTTGGCCGGTGCCGAACACGACGCCGGGCTGCCCGGTGCGTTCGACTTTCACCGCCACGGCCTGATTGCGGTCGGTGATGAGCGTGACTTCGGACTGGATCGGATACACGCGCGTGATCTGCCCGATCAGGCCGTCGGTGTCGACCACCGGCCAGCCGTGTGTGATGCCGGACTGCTTGCCCTGGTCGAGTACGAGGCGGGTGGGGTCCTGAATGTCGAACAGTTCGCGCGCGCCCAGATCGAGTATGACCTTGCGGGAATACGGGTCGGGGGCGCGGTATTGCACCGTGGCCGTGACGCTATACGTTTTGACGCGCTTGGCCATTTTGAGCAGGCCGCGCAAGCGGTCGTTTTCCTGTTCGAGCTCCTTGATGAAAAGCAGCTTTTCGGTGTCCTCTTTCTTGCGCTGGAGCAATGTCTCTTTTTCGGCCCGCCAGTCTTGCAGATTCGAAAAATAGCCGGTCGTATTGCCGATCAGGTTGGCGGGTTGCGCCGCGATGTCCCGAATCGGATAAACGATGACGGACAGCCAGTCCTGCAACGTCGTGAGATAGTGGAAGCGAAGATCCGCCACCATCATCACCACGCAGATGGCAACGTAGGCGAACAGGCGAATATGCGGCGCAACGCCGCGCTTGAATACGGGGTGCGTCTGGAAATCGGAAGAGAGCATCCGGCGATGTCCGTGCGAAGGCGTCTGGAGAGGTCGTAAACGCCAGCGGCGTTCTTAGTCCGAAGTGAAAATGGAAGCCAGCTTGTCCATTCTGTCGAGCGCCATGCCACAACCGCGCGCCACGCAGGTCAGCGGGTCGTCCGCGATGATGACCGGCAGGCCGGTTTCCTCCATCAGCAAGCGGTCGAGGTCGCGCAGCAGCGCGCCGCCGCCCGTCAGCACCAGACCGCGTTCCGCGATGTCGGCGCCCAGCTCGGGCGGGGTTTCTTCCAGCGCGATCTTGACCGAGGAGACGATCTGGTTGATCGGCTCGGTGAGGGCTTCGAGGACTTCGTTGGACGAAATCGTGAAGCTGCGCGGAATGCCTTCGGCCAGATTGCGGCCCTTGACTTCCAGTTCGCGCACCTCGGAGCCTGGAAACGCGGAGCCGATTTCTTTTTTGATGTTTTCAGCGGTAGTGTCGCCCACCAGCATGCCGTAATTGCGGCGGATGTAATTGACGATGGATTCGTCGAACTTGTCGCCGCCCACACGTACGCTGCCGCGATAGACCATGCCGCCGAGCGAGATGACGCCGACTTCGGTCGTGCCGCCGCCGATGTCGACCACCATCGAGCCGAGCGCGTCGCCCACCGGCAGACCCGCGCCGATGGCCGCGGCCATCGGTTCTTCGATCAGGAACACTTGTGAAGCGCCCGCGGCGTGCGCGGCGTCGCGGATGGCGCGGCGTTCGACCTGCGTCGAACCGCAGGGTACACAGATGATGATGCGCGGGCTGGGCGAGAGTAGCTTGGAGTCGTGCACCCGCTTGATGAACTGCTTGATCATTTGTTCGGTGACTTCAAAGTCCGCGATGACGCCATCCTTCATCGGGCGGATCGCTTCAATATTCTTTGGAGTCTTGCCGAGCATCTGCTTGGCTTCGTGCCCGACCGCCTGGATGACCCGTTTGGAATTGGGCCCGCCGTCGGTGCGAATCGCCACCACCGAGGGCTCGTCAAGGACAACGCCCTTGTTGCGCACGTAGATCAGGGTATTGGCCGTGCCCAGGTCGATCGCCAGATCGCTGGAAAAATAAGAACGGAGAAAGCCGAACATATGAGGTTCCGGACCAGTTGGAAGTTTGACTGCATGCCCCCGAGCGTGCATACGTCCGGAGGGAATAGGACGGAGAGCGGTTATGATACCCTACAATTCTTTACGAATTCAGCAGGTTTGTCACATGCCGTTCTCCAACGAACAAGTCGAACGTCTTGCCAGTCTGGCCCGGCTGGGGCTGCCTGGCGAGGCTATCGACACTTTGCGCGCGCAACTTGATAGCATTTTTGCCCTTATTACGCAAATGCAGGCGGTCGATACGACCGGGATCGCGCCCATGAGCCACCCGCAGGAACTCTCCGCCCGGCTGCGCGAGGACGTGGTCAGCGAAACCGACTGCCGCGCCGCGTTCCAGGCCATCGCGCCGCAAACCGAAGCCGGGCTTTATCTGGTGCCTAAGGTCATCGAGTAATGACGGCTTTCATTTCGACCTCACTTTCTCACTTTATTCGTGTTTCACATGAGCAACACGCCACTATTTGACGCTTCCGTTTCCGTTTTGCGTCGCGCGCTCGACGCAAAAGAAATCTCCAGCGCCGAGCTCACGAACGTTTTCCTGGACCGCATCGCGGCGCTCGAACCCCGACTCAACGCCTTCGTCACCGTCGAGCGCGAAGAGGCGCTCGCCGATGCGCGCGCCGCCGACGCGCGCATCGCACGAGGCGAAGCGGGGCCGCTCACCGGCATTGCGCTCGCCCACAAGGACGTGTTCTGCACCAGGGGAATGCTGACGTCCTGCGGCTCGAAGATGCTGTCCAACTTCGTCAGCCCCTACGATGCGCATGTCGTCACGCGCCTGAAGGAGGCGGGTGCGGTGTGTCTGGGCAAGGCCAACATGGACGAATTCGCCATGGGCTCGTCGACGGAATCATCGTTCTACGGCCCGACGAAAAACCCGTGGGCGACCGGCCGTGTGCCCGGCGGCTCATCGGGCGGCTCGGCGGCGGCGGTCGCGGCGCGTCTCGTGCCGCTCGCCACCGGCACCGACACGGGCGGCTCGATCCGCCAGCCCGCCTCCTTTTGCAACGTTACCGGCATCAAGCCGACTTACGGGTTGGTGAGCCGCTACGGGCTCGTCGCCTACGCTTCCTCGCTTGATCAGGCCGGGGCGTTCGGCAAATCCGCCGAGGATTGCGCGCTGCTGCTCGGCGCGATGACCGGCTTCGACAAACGCGATTCCACCAGCCTCGAGCGCCCGGTTGAAAATTACGCCGCCGCGCTGGCGGCTCCGGCGGCGGATGCCGCCCGCCCGCTCGCGGGCTTGAGCATCGGTTTGCCGCGCGAATTCTTCGGCGCGGGCATGACGGACGGCATCCGGCAGGCGGTGGACGCGGCGCTGGTGCAATACCGCGCCCTGGGCGCGACGATGCGGGAAGTCGACCTGCCCAACGCGAAGCTGGCGATTCCCGCCTATTACGTGCTTGCGATGGCGGAAGCCTCCAGCAACCTGTCGCGCTTCGACGGCGTGCGCTACGGTCACCGCGCCGCCGAATACGATGATCTGTTCGACATGTACCGCAAGAGCCGCAGCGAAGGCTTCGGCGACGAAGTGAAGCGGCGCATCCTCGTCGGCACGTACGTGCTCTCGCACGGTTACTACGACGCCTATTACCTGCAAGCGCAGAAACTGCGCCGCCTGATTGCCGAGGATTTCCGCCGTGCCTTCGGCGAATGCGACCTCATCGTCGGGCCGACCTCGCCGGTGACGGCCTGGGCGCTGGGGGCGATGCGCGACGATCCGGTGCAGATGTACCTTGCCGACATCTACACCACGCCGGTCAACCTTGCCGGGTTGCCGGGGCTGTCGCACCCGTGCGGTTTCGACGGCGATGGGCTGCCCGTGGGCTTGCAGCTGATCGGCAACTATTTTTCGGAGAGCGTGCTGCTCAACGCCGCGCACCGCTTCCAGCAAGCAACCGACTGGCACGTGCGCTGCCCGGAACTGGCCGCTTGAGATGCGAAACAAAGAACGGAAACAGAGATGAGATCGGATTGGGAAATCGTCGTTGGGCTGGAAATCCACGCCCAACTCAGCACCGCCGCCAAGATTTTTTCCGGCGCGAGCACCGCTTTCGGCGCCGAACCCAACGTGCAGGCGAGCGCTGTCGATTGCGCCTTGCCCGGTGTGCTGCCGGTCTTGAATCGCGGCGCGGTCGAGCGCGCCATCCGCCTGGGGCTGGCGCTGGGTGCACACATCGCGCCGACAAGCGTGTTCGCGCGCAAGAATTACTTCTACCCCGATCTGCCCAAGGGCTACCAGATCAGCCAGTTCGAGCTGCCGGTGGTGCAGGCTGGCACGATCACGATCCGGGTGGGCGAAGGGGAAAGCGCCTACGAGAAATCCATCCGCCTGACGCGCGCCCACCTCGAAGAGGACGCGGGCAAATCGCTGCACGAGGATTTCAACGGGATGAGCGGTATCGACCTCAACCGCGCCGGGACGCCCTTGCTGGAAATCGTCTCCGAACCTGACATGCGTTCCGCGGCGGAAGCCGTCGCCTACGCCCGCGCGCTGCACTCGCTGGTGCGCTGGATCGATATCTGCGACGGCAACATGCAGGAAGGCTCTTTCCGCTGCGATGCCAACGTATCGGTGCGCAAAAAAGGGGCGACCGAGTTGGGCACCCGGCGCGAAATCAAGAACCTCAATTCTTTCCGCTTTCTACAGCAGGCCATCGATTTTGAAGCGAACTGGCAGATCGAAACGCTGGAAGACGGCGGCAGGATCGTCCAGGCGACGGTGCTGTTCGACCCCGACAAGGGCGAGACGCGGATGATGCGCTCCAAGGAAGATGCGCATGATTACCGTTATTTCCCCGATCCCGATTTGCTGCCACTGACGATCGAGCCGGAATGGATCGAACGTGTGGCGGCGGCGATGCCCGAGCTGCCCGCCGCGATGCAGGCGCGCTTCGTGCGTGACCTGGGCCTGCCCGCTTATGATGCCGCCACGCTGACCGCCAACAAGGAAACTGCTGATTACTTCCAATCCACGGTCGAGGCGGCTGGAACGCCGTGCGCCAAGCTCTGCGCCAACTGGGTGATGGGCGAATTCGCCGCTCGCCTGCGCAAGGCGAATCTGGAAATCGACGCCGCGCCGGTCACGCCCGCGCAGCTCGGCGGGCTGGTGGCGCGCATCGCGGACAACACGATATCCAACGCCATCGCGCGCAAAGTGTTCGAGGCGCTCTGGAACGGCGAGGGCGCGAGCGCCGACGAGATCATCACCAGGCATGGCTTGAAGCAGCTCACCGACGGCGGCGCGATCGAAGCGATGATCGATGAAGTGCTCGCCGCCAACCGGAATTCGGTCGACGAATTCCGCGCCGGGAAGGAAAAAGCCTTCAACGCGCTGGTCGGGCAGGTGATGAAAGCCAGTCGCGGCAAGGCGAATCCCGCGCAGGTCAACGACATCCTGCGGCGCAAACTGGGTGCGCAATAACGCCGAAAATGACGCCGGAAACGACCCCGGCGCGCGGGCGGTAATATTCCACGGAGTGACACAACGGCGTATATACGCGCCGGTGTTTTCACGCCGGGAGCCGTGCTATGGTGGACGGGTAAAAACAATGCCGATCGAATGAGAATGATAAGGTCATGGAATGCCCGCTTTGTGACACCACACGGGATGACATCGTCTGGCAGGATGGTCTGTGCCGCGTCATCCTCGTTGCCGACCCCGATTATCCCGGCTATTGCCGGGTCGTCTGGCGCGAACATGTCGCGGAGATGAGCGATCTCGACACCGCCTCCCGCCATCATTTCATGGACGTGGTGTTCGCCACCGAACAGGCGTTGCACGATTCGATCCGCCCGGACAAAATCAATCTCGCCAGTCTCGGCAACATGGTTCCGCATCTGCATTGGCACGTCATTGCGCGTTTCAGGGATGACCGCCATTTCCCCGAATCCGTCTGGGGCCGCGAACAGCGCCCCGGCCAGCCGCATCCTGTGCCCAACCGCGCAGATCTGGCCGAGCGGATCGCGGCGGGGCTGGCGAAAGCTTCCATGAATCACTAAAAGAGACGGGAGACATCATGGACTATCGTAATCCCGCGCAATGCCTCGGACTGCTGCAAAACCTGCCCGCAGGCGACCCCATCGAACGCCTCACCGTGCTGGCGAACCTCGTCGCCGGCCTGCTCGCCGCGCGCCCTGCGCCCGATCAGCATCTCGAAATACTGGAAATGGCCCGCCCGCTGCTCGACAAGGCGCGCGCCAAACTTCCCGGACTCGACGGCAACGAGCCATTGCCGCCGGACAGCCAGCACAACGAGCTTTTGCTGCGGGTCATCCGGCTGTGGCGCGACCTGTCGCACTCCTACGCCGCGATTGCAATGCTGGATGCCGCCGTCGGTACGCTCAAGGATCAGCGCGCGCTCCTGGCGCAACGCCGCGTCCACTACGCGGGCAAGATCGTCTCCGAGTTTTATCGTGCTCACCGCGCCTTGCCCGCCGGTCTGTGGCGCGAAGTGCACGAAAGTTTCAGCGCTGCCGAATTCGATGACACCCACCGCATTCGCGTTTCCGACTCGCTCAATACCATCTGGAAAGCGCAAAGCGCGCTTGAGGCCTACATTTCCGTGCTTCTGCTCGATGTGGCCAACGCTTTCGGGCGCAGCGGGCAGGAATGGACGTGGATTTGCCGTTGGGCCGAGCGTTTCGCACCGTATTGCAGCCTCGATCCGAACATCGAGGGGCGCAAACCCATTACTTACGGACTGGACTTGTCCGCCGATCACGGTTTGCGTCCGCTCGGCCTGCTCGCCAAAGGGCCGGATGCGCGCTATTTCGATTGCGCGAAGCTGGCGAGCCAGATCCAGTCGGTGTTTGCCCAGTTCAAGCAGGGCGTGTCGCCTTCGTCGCTCGGCCTGGGCGACGATTGCAGCGTCGATGCCTGCGCCCGCCTGCTGCTGTCGCTCTACCGGCCGTGGGGGCTGGCCTCCGCCGGACGCCGCTTCCCGCGCCGGGGCAGTACCGGCGTGGTCGAACTGTGCGCGGAATGGCTGGCCATCGGCTTTCATGTGCAAGGCAAGCTTTTCGAGCAGCCACACCACAATCATTCGCGCACCACCAGCAGTCTCGGCCACCTGCGCAACGAGCTGGCCGTACACGCGTTCGGAGAACATGCCGCCGGGGTTGAAACCGAGCTCCCCCGCAACGGCAAGCGCGACTTCGGCCATCAGCATCTCGAAGCCGAGCGCCTCGGCCTCGTCTGCGAGCAATGGGAACTGCTCGATCAATCGGTGGGCGGCTTTCGCCTGCAACAACGCCCGCACGCCGAGCGCTTTTCGCATCACCAGCTCGTCGGTGTGCACCCGCACGACGGCGAATATTTCCTGCTCGGCCAGGTCAGCTGGCTGATGTTCCGCGAGGACGGCCTGCTCGAAGCCGGTATTCACGTGCTCCCCGGCTTGCCGCAGGTCATCGCCGCCCGCCAGCGCCCCCAGTCCGAGGGGCTGCGCGAACCGTATTCGCAGGCGTTCCTGATCGAAGCCAACGACGTGCTGCAAATCACCGCTTCGCTCATCGTGCCCGAAGGCTGGTATAAAACGCACGGCACCGTCGAAGTCTTCTTCGATGGCCGGGAACGCAAACTGAAGATGGCCCAACTGTTGCTCGTCGGCCCGAATTTTGAACAAATCGGTTTCGAGGAGCTCTCGCCGCCGCCCGCCTGACCTTTTTTACCATGACCCAAACTCAAGCCCAAGCCCAAGCCCAGACGCCATCCGAAACCGTCCCCGAACGGAAAACCACTCATTTCGGCTTCCAGTCCGTCGCCGAAGAGCTCAAGCAGAAGAAAGTCGCCGAAGTCTTCTCCTCCGTCGCGCAGAAATACGACGTGATGAACGACCTGATGTCCTTCGGCCTGCATCGGCTGTGGAAGGCGTTTACCATCCGCCTCGCGGGCGTGCGCGAAGGCGACCGTGTGCTCGATGTGGCCGGAGGCACGGCGGATTTGTCGCTCGCTTTCGCGCGCCGCGTCGGATCGAGCGGCGAAGTCTGGCTGACCGACATCAATCACGCCATGCTCGCCCGGGGCCGCGACCGCCTGCTCGACAAAGGCTTCACCCTGCCTGTAGCGCAATGCGATGGCGAAAAGCTGCCGTTCCCCGACGATTATTTCGATTGTGTCACCGTCGCCTTTGGCCTGCGCAACATGACCCACAAGGAGGTCGCCCTGGCCGAGATGCGTCGCGTGCTGCGCCTCGGCGGACGCTTGCTGGTGCTGGAGTTCTCCCACATCTGGGCGCCCTTGTCGCCGGTCTACGATCTCTATTCCCTCAAAGTGCTGCCGTGGCTGGGGGCCAAAGTCGCCGGCGACGCCGAGAGCTACCGCTACCTTGCCGAATCCATCCGGATGCACCCCGGCCAGCAGGAATTGAAGGCGATGATGGAAAGCGTGGGGCTGGGCAAGGTCGATTACTACAACCTGAGCGCGGGCATCGTTGCCGTACACCGCGGCTACAAAGTGTAAATGCCGCGTCCGATCCAGGGCCTTTTTCGTTTGGGGACTTCCCGGGGAAATGCGCTTGATTACTGAGCGGCTGGCGCTACACTGGCGCCCCCCGCCTCGGGTTTTTTCATCATGAACAGCTCAGCGGTTCTGGAAGGCGGGGTTTTGAACCGGAATTGGTTTTTACGATGACAAAGAACGCCCTCAAAGTTGCCGACCGCTATCTGCTTTCCTCCCGTGATCTGGGCCGGGAAGAACTCGACCGTGTGCTCAAGAAGCTGATGCGGCACGACATCGACTATGCCGATCTTTACTTCCAGTACGCCCGCTCCGAGGGCTGGAGTCTGGAGGAGGGCATCGTCAAGTCGGGCAGCTTCGACATCGAGGAGGGCGTTGGCGTGCGCGCGGTGAGCGGCGAGAAAACCGCCTTCGCCTACTCCGACGATATTTCACTGGCGGCGCTGACCGATGCCGCCCACGCCACGCGCGCCATCGCTGCGGCGGGCGAAAAGCGGCGCGTGGAAGTGAAGCCGGGCAAGGCGGCGAAGAAACTGTATCGCGCCGACGATCCGCTCGCCTCGCTGGAGGATGCCGCCAAGGTGCGCCTGCTGGAGCGGCTGGAGAAATTCGCCCGCGCGGCCGATTCTCGCGTCGTGCAGGTGATGGCCTATCTCGCCGGGTCGTGGGAAGTGGTGCTGGTGGCACGTTCCGACGGCCATCTGGCCGCCGACGTGCGCCCGCTCGTACGTGTGTCGATTGCCGTCATCATGGAAGCCGACGGCCGTCGCGAACAGGGTTCGGCGGGCGGCGGCGGGCGTTACGACTACGGCTATTTCACCGACGAACGCTTGCGCGACTATGCGCTCGCCGCCGTGCATCAAGCCAGCGTCAACATGGAAGCCGTCCCCGCTCCCGCCGGGACGATGACCGTGGTGCTCGGCCCCGGCTGGCCGGGCATCCTGCTGCACGAAGCCATCGGTCACGGGTTGGAAGGCGATTTCAACCGCAAAGGCAGTTCCGCCTTCTCCGGGCGCATCGGAGAGCGCGTCGCCGCCACTGGCGTCACCGTGATCGACGACGGGTCGATTCCGGATCGGCGCGGCTCGCTCACCATCGACGACGAGGGCAACCCCGGTCAGCGCACAGTGTTGATCGAGGACGGCATTCTCACCGCCTACATGCAGGACACCCTGAACGCGCGCCTGATGGGGATGCAGCCCACCGGCAACGGCCGGCGCGAGTCCTATGCCCACTTGCCGCTGCCACGCATGACCAACACGCTCATGCTCAACGGCGGGCGCGATCCGCATGACATCCTGCATTCCGTGCAGCACGGCCTCTACGCCGTGAATTTTGGCGGCGGGCAAGTCGACATCACCTCTGGCAAATTCGTGTTCTCCACCGCCGAGGCGTATTTGATCGAAAACGGCAGGGTCACCCGCCCGGTCAAAGGTGCGACGCTCATCGGCAACGGTCCCGATGCGCTCACCCGCGTCAGCATGATCGGCAACGACATGGCGCTCGATCCGGGCGTCGGCACCTGCGGTAAAGATGGGCAAAGCGTGCCTGTAGGCGTGGGACAGCCGACTTTGCGGCTCGATGGGCTGACGGTGGGAGGAACGGCCTGACCGTCATGCCGGCGAATGCCGGCATCCAGTACGGCGCTTCAAAGCACGGTGGTTCTCAGCCCCGCGCCCGACGATAGGGCCGGATGTTCCTGTCCGCCACGACGCCGTTGCGTTCGATCAGGGTGTGCATGTATTCGGCCAGCGTCGCCAGACGGCCGCTGGCGGGGTCGAGGCCGCGGGCACGCTCGATCAGGGTGCGCGCCTGGCGGGCGAGGTTGCTGTTCCAGCCGCGATGTTCGATGTGGCGCAGCAGGGCGAGCGCGGCGTTGAACAGCACGACCGTGTGGCCGGGCATCTGGCGCACGGCATCGAGCATCGCCTCCACGGCGGCGTCGTAGTCGCCGGTACGCGCCTTCTCCGCACCGACCCGGATGAGGGAGCGTACTTCTTCCTGCACGTTCTGCTCGATCTTGCGCGACAGCAGCTCCAGACCGCGCGCGCGCAACATTTCGCGCAGCGAGATGACCGTCTGCTCGTCGCCGGTGGCGCGCAGAATGTTCGTCACCACATTGCTGCCCGCGTCCGCCAGATCCTGATCGAAGCACGCCTTGACCAGCTCGCGCGACAGTCCCGGAGAGAGCGATGCGCCGGTCGAAGTGAGGCCGGCGGCTTCGTCGAGAGCGGCTTGCGCTTTGTCGGTTTCGCCGGTGTGGGTGTGGAGCATGGCCTTGGCGAACGCCTTGCACAGCGCGGTGTTGGGCTGACCGCCGAGGCTGCGTTCGAGATCGTCGATGGTGGCGCGGGCGGCCTCGGGCTTGGCTTGCGCAATTTGCGCCTGCGCCAGCCGCACATGCACTTCGGGATCGCGGAAGCCGGAATGGGCGCTTTGCCGGACGACTTCGGAGAGCGCCTTCTCCGCCGTGGCGGCGTCGCCCGTCTCCATCGCCAGCTCCCCCATGCGGCGCTGGCGGCCGATGCGGTAGGGCGAGCGGTCGATGGCGGTGCGCAGCACTTCGCGGGCCGCCTCGCCCATGCCGCTTTCGGTGCGCACGCGGGCGAGCAGGTCGTAAGCGGCCATGAAATTGGCGTTTTCCGCAATGAGCTCGCAGAGCAGGGCATCGGCCCCGGTGTAGTCCTTCTTGAACGCGCGGCAGCGCGCCAGCCCCAGTTGCGCCCAGGGCAGATGTCGCCCGACAGCGATCTGGCGGTAGACTGCCTCGGCTTCGTCGAGTTGCCCGGAGGCGATGTAGAAGCCGGCTTCGAGACGCTGGAAATCGACCAGATATTGCGGATGTCCGATTTCCGCTTCCATGCAATAGTCGATGGCGCCAAGCCAGTCCCCGATGGCGGCCAGCTGCCAGGCAGGGAGGAAAATCATGCGTTTTTCGACGATCTTCTCCAGCCGCGTCCGCAGCGCGCCGGGCGCGAGCGGCGTGAGGATGTAATCATCGGGCAGCAGCTCGGCGGCGCCGATCACGCGTTCATAGTTGCGCTCGCCAGTAATCATCACGAACAGCGTGTCGCTGGCGATGATGTCATGCTGGCGCAGGTCTTCGAGCAGATGTTGGCCGTCCTGCCCGTTTCCGAGCGCGTAGTCGCACAGGATCAGTTCGTAGTAGCGCGAACGCAGATAGCGCAACGCCGTGTGCGCGGTGACGGCCAGATGCACCGCGCCGAAGCCGAAAGAGGCCAGCATGTGGCGCAGCGGCGTTCGCAGCCTTGAGTCGCTGGCGATGACGAGAACCTGAATGTCTTGGAATCTGTGCATGATGACGAGTACGGACACGAATCGTCTGCACGGAGTATGGATGAGCTTGCGGGGGAAGGTTCCGTAAAAAAATCACGGACCCCTTCCCCGCCATCGTCTTTTTTATTTCAGGGCAAAGCCGCGCGCATGCAATGCCTCGCGCAGCCGGTCGCGTCCGGAGAGCGCTTCGGCGTTGGCGATGCGCTTGGACGAATGCACCGCCCATGTGCCGCGCACATTCATCTTTTGCGCTTCGTAGAAACGGGCCATTGCCGCGTTATAGCTTTCGATGCCCGGCATCTGTGCGTCGAGCGAATAGCGTTCGCGGTGCAGCACCACCGTTTGCGGCGGGCGCGGCTTGATGTCGGCGGGTCGCGCCGGGTCGGGCTTGCCCACGCACATGCCGAAAACGGGAAAGACCTTGGGCGGCAGATCGAGCAGCGTGGCGACGGCTTCCGGCTGGTTGCGCATGCCGCCGATGAAAACGATGCCCAGTCCGAGCGATTCCGCGGCCACGGCAGCGTTTTCCGCCGCGAGCGCGGCGTCGATGGCCCCGACGAGGAACATTTCGAGGTAATCGAGCGCCTCGCCTGGCCGCTGCGTGAGCTGGGTCAAGCGCTCCAGCCGCGCGAGGTCGGCCAGCCAGACCAATTGCAGCGGCGCCTCCTCGATGAACGGATTCCCGCCCGCGAATTCGGCCAGCTTCGCGCGCCGCGCCGCATCGCTGACCGCGACCACGCTCCAGGCCTGCAAATTGGATGAACTCGACGCCGACTGCGCGCCTGCGACGATGGCGGCAAGCTGCGCCTCGCTCACCGGATCGGGCAGGAATGCGCGCACCGAACGGTGTCCGAGCAGGTGTTCGATCACCGACGACCATGCACTCGGCGCGCAAAGGGAATCGTCGCCATAACGCGCGGCGATGAGTCGTTGCGAATGATTCATGTGGGCTCCTGTGGGTTGGGATGAAGCGTGCGATGGAATTGAATATGTTATCTGTGTTGGTGAGGATAAGGGGCGATTGGTTCAATCGGGCTTTGCCGGGGATGCCGTGCCGTGGCGCCTTCATTTTTATCGAAGATGTGAGATGACAGATGCTTTTATGAATATTGACGTGGCGAGCATTGCAGGCGTATCGTTCCCGCTCCTTTGTTGCCCACCCACATGTTCTTTACACAGGAGTTTGCATGGCTCCACCTGTTCCCGGTAGCGCCGTTGTAGCTAGCGATGATTCCCGCGTGTTTCTGATCGTGACCGGGGGAAGCGGAGGCGGCGGACACAACTCGGGCGCGCTATTTACGCTCGCGGCCCACCAGCATGTCAGGGACATCCAGAGCGGCAAGTTTCCCGGCCTGCCAAAATCCGCCGGGGCAAAGATCGTTGGTCCGATCAAGGTCACGCGTGTGACGGCGCTGAACGACTTGTTGGGAAAATATACCAACATCAAATACTTGGCCTATTTTGGGCATAGCTGGGGGTTTCGAGAAGATAGTGAATATGGCTCGCTGTATCTGGGTGATGAGTATGCCCCCGACACGAATTTGAGCAACGCCACGCACGCAAACAACACCCCTGTCACGGCACTGGTCAATCTTTCCAGGAACATGGCTTCCGGACAGATTCGTTTGTTTGGCTGTCAGGGAGGTTATGCAGGGAAAGTAGATAGCACTGGTACTATCAAGGCGGTTCCTCCCGCTGAACAACTGGCAAAAATTGTCAAGCCGCAGGTTGATGTGTATGGCTACGAAAGCATTGGAGGTTCTATTTTTACGCTTGATCCGGATGTTGGATATCTGAAGAAATCTTATCATGGCGGGAAAAGAAAGGATCCCGTTACAAAAGCCGAAGAAGCGAAGGTTAAAAAAATCCGGGCAGACGCAGTGCGGACGGAATTATGGCTGGTTCCCAACGCTAGTACATCTCCTCGAATGCAGGGGTGGCGTGGTGAGTGGGACGGCAAACAGTATTGGAAAACACCATGATTCTATTTGGGAGGCTCCCGTGTGTCTGTTTGCTGATCTTGCTGATGTGCGTGGCCTGTGCGAATGCAATTGCCAAGGAAACTATGATGGGCGCCCGTTTCAGGGAAAAGGTAGAGAAATATGCGCTTTGCAAAACATTTAGCAGAGTAGGTCATGAAAATTATAGGTTTTTCAAACAGGCCGCCAAGCAATTGGGAATGGAACTGAATGCCAATTATGTCTCTGCTGACAAATCTGCTGCTACCGAAGGTTTGGGGAGCGGATACAAAGGCTATGATGGATATATCAAACCCAAGAATGAGCAAATAAAGATATTTGGTTTTGATTTGATGGCAGTTTATTTTGAGCCTGAGAACCTTCATTTTCTGGCGCTATTGAACGCAAGCGAAGAGGAGATACTCAGACTTGTTGCAAAAAAAGCTTTTAGATATGATGGAAAACGGATGAATCCGCTTTACATCGAATATAATAAAGATGCAGCTTTTTCTTTGAAACATGGAAAATGGTGGCAAAATGGATGGTGGTATCATAAGGGAAAGCATACGACTTACGGAGGATTCAACAGCAATCGTGTAATTTTCGATATTTTTGATCCAAATTTGGCGATTTCTGTGGAGGTCGAGAGTTGCGAAGACACCAAAAGCGAATGGTTCATCGGAATTTGTAAGCAATTCGACCAAAAGCCTTTGACGTGGGTAGGTTGTGCTGTGACAACTGAAGAGCGCGAAGACTACTGGCAGGCGATAAAACGCAATGATAAGTTAGAAGAATATCGGATCAAACGTCTGCCGATCGAGGAGATCCTGTCCAGGAAAAAGAAAAGAAATGCGGAGAAATAATAACCCGAGCCATTGACCACGGTTTATTTCAGCCTGTAGGGAAAGATGCGGTGCGCCGGACAAGTCGGCGATGTTTTTCAACCAACCAGGAGGCAACATAGTATGTCGGCAATTTATGTCAAAATCGAGGGCATCACCGGAGAATCCAAGGATTCCAAGCATAAAGGCTGGGTCGATGTACTCGATTTTTCATACAGGGTTTCGCAGTCCACGTCGGTGTTTACCGGTGGCGGTGGCGGTGTGGGAAAGGCCGATTTTGCGCCCTTGGCCTTCACGCATTTTTACGACAGGGCTTCGCCGGTTCTGTTCGGATTCTGCGCCGCGGGCAAGCACATTCCGAAAGTGCTCATATCGGCCTGCAAGGCGGGCGGCAAACAGGAGGAGTTTCTGCGCATCACATTGTCGGATGTCGTGTTGACGCATGTGGAGCCGGGTGGTACGTCCGGCAGCATGCCAGCGGAATCGGTCGGCATGGCCTATTCCAAAATCGAAGCCGAGGCCAGAGAACAGAACGCGGACGGTTCGATGGGCGCCGCGGTTGCCGCCGGCTGGGATGTCAAGGAGAACAGACTCGTTTGACCGGGGGCCGCCGGATCGGGGGCCCGAACGGTCATTCGTGGCGGGATCGTCGTGGTGAATCATCCTGCTCGAACCGGATGACCCATCCGGTGGGCGGCGTGCCAATCCGGCTTGGGAGGGTGGGGCGGAGACTTTTGCGCGGCAGCCGCAGGCGAGCATTCCGGATGCATGTGGCGGCTGGGCGGAGAGCAAAGGGGTTTATTGCTTCTTTGGGACCGGGCGTGTGGGCTGGCAGGACATATTGCCGCCGCACAGTGTGTGTGATTGCCTTGGCATATATCTTGATATATTCTGCAATGGAGATATGCTTTGGTATATATCTCTGCAAAAGGGGTTTCAATCATGCGCCAAGTCGCCAAACTATTCATTAACGGCCGTAGTCAGGCGGTACGTCTGCCAGCCGCCTATCGGTTCGACACCAGGGAAGTTTTCATCCGCAAGGATCCGGAAACCGGGGACGTGATTTTGTCGCGCAAGCCGGCGACGTGGGACGATTTCTTCGCCACGCTCAAAGGCGCCAATGTGCCAGCCGATTTCCTGGACGAGAAAGAACGCAATCAGGGAATGCATGATCGTGATCCTTTCAAGGGCTATCACGAATGAGGCGCTACATGCTGGACACCAACATGGTGAGCCATCTGCTCAAGGAGCACCCGGCCGTCGTACGGCATGTGGTGGCCGCCCCCATGGCCGCGCTTTGTATCTCGGCGATCACCGAGGGCGAATTACTTTTTGGTCTGGCCAAGCGGCCGGACGCCAAGCGACTCCACCGCGCTGTGTCGGAGTTCCTGCGGTGTGTCGACGTATTGCCCTGGGATAGTAGCGCTGCGGAGCACTATGGCGTCGTGCGGGCCGGGATGGAACGTCATGGCATGATCCTCGCGCCGCTCGATTTGCTGATTGCCGCCCATGCGCTGAGTATCGGGGCTGTGCTGGTGACAAACGATCGGGCCTTCAGCCAGCTATCTGATATGCAGATAGAAGACTGGACAGACCTCTGAGGACGCTCATGTCGTGTTTCATCCTGTGAGATGCGGGGTCAAACCCATTTCATTACTCACAAGTATTCTCACGCTACGAAAGGAGATTGCAAATGAAGCACGTATTTTTCTACGACAGTCCCATCGGCAAGATTGGCATCGAAGAAAGCGCGGACGCGATCAGTCGTGTTTTCTTTGCCGGGGATAAGCCGTCTCCCGAGGCCGAGTGTGGTGAGACGCCGCTCATTCGGAAGGCGGCGGCGCAGATCGCGGAATACTTCGCCGGGAAACGCAAGGCGTTCGATTTGCCGCTGGCGTTGCATGGTACAGCGTTCCAATTGTCCGTGTGGAGAGCGTTGCAAGCCATTCCCATCGGTGAAACGCGCAGCTATCTGGAGGTTGCGGTGGCAGTGGGCAATCCGCGTGCGCCGCGGGCGGTGGGGATGGCGAACAATCGCAACCCTGTGGCCATCATCGTGCCGTGTCATCGCGTAATCGGGAGTAACGGCAGTCTCGTCGGCTACGCGGGCGGGTTGCCTGCCAAACAATATCTGCTGGAACTGGAGGGGCGCGCCGCCTGACTGGGTCAGGCCCGTCCCCGTCTTGCCAGCGTCTCCAGCGATTTGCGCAGGGGCGCATCCACGGGCAGGGCGGCGGCCAGCGCTTCGATGCTGGCACGCGCCGTCGGGGAGAGGGCGCGGAGTGGGGATGCGGGGCGTTTTTGCCCGCCATCCGGCAGGCCGACCTTGATCTTGATGCGTTGCACGGGATGACCGGCGCGGGCGAAATGCTCCTGTAACGAGGGAATCATCTGCTTCAGGCGCACCGCGATGGCGCTGCCGTGCGCGGTGAGGGTGAGCACGTCGTCCTTGAGGTTGGCGACGCGGCAGGCGTGGGCGAATTGGGTGGGCAGCGCGTCCGCGAGCACGGTCTGCAACCGGCCCAGCCGGGCGGCGTGGTCTTGCAGGCGGGCCAGTGGCGAGTCGCGGCCGACGTAACGGTGCAAAAGTGTGCTCATCGCATCTTGGGCTTCGGGCGAGGGGGCAGCGACATGATAAACTCCTCCCCTTTATGTTTCGGCTACAAATTCATCCCATGCTCACCGGCTTGCTCAAGAAAGTGTTCGGTTCGCGGAACGACCGCCTGATCCGTCAATATTCCAAGGTCGTGACCCGCATCAACGCGCTCGAACCCGATATTTCGGCGCTCTCCAACGAGGCGCTCGCCGCCAAGACTGTCGAATTCCGCCAGCGCCTCGAACGGGGCGCGGAATTGGATTCCCTGCTGCCGGAAGCTTTTGCGGTGGTGCGTGAGACGGGCAAGCGCGTGCTGGGGCTGCGCCACTTCGATATGCAGTTGGTCGGCGGCATGGTGTTGCACGACGGGAAAATCTCCGAAATGCGCACCGGCGAGGGCAAGACGCTGGTGGCGACGCTGGCGGCCTATCTCAATGCGCTGCCGGGCAAGGGCGTGCACATCGTGACGGTCAACGACTACCTCGCCAGCCGCGATGCGGAATGGATGGGGCAAATCTACCGTTTCCTCGGCCTGAGCACGGGTTGCAACCTGACGCGCATGAGCCACGAGGAGAAGCAGCTCGCCTACGCCGCCGATATCACCTACGGCACCAACAATGAATTCGGTTTCGACTACCTGCGCGACAACATGGTGTATGCGCCCGCCGACCGCGTGCAGCGGGCGCTGGCCTACGCCATCGTCGATGAGGTGGATTCGATCCTCATCGACGAGGCGCGCACGCCGCTCATCATCTCCGGGCAGGCCGAGGATCGTACCGACCTGTACGTGAAGATGAACGCGATTCCGCCACGCCTGAAAAAGCAGGAAGGTGAGGGCGACAACGTGACCGTGCCGGGCGACTACACGGTCGACCTGAAAGCGCATCAGGTGCTGCTCACCGAGCAGGGGCACGAGACTTCCGAGCAGTTGCTGGTGAAAATGGGCCTGCTCTCCGAGGGTGCGGGGCTGTACGACCCGGCCAACATCATGCTCGTGCATCACCTCTACGCCGCGTTGCGCGCGCATGCGCTGTTTCACCGGGATCAGCATTACGTGGTGCAAAACAACGAAGTGGTGATCGTCGACGAGTTCACCGGGCGGCTCATGACCGGGCGGCGCTGGTCGGAGGGGCTGCATCAGGCGGTGGAAGCGAAGGAAGGCGTCAAGGTGCAGTCGGAAAACCAGACGCTTGCCTCGATCACTTTCCAGAACTACTTCCGCATGTACGGCAAGCTTGCGGGCATGACCGGCACCGCCGACACCGAAGCCTACGAATTCCACTCGATCTACGGACTGGAAACGGTGGTGGTTCCCACCAACAAGCCCTCGAAGCGCGCCGACGCCAACGACAAGGTGTATCGCACCGCCGCCGAGAAGTGGCGCGCGGTGATCGAGGACATCGAAAGCTGCGTCAAGCGTGGCCAGCCGGTGCTGGTGGGCACGACATCCATTGAAAACAACGAGCACCTCGCGAGCCTGTTGGAAAAGGACGGCATCGGGCACGCAGTGCTGAACGCCAAGCAGCACGACCGCGAAGCCGAAATCATCACGCAGGCCGGTTTGCCGGGGCAAGTGACGATTGCCACCAACATGGCCGGCCGCGGCACGGACATCGTGCTGGGCGGCAACATCGACAAGAAGATCGCGGCGATTCGCGCCGACGAAAAGCTGGACGACGTGGGCAAGGAAGCGGCCGTCGCCGCGTTGCGCGTCGACTGGCAGGGGGTGCACGACAAGGTAGTGGCGGCCGGCGGCTTGCACATCATCGGCACCGAGCGGCACGAGTCGCGGCGCATCGACAACCAGTTGCGCGGGCGCTCGGGGCGTCAGGGCGATCCGGGGTCGAGCCGCTTTTATTTGTCGCTGGAAGATCCGCTGCTGAAGATTTTCGCGGGCGAGCGCCTGAACGCAATCATGGTGCGTCTGAAGATGCCCGAGGGCGAAGCCATCGAGCATGCGATGGTGACGCGCTCGCTGGAGTCGGCGCAACGCAAGGTGGAGCAGCGCAATTTCGACATCCGCAAGCAACTGCTGGAATATGACGACGTTGCCAACGACCAGCGCAAGGTCATCTACAAGAACCGCAACGAGCTGCTGGAAAGCGAGGACGTCTCCGAAACCGTGCGCGGGATGCGCTACGAAGTATTGAGCAGCGTGTTTCGCCTCTATGTGCCGGAGGAAAGCGTCGAAGAGCAGTGGGACACTCCCGCGCTGGAGCGTGCGCTGGCGGCGGACATTTTGTTGCCGCTGCCGGTGGGCGAGTGGATCAGGGCCGATTCCAGTCTCGATGACGCAGCCATTCTCGCGCGCATCGTTACGGAGGCTGAACGGGCGTACCAGGAGAAGGTCGCCGTTGTCGATCCCGCTGTCTGGCACCAGTTCGAGCGCAATGTCACGCTCAACAGTCTGGACAACCTCTGGCGCGAACACCTGGCCGCGCTCGACTTGTTGCGGCAGGGCATCCACCTGCGCGGCTACGCGCAGAAAAACCCGAAGCAGGAATACAAGCGTGAGGCATTCGAACTGTTCGGGCACATGATCGATGCCTGGAGTCAGGATGCCACGCGTGTGCTGATGACGGTGCAGATCCGTCAAGAGGTCGCCGAGGAGCAACTCGCCGCTGCCGAGCCGCCGCCGCTGGCCGAGAACGTGCGCTACCAGCACGCGGAATACGGCGAGCCCGAAGAAGCGGCGGGCGAAGGCGGCGCAACGCGGCAGCCGTTCATTGCCGGGCCGAAGATCGGCCGTAACGATCCGTGCCCCTGCGGATCGGGCAAGAAGTACAAGCATTGCCACGGAAAACTGAACTAAGCGGGAGGCGTCATGGCCGTCAAACTGAATCCGCCCAATCCCGCCGACCTTCTCCCCGTCCCCGGCGTGCAACTGGGCGTGGCGGAAGCGGGCATCCGCAAAGCCAACCGGCGCGACATCACCGTCTTTGAACTCGCCCCCGGCAGCCGGGTGGCGGGCGTTTTCACCCAGAACCGCTTCTGCGCCGCGCCGGTCGCGGTCTGCCGCGATCACCTGAGCAGCGGCAACATTCGGGCGCTGGTGGTCAACACCGGCATCGCCAACGCGGGCACCGGCAAACAGGGCTTGATCGATGCGCGCGCCACCTGTGCCGCCCTGGCCGGAAAGCTCGGCGTCGATCCCCGTCATGTCTTGCCGTTTTCCACCGGCGTCATCCTCGAACCGTTGCCGATGAATCGCCTGCTCGCGGGGTTGTCTCCCGCCCTTGCCGATCTGCGCCCGGACGGTTGGTTCGAGGCCGCGCACGCGATCATGACCACCGACACCATCGCCAAGGCCGTCTCACGCCGGGTGGAAATCGGCGGTAAAACCGTCACCGTCACCGGCATCGCCAAGGGCGCGGGCATGATCCACCCCGACATGGCGACCATGCTGGGGTTCGTTGCCTGCGATGCGGTGGTGAGCCCGTCCGCGCTGGAGGCGATGACCCGCGCGGCGGCGGACGCATCCTTCAACAGCATTACCGTCGATGGCGACACGTCGACCAACGACTCTTTCATCGTCATCGCCACGGGGCAGGCGGGCAATAAGGAGATCGCCGCCGATACTGCCGACGCCCGTGTCCTTGCCGATGCCATCACCGCAGTCGCGGTGCATCTGGCGCAATCCATCGTCCGCGACGGCGAAGGCGCCAGCAAATTCATGACCATTGCCGTCGAAGGCGGCAAGCGTCGTGAGGAATGCCGCAAAGTCGCCTACGCCGTGGCGCTCTCGCCGCTGGTGAAAACCGCGTTCTTCGCTTCCGACCCCAACCTCGGCCGCATCCTCGCCGCCATCGGTTACGCGGGCATCGACGATCTGGATGTCGGGCATCTGACGGTCTGGCTCGGCAATTCGACGGAAGAAATCCTTGTCGCGGAACACGGCGGCCGCGCGGCGAGCTATGCCGAGGAAGCGGGCGCGCGCATCATGCAGGACGAAGAACTTTCCGTACGCATCGATCTTGCACGCGGCGAAGCGCGCGCGACCGTGTGGACGTGCGATCTCTCTCACGATTACGTGAAGATCAACGCCGACTACCGCTCCTGAACGATCCCGGCGCGTGCTTCAGGGGGCGACGAGGCATCGGCTGTAGTCGCCGCTTTCCATGACGCGCAGCGCGTTGTCGAGGTCGCCGGCCAGCACCCACAGGCTGAGCACATCCTCTTTGTCGCAGGGGGTTACGGCGAGGCCGAAATCGTTCTCGGTCTCGTCGTAGATGACGTATTGCGTGCCTTTATGAGCGACGGCATACAGCGATTCTTCACCGGACAATTCATTGCGGCGACAGCGCAGTTTGAGAAACGGAATACGTATATTCTCGAATTGCTGACGCAAATTTTCCGCCATGTCGACGAGCGACTGCTCAATTTTTGTCATCAATTCTTCTTCGCTGATTGGCAGCAAAGCTGTGTCATGTTTCACGATATTGTCCTGCGGCTTGGAAGGTTGTAGTTATTTTCATGGTTGCCCGTTTATATGGATAAATGAATAAGTCACGAAAGCCGTCATGTTGTCGTGCCGGCCGGCAGGGCATTCGCCTAGAATGGCAGTAACGTCACGGTTTTGCACGAGGACGCGATGACTGCATTTACTTATTTCGCCACTTTTTTCATGGCGGCTGTTTTGGGGTGTTTTGTCGGTATTTCTGGCGGAACGATGTTACCTTTTGAGACGATGCCAGAGGCGTCGTATTATGGAGTGATATTTGTTTCGACATTTTTATCGTGTTTGGGAATCTATTTGTTTATAACCGGGTTAAAGAAAAACAGGAAATATTTGCGCGACACTGGCGAAAGAATTTTGATGGGTAGCCTGATGTTATGGTCGTTAGCGGGATTGTGGATTTTTTAGTCACTACCCGCCCGCTATTTCCTGTGCTGCTTGCGGGAGTGTGTCGCCCTTTACCTGCGTATCCATTGCGAGGGGTCGATTTTCCATCGCTCGAAGTCCTCATAGCCCGTGATCTGGTCTTGTGAATAGCGCAGATCAATGATTTCCGGCTCCAAGTAATAGCCGCGCGTATGAAAGATGACCCGCAGCTTGGGCTGCATGGGCTTGTCCGGGTGCTGTTCCTCGACCACGGCCAGCCGCCCGCTTTCCAGCCGCACCAGCGAACCGCTGGGGTAGATGCCCAGCGAGCGGATGAACACCTGCGTCAGTGTTGGATTGAAATGGAACTTGCTCCATTCGAGGATCTTGCGTAGTGCCTCGGTGGGCGGTATCTCTTTATGGTAGACGCGGTTCGAGGTGATGGCGTCATAGACATCGACGATGGCGCTCATCTGGCCGTATTGGCTGATTTCATCGCCCGCCAATTTGTTCGGATAACCACTGCCATCGAATCGTTCGTGATGTTGCGCGGCCACGTCCAACGCGATCTGGCTGATGCCCGGCGTCTCGGCAAGGATGATCTTGCTTTGCACGACGTGTGATTTCATCTGCTCGAATTCCGCCTCGGTGAGCTTGCCCGGTTTGTTGAGGATATCGTCGGGGATCGTCGCCTTGCCCACATCGTGCAGCAACGCGCCGATGGCAATCTCGCGGATGATCTCGCGCGGCATCTCCAGCGTGCGCGCGAAGCTGGTCATCAGCGCGCACACCGACACCGAGTGCTGGAAGGTGTATTCATCATGATTTTTGAGCTGTACCAAAGGCAGCAGGGCGTCTTGCTGGCGGAAGATGGAATCGACGATGCGTTCGACCACCGGCTCGATCTGCTCGATCTCGATCTGCTTGCCCAGGCGCGTATCGTTCATCATATTGTGGACGATGCGGTTGGCTTCGGCGTGCAGCTTTTTCGCGCGCTGACGCTCGCCGGCGAAATCCGCCGGGCGCGGCGGTGGCAGGTTGCTCCGGGTGATGGCGGCAACAGGTGTGTTGACGGCCTTTTTGGTTTCCGCCTGCCTGGGCACATCGTCATCGACATCGAGTCCCTTGTCGATGTCGATGTAGATTTCGGACGTGCCGAGGGCGATGATCCGCTCGCGTGTTTTCTCGTCGTTGACCAGGAAACGGTTGCGCAGGAAGTTGTGCTCGATCCAGCCACAGTTGAGATCGTGCACATACATGCCGACCCGTAGCCTGGAGGTAGGGATGACTTTTATCATGGCCGTGGCAATATTATGACTTTAGGATGCTAGCCGCTTTCGTGTCCATTCGCTGCCGGGTATGTCACACGCGCCGGCGCGCGGGAAAAACCGTGTCCATACGGCCGCCTGCTGCTAAAATCGCGACCTTTCGGCGCTACATCGGGAGTTTCTGCGGTGCGTATCGTTTGCCTTGACCTCGAAGGGGTGCTGGTGCCCGAAATCTGGATCGAGTTCGCCGCGCGCGCGGGCATCCCTGAACTGTGTCGTACCACGCGCGACGAGCCGGATTACGACAAGCTGATGCAATACCGGCTGGATTTGCTGGCGCGGCACAAGCTCGGCCTGCCCGACATCCAGAAAACGATCGCCAGCATGGGGCCGTTCCCCGGCGCGCGCGCCTTTCTCGATGCCCTGCGCGAGACGTATCAGGTGGTGATCCTGTCCGACACCTTTTACGAGTTTGCTCACCCCTTGATGCGCCAACTCGCCTGGCCGACGCTGTTCTGTCACAGTCTGGAGGCTGGCGCCGATGGGGTGGTGGTCGATTACCATCTGCGGATGCCCGACCAGAAACGGCAGGCGGTCCGGCGCTTTCACGAACTCAACTTCAAGGTGGTCGCGGCGGGCGACTCCTATAATGACACCGCGATGCTGGGCGAGGCCGACGGCGGCATCCTTTTCTGCCCGCCCGAAAACGTCGTGCGCGAGTTTCCGCAGTATCCGGTCGCGCGCGATTACGACACGTTGCGCGCGGAAATCGACCGCGCCTTCGCGCGTGCGGGTTGAAGGCCATCATGCAACGCGAACGCTATTACACGCTCACTGCTTCTTGTCCCGACCGCGTGGGCATTGTCTCCCGTGTGTCGGGTTTCTTCTCCTCCCATCAGGGCTGGATTCTCGAAACCTCGTTACACGCGCAGCCGCCCGATGAGAACGAGGCGGCTGGAGACGAAGCGGCCGGGGACGAAGCGGTCGGCCGCTATTACATGCGCGTCGAAATCCGCGCCGATTCCCTGCCGTTCATGCTCACCGAATTGCGCGAACGCTTTCGCTGCGTCGCGGACGAACTGAACATGGACTGGAAGATTACCGATTCGGCAGTCAAGAAGCGCCTAGTCATCCTCGTCAGCCAGCAGGAGCATTGTCTGTACGATCTCCTGGCGCGCTGGCAGGCGAAAGAGCTGAACGTGGAAATTCCGTGCGTGATCTCCAATCACGACACCTTTCGCGGTTTTGTCGAATGGCACGGCATTCCGTTTCATCATGTGCCGGTCACGCTGGAGAACAAAGCGGCGGCCTTTGCCGAGGTGCAGCGCATCTTCGAGGAGGTGCATGGCGACACGCTGGTGCTCGCGCGTTACATGCAAATCCTGCCTGCCGGACTGTGCGCGGCGTACCCGGGCCGGATCATCAACATCCACCACAGCTTTCTGCCCAGCTTCGTGGGCGCGCGCCCCTATCATCAGGCGTGGGCCAAAGGCGTGAAGCTGATCGGCGCGACCTGCCATTACGTCACCGCCGACCTCGACCAGGGGCCGATCATCGAGCAGGATGTGATCCGCATCGACCACACCGACACCGTGGACGACATGATGCGCTACGGCAAGGACATCGAAAAAACCGTGCTCGCGCGCGGCCTGCACAACCACCTCGAAGACCGCGTGCTGGTGCATGGCACGAAAACCATCGTTTTTCGCTGAAAAAGAAACGGCCCCACGTTAGCGAGGCCGTTCCGAAGCAGGGTGGGGCGCGCGGTTCAGAACTTGTAGCCGACCCCGACGAAGTACATCCACGGGTCGACATCCACGTCGAATTCGAGGCGCTCGTGAGTTCTCCGGTTCCTGCCCTTGGCCTCGGTGTCGACATCGAGCCGCCATGCCGAGGCATTGACGAGCCAATTCTTGGTGATCATGAAGTCGAACCCGGCTTGCAGCGCCAGTCCCCAGGAGTCGTCGATTTCCAGCCGCCGCCAGCCTTCGCGCCTTTGCCGCCGCTTGAAACGCTCGTCATAGAACGACGTGTAGTTCAGGCCGACGCCGACGTAAGGCTGGAACCGGTAATCCCGTGGCAGGAAAAACAGCTGCACGCTGGCGGTGATCGGCTGTTGCGTGACTTCGGCCAGCTTGTTGCCGTGCAGAGTAGGGCTGTTGATGACGCCCTTTGTCTTGAGATCGTAGGCGTATGGCCCACCGACCGCCAGTTCGATGCCGAGATGAGGGGCGGCCATCCATGTGCCACTGAGGTTGAAAAGCGAAGCCGTGTGGGGAATCTCCACCTTCGAGCCGGCGGATGGGGTGCCGTTGACGGTGACTTCGGAACTGTCCACATCCGGCGAGACATACATGAGGCCGCCGCGAACGATGATGTCGCCGGGTTCATGCGCGAGCGCCGCGCCGGACATGGCGAAGGCGGCAAGCGTGGTAGCAAGGATTTTTCTGATCATGACCGTACCTCAGAATCTGAAGCCGAGACCGAGGAAATACACCCACGGATCAAGTTCGGCCTTGACGCTGACTGGCGTGCCATTCGCTTGTCTGAGCTTGGCCTTGGTGTCGATGTCGATCTTCCACACCGAGGCGTTTACGTACATGCCGTTGCCGATCTGGATGTCGGCCCCGATTTGTGCCGCCCAGCCCCAAGAGTTCTCCAGCTCGAAGTCGTCATAGTTGGCCTTCTGGGCGCTGGCGAGCTTTTCCTTGAAGAACCAGGTGTGGTTGACGCCCAAACCCACATAAGGCTGGAGGCGCGATTGCGGGCTCAGGAAGTAATACTGCGCGCTGAGCGTCGGCGGTAATTGTTTGACCTTGCCGAGCCTGACACTCGAGCCACCGCCGGGCTTGAGTTTGACCTGATGGTCAAACGGCGTGGCGGCCAGCAGTTCGATGCCGAAATGCGGTACGACGATCCAGCTTGCGGTCAGCCCGAGCTGGGTGTCTGACTTGACGTCCGCCTTGATGTTCGTCTGAGCGCCGCCGACCTTAACTCTGGAGCTATCCACATCCGGGGCGACGTGAGCCGCGCCGACGCGGAAGATGACTTCACCGGGTTCGTGAGCGAGGGCCGTGCCGGACAGGGCAAGCACGCCGATGGCCACCGTGAGGAGATGTTTACGCACGACAGATTCCTCCGTTCAGGGCAATTCGTAGAAACAAGATAATCTGCGAGCATGGCAACGATGTCAAACGATGGCACAAAGAAATGGCCCCGCGTGTTGCGCGGAACCATTTTTTGAGCGAGTGCCCACCTGTTTTGCCGCGACAAAAATGTCACTTCGCGGGAACGCCACGATATACGTCGCGCCGGGGTGGGGGTATAGGGAAACCACCCCGGCTTTCGTCCAATCAGTAGTGATACGCGCTTTCGCCGTGGGAGGCGATGTCCAATCCTTCGCGTTCCTGGTCTTCCGAGACGCGCAGGCCGACGATCAGATCGGCGATCTTGTAGGAGATGAAGGCCGCCACGCCCGACCACACGATGGTGATGCCGACGCTCTTGGCCTGGATGAACAGCTGGCCGGCAATGGAGAATTTTTCGGGATCGCCCGTGCCGCCCAGCGAGGGGGCCGCGAACACGCCGGTGAGCAGCGCACCGAGGATGCCGCCCACGCAGTGGACGCCGAACACATCGAACGCATCGTCCGCGCCGATTCGCTTTTTCAGGCCATTGACACCCCACAGGCAGACGAAACCGGCGGCCAGACCGATGAAGATCGCACCCATCGGGCCGACGAAACCGGCTGCGGGCGTCACCGCCACCAAGCCCGCCACCGCGCCGGACGCCGCGCCGAGGGAGGAGGGATGGCTCTTGAAGATCGATTCGCCCGCGAGCCAGGCCAGCGTTGCCACGGCGGTCGCCACGATGGTGTTGACGAAGGCCAGGCCCGCCAGACCGTTGGCGGCCAGCGCCGAACCGGCGTTGAAGCCGAACCAGCCCACCCACAGCAGGGAGGCGCCGAGCATCGTCAGCGTCAGCGAATGCGGCGTGAATGCTTCCCTGCCGAAACCGAGACGCTTGCCGAGCACGAATGCGCCGACGATGCCCGCGATTCCGGCGTTGATGTGCACCACGGTGCCGCCCGCGAAGTCCAGCGCGCCGTCCGTGCCCAGGAAACCGCCCCCCCAGACGATGTGCGCCATCGGCACGTAGCTGAAGGTAAACCACAGCACCGAGAAGATGATGACGGCGGAGAATTTGATGCGTTCCGCGAACGAGCCGACGATCAGCGCGGTGGTGATGGCCGCGAACGTGGCCTGGAAAGCGACCCAGACGTATTCGGGGATCGCGCCGCTCAGGCTGTCGAGGGTGATGCCCTTCAGGAATGCCTTGTCGAAGCCCGCGACGATGGTGCCATCGCCTCCGAACGCCAGTGAGTAGCCGTACAGCACCCATAACGTCGTGGTCAGGCAGACGATGACAAACACATGCATGAGCACGGACAGCATGTTCTTGGTCCGTGCCAGACCGCCGTAGAACAGCGCCAGGCCGGGGATGGTCATCAGGATGACGAGCATCGAGGAGGTGAGCACCCAGGCGGTGTCGCCGGAATTGAGCACGGCGGCTGCTTCGGCCGCGACCGGCGGCTCTCCGGCCGGAGCCGCTTCCTGGGCGAACGCGACGCCCGATAAACCGAGCGCGAGCGCTGCCAGTACGGTTGCAAACAGTTTTTTCATTTTTGCTTCTCCGGAAATTACAGCGCTTCGGTACCGGTTTCGCCAGTACGGATGCGGATGGCCTGCTCGAGCGTGAAGACGAAAATCTTGCCGTCGCCAATTTTTCCGGTGGCGGCGGATTTTTCGATGGCTTCGATGGTCTGGTCGAGCAGATCGTCGCTGATCGCGACTTCGATCTTCACTTTAGGCAGGAAATCGACGACGTATTCCGCGCCGCGATAAAGTTCCGTGTGGCCCTTTTGGCGCCCGAAGCCCTTGACTTCGGTGACGGTGATGCCTTGCACACCGATGCCGGACAAGGCTTCGCGCACTTCGTCGAGTTTGAATGGCTTGATGATGGCGGTAACGAATTTCATTCATGTTCTCCAAAAGCAGTCTGAATTCAGAACGAGCGGCCGACGGAAAGAATCAGGCGGGTGTCCTGCAAATCGTTGTCGCCGCCCGCTTCGCGCTTGCTCACATCGGTGTCGACGTAATGCAGGCCGATGTCGAAACCGGCGAGTTTGTAGGTCGCGCCCGCTTTCCAGTCTTTGTACGAATAACCGGGGCCGGTGACGCGCTGGATGCCGTAATGGGCATCGACGCTCAGATCCTGGATGACTTCATAAGAGACGCCCAAATCAAGATAGGTGCTGCCCTTGGAATCTTCCCAACCAAAGAGGTTGGTGAAGGAACGGGAGTACTTCAGGCTCAGGAACTTCCACGAGCCGCCGACGTAAAGCTCGGTCGTGTTCGGGTTTTTCAATCCGGTTTCCTGTCTCCAGGTGCTGTTGTAGCTGCCGGGATAGTTGTAGCGCAGCACACCGACGTCGATGCCGAAGGCCCCGAACGACCTGGCATAGCCGGCATAGACATCGAGCTCGACGCTGTTGCCTGAATGTTTGTCGGTTTCGGCATCGCGCAGCCACGATACGTTCGAGCCCCACGTTCCGATGTACACGCCGCTGTGGTGCTTGAAGTCGAAGCCGCCCTGGAGGGCCGCTTTTTCCTTGGTCTGCGAGATGCCGCGATATGCGTAGTCGTTGACGAGGCCGATATTGGCGCTCAGGGGGCTGGCTTCTTCCTCGGCTTGTACGACGGCGGGCAGAAGGAAAGCGGCCACGAGTGCGGTGGCGCGGAAACGTTTTTGCATGATGCCTTTCTCCAATGAAGGTGCGGGTGCGAAGAAACGATACGGACTGAGGGTGACATGCGCGGTGTGCTATGCACGCACCGTGCCAGTTGACAAAATTATGTTTATTAACAAAAAGTTACATTGATTTTGGCCGTGAGCCGTCCGGTGTGAAAACAAATGGGGCGGTCCGAATGCACCATTGCGGTGCGGCTGTGGCATTTGTCACGCCCCATCGCGATGCATGGGGCGTGGCGCGCGGTGATAGACTCACCGCACCTTTTTTGGGAGCGATGTCATGACCACTCCGCGTTTCCTCGACGAACTCGGCGCCAAGCTCGACGGCGTGGCCGCCAAAATCTCTGAGCTGGCGGCCAACAGCCCGGCGCGTGACATCGAAAAGAACGTCAAGGCCATGCTGGCCGGTGCTTTCTCGCATCTCGAACTCGTGCCGCGCGAGGACTTCGAGGTGCAGCGCGAACTGCTAGCGAAGGCGAACGAGCGCCTTGCCGCGCTGGAAGTCCGCGTCGAGGCACTGGAAAAGGAGGACAACTGAGGGGGGACAATTGTGGGGTGCGAACCGGGCGGTCATTCATTTTGCTTGATGATTGAATAATTTGTCATAATCCGTTCTTCATTTCATGGAGAACGGTATGACGCTCGCGCTGGTCCGCACTCGCGCCCTCGACGGCTTGGCCGCCCCGGAAGTCACGGTCGAAGTCCATCTCGGCAACGGGCTGCCATCCTTTACCCTCGTCGGCTTGCCCGATACCGAAGTGCGCGAGGCGCGCGACCGGGTGCGCGCCGCGCTCGTGACCTCGCGCTTCGAGTTTCCACAACGGCGTATCACCGTCAATCTCGCGCCAGCCGATCTGCCCAAGGAAGGCGGCCGCTTCGATCTGCCCCTCGCGCTGGGCATCCTCGCCGCCTCCGGGCAAATCAAGGCTTGCGCGCTCGAAGGGCATGAATTCTGCGGAGAGCTCTCGCTCGATGGCAGTGTGCGCAGCATCCGCGGCGCGCTTGCCGCCGCGCTTGCGGCGGGAAAAGCGGGCAGGGCGTTGGCCTTGCCGCGCGCAAACGCCACCGAAGCGGCGCTGGCGCGCGAGGTGACGGTACTGCCGGTGGATTCATTGCTCGGTGTGTGCGCGCATCTGGCCGGGCACGCGCGCATCGAACCGTTCGCCGCCGCACCGGCAGCGGGCGCGGGTGCGGCGCTCGCCCCCGATCTGGCCGACGTGCGCGGCCAGCTACAGGCGCGGCGCGCGCTGGAAGTGGCCGCAGCGGGCGGGCATTCGCTGCTTTTTTTCGGCCCGCCGGGAACGGGCAAGTCGATGCTGGCGCAACGCCTGCCGGGGTTGTTGCCGCCGCTGGACGAAAACGAGGCGCTGGAGAGCGCGGCCGTGTTCTCGCTCAGCGGCGCGTTCGATGCCGCGCGTTGGGGGATGCGGCCGTTTCGCGCCCCGCACCATTCGGCTTCGGCGGCGGCCCTGATCGGCGGCGGCTCGATTCCGCAGCCGGGCGAGGTATCGCTGGCGCATCACGGCGTGCTCTTTCTCGATGAGCTGCCGGAGTTCGATCGCCGGGTGCTCGAATCTCTGCGCGAGCCGCTGGAAACCGGCACGGTGAGCGTGGTACGCACACGGCGGCGAGCGGAATTTCCGGCGCGTTTTCAACTGGTGGCGGCAATGAACCCATGTCCATGCGGCTACACCGGGCACCCCGCCAAAGCCTGCACGTGTTCGCCGCACCAGATCGCGCGTTATCGTTCGCGCCTGTCGGGACCGCTGCTCGACCGCATCGATCTCACCATCGAAGTGCCCGCCGTGCCTTTTGGCGATCTCGCCACCGCGCAGGCGGGCGAATCGAGCGCCGAGGTGCGGGCGCGGGTGGTGGTGGCGCGGGCGCGCCAGATGTCGCGGCAGGGCGTGCCCAACGCGCGGCTGGAGGCGAGCCGCGCCGCCGCCCTGTGTGCGCCGGATGCGGCGGGGGCAAAATTGCTGGAAGCCGCAATGCAACGTCTCAACCTATCGGCACGCGCGTATCATCGCGTGCTCAGGGTGGCGCGCACGCTGGCCGATCTGGCGGGCGCGGAGCGTCCCGGCGCGGCGCACATGGCCGAAGCGATCCAGTACCGGCGAGGGCTGGGCGCGCCCTGATCCACTGGGGGCACACGCGGCATGCAGGCAAAAAATCAATGGCTGGCCTTCTTACTGGCGGCGCTGACGGCGATCGGCCCGTTTTCCATTGATACTTATCTGCCTGCTTTCCCGGCGATGATCGCCGATCTGGGTACGAACAAGTTCCAGCTCCAGCAGACGCTCACCGTTTATATGGGCGCGTTCGCCGCCATGGTGCTCTGGCATGGTGCGCTCTCCGACCGCTACGGCCGCCGCCCGATCCTGATCGCTTCCACCTTGCTCTACGCGCTGGCTTCCCTCGTTTGCGCTTTTGCGTCCTCGGTGCATTGGCTGTGGATCGGGCGGGCGCTGCAAGGGCTGTGCGCCGGGGCGGGCATGGTCGTGGGGCGCGCGATGATCCGCGACCTCTACGACGGCGCGCGTGCCCAACGCCTGATGGCGCAAGTGATGCTGATTTTCGGCGTCGCGCCTGCCGTCGCGCCCATGCTGGGCGGCGCGTTGCAGGATATGTTCGGCTGGCGTGCGATCTTTGTCTTTCTGACGCTCTTCGGCTGTGGCCTGGCATGGATGTGCTGGCGCATGCTGCCCGAGACTCTCGCCCCGGAAAAACGCCAGCCCTTCGCGCTGCTGGCGCTGGCGCGCGCCTACCGTGAAGTGCTGACGCACCGCGAATTCATGCTCCTGTCGGTGGCCATGTCGGTGATGTTCAACGGCTATTTCCTGTACATCGTTTCCGCGCCGCAATTCATTTTCGAGCATCTGGGATTGGGCGCGCACGGCTTGAACGCGCTTTTCCTGCCCGGTGTGGGCTGCATGATGCTCGGCTCGCTCGTTTCGGCGCGCGTGGCCGGGCGCTGGAGCGCGCGGCGCAGCATCGGCGCCGCGCTCATCGTGATGGCCATCGCCATCGTCGTGGAACTGGCTTTCAACCTGAGCCCCGTCCCGCGTTGGCTCATCATCGCGCCGGTGGCGTTCTACAATTTTGGCATTGCCTCGGTGATGCCGACCTTGAGCCTGATGTCGCTCGACATTTTCCCTGAGCGGCGCGGCATGGCGTCCAGCTGCCAGGGGTTCGTGCAGGTCGGTGTCAATACGCTGACCACCGGGCTGCTCGCGCCCCTGCTGTGGACGACGCCGCTCACGCTCGCGCTGGGAGCGACGGCGTGTTTTTTGTTGTCGTTGCTGCTGCTCTACGCGTGGTCACGGCGCGTTGCGCGCTGAAGCCTCGCCGCCGTCGTCGCTGTCCTTGTCCTTGCCGGGCATGGCCGGGGCCAGTTGCGAGGGATCGAAGGGTTTGCCGTTGATGGTCCATTGTCCGTCGCGGTAGGTCGTCTTGGCCTTCAGGATGCCCTTCTCCAGCGTGACGTAGCCTGCCGCGACGAGTGCGTCGAGGCGCGGCTGGAGGTCTTCTTGCTTGGACTGTTGGACGATGAATTCGAGCGGAGCCGAGATTTCGCTCTCGCCTTCGATCTTCTTGAGCAGCCGTTCCAGCTGAGCGATGTCCGCTTGCTGGAACCCTTTGATCGTGATGCGGGCTGACGCCGTGACCGGGCCTTGCGGCGTTTCGTAGGCAATGCGATCCAGACTGATGATCGGCGCCTGTTCGACGAGCGTGGTCGCCGGAGCGACGAGCGCCATCGTGCTCAGGAGCGTCGCGTTTGAAGTTGGAGCGCCAAAGCGAGATGAGAGGCTGTTCCACTGCAACGTCGTGCTGCCCTCGATCAGTTCGCCAAAGGCGTGCGCGTGCAGGTGATCGAGGGAAAGCGCGAAGCGAGCCGGCCCGTAATTCTGGCCATCCATCTTGAACATTTCGGAACCCAAAAGCGCCTTTACAACGACGAAATCGCCCTTCTTCTTTGTTTCGGTATCGTAGGTGGCTCGTTGCATTTGCGTGGCTTTGCCCGGTGCGTCGGCCTGGTGCTGGGCCGTGAAATCGTCGATGCTGATTTTCGACTTACCGAGAAAGAAGAAGTCGATGTCATCGAAAGCGCGCTTGCCATTGGTGTTGAATTCCAGTCCTTTCATTACGAGCTTGATATCGCTGTCGGTCAGATCGAGCGAGGGCAGGTTGCCCTTGAAGGCGTATTTTTTGATATGCATGTCCGACAAAGGCAATACTGTGCCGGTCAAATCCCACTCCACGGCCAGACCGCCGAAGGCGATGTGCATGTCGTCGCCTTTGTTGGGCAGTGCCTTTTCAAACGCTGGCAGGGAAAGCACGCCACGCGCATGGTCCTCGGAGTGGATGACGACAAGCGTCTTCAGCGGTTTGCCGCCCAGGAGCAGTTCGGAGATTTCCGGGGGCAGGCCCTCGAAGGTCGTTTCGTTGTCGTAGGCGGCCAGCGCGAACGAGCCGCCCGCGAACGGACCGTGCTGGATGCGCGAACGTGTCGTGACCTTTGCCTCGCCGATGCTGACGATGTGGGTCGCGCTCGAGCTGAAGATTCCCCGCTCGTAGGTGCGTTCGACCGTAAACAGATCGGGGAACTGTTTTTGTGCGATTTCGATGTTGTTCGCAAGGATGGCTTCGGCTTGCTTGCCCGAGAACCAGGCGGCGGCGGGGTAGGCGATTGCCACGGCCACGGCGGCGGCAATGGCAATTTTCGCGGCGGTTTTCATACGGGATGTGCTCCGAAGGGGAACGATCGAATCAGTCTTTGTTGTCGCCGGCATCGTCCCCGCCCTTACCCAGGACGGAGGGGTCGAATGGCTTGCCATTGATGGTCAGTGCGCCGTTTTTGAATGCCGCCTGCGTTTTGACGATACCGTTTTCGATGGAGGCGTAGCCCGCCGCGACCAGCACATCGACCGGGGGCAT
>JAIRXQ010000067.1 GCA_031268195.1 Azoarcus sp. | reverse complement strand
ACTTTCGCATCCCATAGCGGGGTTCATATTCTGGCTTGCTGCGCCTGCCGTTTCTGCCAGAGTTTCTCGAACTGCATCGGACTGAGGTAGCCCAGTGTGGAATGCAGCCGGGATTGATTGTACCAAAGCAGCCATGCCAGGGTTTCGTCTTTGGCATGGCGGCGGGTGACGAAACGTTGTCCGTGCAGACGTTCCACTTTCAGTGAGCCGAAGAGCGTTTCACTGCAAGCGTTATCCCAACGGCTGTGCCGTTTAATGAAGGCGTACTTCACTTTGCTGCCTTGGCGCAAGGGATACGTTTTCCGGGGGCAAGGTCACCCGCGCCCTGCCCGCGGAAATTCCTTTCTATCCATTCGGCATTACCCAGCCTTCGCCGCCGGACGGATCAATGCCGAAATCCTCCTGATAAAAGCCTTTTTCGGGCTGGCGCCATGAGGCATGACAGGGCGAGCATGCGGATTCCATGCCGCGCGAGATACGTCCGATGCCTGCTGAACACCCCGCACGTCCTGCGAATGACCCGGCAGGGTTTCATTACCCGCCGGTCGATCCCGGTATTCCCGCATTGCCGTGCAAGACCCTGCTCGACGCGCACAAACGGCTGATCGACCGGATCAAGCTTGGCTTCGGCATGGATCGCGCCGCATTCGATGCGGAAATCATGCCGCTTCTCGAACGTTACACCGGCTTTGTTCACCTCTTGCCCTGCACGCCCGACAACTATTTCGACGCACCGGGTGGCATGCTGCGGATCGGACTGGAAACCGCTTTTCACGCCCTTCAGGGCACGGATGCCCATATCTTCTCGGGCCGCGCCACAATCAGCGAGCGCACACACCTTGAACCGCGCTGGCGGCGGGCAACGTTCATCGCCGGATTGTGCGCGGAATTGCATCGCGTTTTTACGCACATGATCGTTACCGACCAGACCGGCAACGAATGGTCGCCCTATCTTGGGCCGCTCGGCGGCTGGCTCACCGGACAGGGCGTGGAGCGTTACTTCCTGAAATGGCGGCCGGGCGTGCGAGAGACGCGCGCGCTGGGGCTGTTCGGCGTGCCATTCGTCGTCGCTGCGGCGGAGTTGCGGGATCTGGCCGCCGGCAATACCCAGGTCGTGCCCAACATGCTGGCGGCGATCGCGGGCGTCTCCGTCTACCGCGACCGCAATGTCCTGGAATCGCTGCTCAGGCGGGCGCTGGCGCTCGTCATCGACCGCGATCTGCTGACAAACGCCGAACGCTACGGCAAGCCTCAACTGGGATCACACCTTGAACGCTATCTGGTGGATGCGCTGCGAAGGCTCGCCGCCAGCCATGCCGCCTGGCGACCCAATGCGGACAAGTCCCGCGTCTGGTTCGGGATGGACGGCCTGTTCCTGCTGTGGCCGAACGCGGCCGACGATCTTCGCAAGCGCCTCGAAGCCGACGAGTTGCCCGGCATTCCAAAAGCGCCGGAAACCCTCCTCGACATTCTGCTGGCCGCCGGACTCTTCGAACCCCAGGCGCCGGGCAACGCAATCTGGCGCATTTATCCGCCCGGCGCGCGAGAGGCGCTCGACGCCGTGAAACTGGCCGCGCCTGCCGCGCTTTTTACGGAAAGCGAAAACATACCCACCGCACTTTCACGGGTTTTGACATCTCCTTCGCCCGCGCCGGCCAAAATGCCAAAAAGCGATAACCTCGCCAGCCCCGCCTTGTGGCCAGACGCTTCGCGGCGCACGGCCACGAGCGAACCGCGCCACACTTCCAGGGAAACACCGGAGCAGCTTCCGCTGCCGATTTCCGCCGAAACAATTCCCGAGCCTCCCGCCGGATCGCTTCCTCCGTCCGAACAGCCGACTCCGAAGCCGGAACTCGTCGCGCCCCTGCGGCTGCCGCTGGTAGTGAAACGCGGCTTGCAGGCGATCATCTCGACGCTCGGGACGGACGAGGAAGCAGCACGGATGATGGAGGACGGGCTTTTCGTGCCGCTCCTATCATTTAGGACGCACAAAATCGAAGCGCCCGTGGCCCTGCGCGCGCTTGCCGACACCGGCATGCTCGCGGCGGAAGGCTCCGTTCAACGCACTTTCCGAAACGAAGACGTTCCCGGCGTGCTCGTTGCCCTGCGCCATGTGCGCGGAATTTCCCAAGAACAGGAACACTGACATGCTGGTGCGCAGCTATGAGATGCCCTGGCGGCGCGCGTTCGAAGCCTACGCCTGCGCAAGCTGGCTCCTGGCGCTGGCGGCGACCGTGATCGCCGCGTTCATCGCCCCCCTGCCCGCTTCCGCAGCCTTTCCGCTTGCCTCGGTCTGCCTGGCAATGGCGATCTGGCGCGGCGCGCAGGCGATCCACATCATGGTATTGCGCGCGGCACTCACCGGGCGCGCCATGCAGGTCATCGGCGCCGCGGAACAGGAACGCCTGACGCGCAAGCCCGATCAGGTTTTTCTGGGATTCGGCTTCGACTGGAAGCCGGTTCATTCGCAGCGTTTGTACGAACTCGCCAAGATCGACTGGAAACAGTTCACCGTCTCTCCCCGTCTACTCGACCTCCTTGGTTATGACGCCAAGCCTCAACCCGATGAGGAAATCGGCTTGCCCTATATCCATGGGGTCGAGCCGCGCGAGCGCGCTCTTTACCGTCCGTTGCAAAATTTCGAGGGCGGAACGCTGCTCGTCGGCACGACCCAGGCCGGCAAGGGCGTGGCGCTCACGCATCTGGTGACACAAGCGATCCGGCGCGGCGACGTCGTCATCATCATCGACCCGAAGAACAGCCGCCGCCTGAAGGGCGCCGTCATGCACGCCTGCACACGTTACCGCGAACCAGACACCTTTCTCGAATTTCACCCCGCGTTTCCGGACGTCGGCGTGCGGCTCGATTTCGCCTTCAACTGGCAGAAACCCACCGAGATCGCTTCCCGCGTGCAATCGATCCTGCCGCCCGACACAGCGGGCGCTTTTGGCGCGTTCGCCTGGGACGCCGTCAACGTCGTGGTGCAGGGGCTGGTGGATCTGGAAGAGCGGCCCAACCTCGCCAAACTCACGCGCTATATCGAGGGCGGGATCGAGCCGGTGCTGGAGCAATCGCTGCCGCGCTTCTTCGACCGGGAGTTCTCCGAAGGCTGGCGGGAGATACCCGACATGAAACGGCTGCTCCACGAGGCACACCAGGGGAAACTCCGGCGCCCCTCCGAGGCGGCCAGCGCCGATCTGGTGGCCTATGTGACTTTCTATGAGCAGCATGTGCCGCAAAGCCAGCGGAACAAGGCGATTGATTCACAGGTTCGCATCTTCCGGCACAACCGCGAGCATTACCAAAAGATCACCGCGAACCTGCTGCCCATTCTCTCGATGCTCACTTCGGGCGATCTGGGGCGCAGCCTCAGTCCCGACCCGTTCGATCCGGATACGCGCCCGATCATGAATTTCGAGAAAATCGAGCGCGGCGGACATGTGCTCTACATGTGCCTCGACGCGCTCCCCGATCCATCGGTCGCTTCCAGCATCGGGGCGCTGGCGCTTGCCGATCTCGCGGCGCGGGCCGGCATGCGCTACAACCTCGGGGGATATCGGCGGATCGCGCTTTTTGTCGACGAAGTCTCGAACGTCATCAACCAGCCCCTGATCGAAATCCTCAACAAAGGCGCGGAGGGCGGCATCTTCACGACCTGCGCCATGCAGACGCTGGCCGATCTCGCCAAGCGTCTCGGCAGCGAGGACGCGGCGCGCATGGCGCTCGGCAATCTCAACAACCTGATCGCGCTACGCTCAAAAGACCGGCCGACCCAGGATTTCGTGGTGGAGACGTTCGGCAAGGTCGCGATTCACACGGTGCGCGTCGGTTTGAGCCACGGCGCGGATGCGCATTTGGGAGACTTTTCAGCGAGCCACAGCGAAACGCTGACCGAGAGTTTTGAAGAAATGATCCCGGCAGACGTGCTCGGCAAGCTGCCGAATCTCCAGTATTTCGCTTCCGTCTCTGGCGGACGGCTGTTCAAGGGACGGTTTCCGATTCTCGACACTGCGCCGCCCCACCCGGACGGAAACAATCCATCATGATCCGGGCGATCCTGGCAGCTTCGCTCATGCTGCTGCTGATTTTCGTGCTCTACCTCCCTTCGGCCAACCCGCCGGAGCGGTTTCTGGCGCGGATGCGCTTGGAGCATCGATCGAACGCCGCTTATTGGGGGAACGGACCTGCGATGCGGATCATGGAACGAGGGCTTGCGATGAACGCCGCACTGAGTTCGGCTTCGCCCGTGCCGGATGAGCGCAGCGCCCCCCGGTTCGATCCAGTGCAGGAAGCGGTCGGGCACGAAATGGGCCGGGTGAACAAGCGGTTTTTCGGAAACGGCTATTTCCGGGCAATCGATGCGCTGCTGTTGCTGGCGACTTACCGTGTCGCCGCCTTGATGGAATGGCTGCCGATCGAAGCATTCGCCCTGGCCGCGCTTTTGCTGGATGGACAATTCGTGCGCCTCAGGCGATCGAAGGAATTCGTGAAACACGATCCGGAGTGGTTCGCCTTGCACGCCAGTGCTTTCGTACTCGTGGCCTGCGGGAGTGTGGTCGCGTTCGTGACGCCCATCGACATCCAGCCCCCGCTGCTCGGCGCGCTCCCGCTCGTTGCCGGGGTGTTTTTCAGCCGGGTGGTTGCGAATTTCCACCGGCGGGGATGACGTTCAGCCGACGCCAGGTTCGCCAGTCAGAGCCGGAGAAGCACTTGACGGATACTGCATTGTCGCGCCGCACGCGATTGCCCGTTGGGTTCGATCATGTCACATAGCATCTTTTCGATGTAGCTATGTTCGATTCCACACTCGCACATCGGAGGACTAAACAACTACCCGGTCAAAGGCTGCGTCCTTTGCGTTGCACCGAGCGGCATGGGCAAGTTTTCTGGAAGCTCGGCACCAGATTCAAACAGGTATTTCGCAAGCAAGCCTGATGGAAAGTGCATGTTTCGGGCATTGAACAATTTGCTCTGGACATTGCCCATGACCAGGAAACTATCCTTGGCGCGAGAAACCGCGACATTCAGCATGTTGGGTTTTTGGTTGAAGAAACCCGCGCCGTCAAACGATGCGCCATAGGTGGGAGAGAAAATCACGATGGGGCGCTCTGAGCCTTGCAGCGCATGGACGGTGCCCACCGTCAGGCGAGTCTCCTTTTTCTCCAGGAGATCGGGCATCGCCCGACGCAAATGGCGTTCGATGGCGCGTGCTTGCGCCGAAAACGGTGTCACGATCCCAACCAGCTCCCAAAATGGCGTTACCTTCCCAGTTTTCTGATCGGTGTAATGCGCCTCTATCTGGCCCCGGTTGTCCTTCAACCACCGAACAATGGCCGCGGCTTCCACATCGTTATTTCGGCTCGTCCCGGCTTTTTTGTCCTCACTCTCGATTTTGAGGTAGCCCAAAGCAGGCAGAATGCGCTCGGTCGGATCAATGCTCTCACGCAAAGGGTTCAGCCGCCCCTTGTAGATCAATTCATTGCAGTAGCCGATCAGCTCCGGCACACAGCGGCGGTGCTCGGTCAGCATCAACCCGCGCATGTCTTCATATTGCCGGACGGCGCAGCCCTGGTTGGCAATACGCATCAGGTTGCCGCTGGCTGCCGTGTAACCATCTTTCGCCAAATCGTCATAGCGGGAATCGTCCGCTTGCGGAATCAGGCAGGATTCTTGCGCATTGGCGCGGTCGCAGCTCTCGCCAATGTTCCAGACCGGCTCGATCTGATAGATGTCGCCCACCACGAGCGCCCGCTTGGCGAGTGCAAACATCGGCGCCCCAAGCTCCGGCGAAACTTGTCCCGCTTCGTCCACGACCAATAAGTCGATCAGGTTCCAGAAAGGCATGTCATGCCCTTGCCATGCGGTGAAAAAGTCGGGAGCCATATGAAGATTCGACACGAGGCAAGGCGTGAGTTTGGCAAAGCGGCGATATTTCGCCTGGAGTCGCTTGAAGCCGACTGTGTCCTCTTCCCCTTCTTGCAGCCGTTGCCGCATTTCCATCAGCCATCGCCCCGACCAGTACCAGTCGGCGATGCAAAACATCCTCGACCGCACGATTACATCGAGTTTGTCATTGAGATGGATGAGTGAGACGTCGATCATGGTTTCATAACCGCCAGCCAGCACCTCGCGCCAACGCTGAAAGGCGGTCTCTATCTTGGTGCGCTCCCGCTCGAACGCGTTGATCTTTTTACATGCTTCATTCCTTTCTTTTTCGATGCTCAACCGGCGCGTATCGATTTCCTTCATGCGGACGTCCCTGTCCGCGCTGACAGCGCGCCTCAAAGCGAGGAAATGCGGTTCGGCCTCATCGCGCCGGCGCAATTCCTTCAGCATGGGATGGGAGATGAGAAAGGCACGATCCCGCGCCTCCAGGCGGCGGCGTAAAGGCGGCAGGAAGAAGCACAACAGTTCCAGCCATAAGGGCGAATGGGCCAGATAGATATTCCATTGTTGCTCGGCCCTGTCGATCTCGTCCACAGTCAGCGTCACCTTCCGTGCGAACACGGCGGTTTCATCTTTGCACTCGGCGAGCGATTCATCCGCACGACTTATCAACGCTTGTTCGGCTTGAATGGATGCCTGGAGCTGCTCGACCCTCTGGAGATAAACCGATTCCGCACCGGAGTCCGGCGCCTGCCCGGTTGCCCGAAAAAGCTCGAAGCGCGCCGCGATGAGCGTTTCGATAATTTTTGCAAGGCCACGTAAACGCCCGTGCAGGGCGTTCACTGCATCCTTGAGCGATACGATTTCCCGCTCGAACTCGTTCGAGGCATGTAGCAGGTAGCTCTTTACAGCTTCTTCGACCGCTTGGTGGTTTTCGTACTTGCCGAAAGGATGGTTTGATCGGGTGCAAGTCGGAAACCGGCTTTCGGCACGTTCGGAGGCAAGAAATAAACCGAAGCCCTTATCGAAGGGATGCCAGCGAACGTGATGCGTCGTCGCACTGATTTTGGCAAAACTGTCCAACACGTTCTCGACGGCTTTCTTGTTTGTAGACGTCACCACGATGAGCGGGCAATCGGCTTGTCGGAGGGCCGCATCAACCCACAACTGAGCCACGACACTATGCAGCAACGCCGTCTTGCCTGTACCAGGCGGTCCATTGACAGCCAGCAACTTGCCCTCGCCCAGGCGATGCAGTTCGACCATCGCCATGCGTTGCGTGGGGGACAGCGGAAAGGCCGATGAAACGTGCCCGACAATGTGGGCATATTGTTTTTCGGAATCTGTCAGATCCTGCGGCGGCTTTGCATCGGAGGCATTGATCGTGCGGAGCCGATCCAACAGCGGCAGAGACTCGCTGCTTTGGGCGATATTGTTGTAGAGCTTGATCAAATGGAAGGCGATGACCGCAGGATCGTCGGCCAGGCCGTGCCACCCGGAAACCAGATCGTAGTCATCCATCCCGAAAACGGGCACATCATCGGGATTCCATGCTTGAAGCAGCGGCAGACACGCTCCAGTGACTTCCCGGAAAAGATCCGCTGCGAATTGAAACGTATCATCCAGGGTATCGGGCGCTTCAGGCAGGCCACTCATAGCCTTGTCATGCTGCTCAAGCAGTCCGATCGTCAGGTTTTCCTCTGCCGGCTCCAGAAATTTCCGGGGAATCCACGGGCGTCTCTCCTTGTCGGGCAAAAGCCTGCCTTCCCGATCCAGCAGGCAGGGGATGCAAAGAATGGCATGACCTTTGTAAATGCTTCCAGCATCGCGCTTCGCATCATGGCTCACCTTGCCGGACAAACGCGCGGGGATCAGGAGGAGTGGGATCGTTTTAAGCGGCTCTTCCCCGCTCTTTTCCTTGCCCTTGCCCTGCTTGCTTTCCTCGAAGCGCTTCTTTGTCCATTCCCCGATGTCCGGTTTGGCGTCAATCACACGCCATTGCCCTTCGACTTCGGCGATCTCGATGGGTTTGTCTTCAGGGTCAATGTCAGGGTGGTACAAACCCGCCTCAGCCAATGCGTCCCGCCAATACTTCAACGGCACTTTCGATACCGCCCGGCTCATGCTGATACTCCGCTCAGATAAGACATCGCGCCCCCCGTTATGTCGATTGCGATCAAGAGTGGAATGATACAAGTTTCATAGCATGTAAGGGCGAATCGAAGTTTGTTCGGCAACTGACGGCCTCACCTCTCCGGTTCATACCCCAGACAGGCGTCCAGTTTGCGAATGTCGTGATGGCGGCCGAGATAGGCGACGAAACACAGCGCCTGCGTCTGCCGCGGCTCCGGCAACGAGGCAATCACGGGACGGAACCCGGAAGGCCACCGGAGGAGGAAAAGGCCGATGTCACCGAATTCCCGGACGGCATCGCGCACCGGCCCGGGCTGCGCGCTCGCATCCGTCAGCCAAAGCACGAAAGGCATGAAAGCGGCGTAATGCGACTCGGCATCGGTCTGAATCGCTTTCGCCCGGAGAATGGCCTCCTCCGCTCGCCCAAGGGCCAGCATGGGCGGCAAAGCGTAGACCCGCGCCCGCGCGACCTCTTCTTTGAGGTAAAAACCGTCCTCACCGGCGGGGTAACGCTCCTCCGCCTCGGCGTAGAGCGCGAGTTCCCGTTCGGGCTGGCCCAGTTGCCCCCACATCGCCGCTTTGCTGACGAACGCCTCGGCGGCCTTGCCGTGCAGCCGCGGCGCCGTTTTTCCAACGAGACGGCGCTCGGCCTCGTCGTAGGCGGTAATCGCCTCCTCGAATCGGCCTTGCAGCGCGAGAATGTCGCCCCTGCCGACGAGTGCGTCCGCGACAAATACTGGCGCCATGTTCGCGCCATCGCCGCTGAAAAGGCGGTCGATTTCGCCATAGACAGCGAGCGCCTCGCCGAACCGCCCCTTGACCTTCAAGGCCCAGGCGTAGTTATAGAGGTTATTGGCGGCGGAAACCCGCACGGTATCGTCCTCGTCCTGCGCGAAACGGCGGACGAGTTCGGCGTGCGCGGCATCAGCCTCATCGAACCTGTTGAGCGACACCAGTTTCTCCATCTTGCCGGAGAGCGCGAACAGCGCCTGAAATCGAGCCATGCCCACCGGATCGTCAGCGAAGCGGCGAACGATGTCGTCAAAAGCGGCGATCGCCTCTTCCGGCGGCTCCTTGTCACTCCGGTATCGCGCCCGGCCAAACAGCATCTCCGCGAATCTGGTGCGAATCGCCGCTTCCTCGTCCTGGCCGAAACGGCATTCGATCTCATCAAACACGGCAGCCGATTCTTCCTGCTTGCCCCGGTGGAGCAGCAACAGCGCCCGCCGTCCGAGTTCATCGAGGGAGACTGCCTCCGCCGCAGCGGTTTCGGACGCTCCAACGCGAGCCGCGCCGCCCAGACAGTCGTCCAGCGTCTCCCTGTCGTGATGCGCTTCATAGAACGCGGCTAAACACCGGGCCTGTGTCCGGCGCGGCTCGGGAAGCCGGTCCAGGAGGGGGCGGATGACATCCGCCGACCATCTGAAAAGCCAATGGTGATCGTCGAAATCGAGCGCGCGCGCACGCCTGCGCACGGTTTCAAACGGCGTGCGCGAATCAGCCAGCCAGACGAGAAACGGCAGAACGCCGTTACCCACGTCATAGCGGGAGGAAGCGACTTTTACCTGACGCAAGGCTTCCCGGTTTCGCCCAAGCATCAGGAGCGATGTCACCGCATTCACCCGCGCCCTGGAGACTTCCCAATCGAGGGGATCGACCCACTCGCTGTCGCGCTCGCCCACGTTCGTGCCATGACGGCGTTCGATGTCGACATAGAGCGCGAGTTCTTTTTCGTAGCGTCCCTGTTGCCCCAAGGCCTCGCCTTTGTCGACGAGCGCCCGCACGGCCTCTCCCAACAGGCGGCGATCCGTTTCCGCGCCGTAACGCCGCGCGGCATCTTCGTAGACCGCGATGGCCTCGCCGAACCGCCCCAATCGAGCCAGCGCCTCGCCCCTGTCGACGAGCGCCCGCGCGATTTTTCGGCGCGACGCGACATCGGCGGCAGCGCCAAAACCCTCGCTGAGCCATGCCAGAATGGCGATTTCGTCCTCGGAGCGTTTGTTACTTCGCAGTCTCCATACCCGCTCGATCAAGGCATCCATCGCCGCCTGCCGGATGCCGTAATTGTCGCGGGCAAACCGGCGGACAACCTCGCGGCTCACGGCGTTCGCCTCGTCGTATCTGCCCAGAGAATCCAGCATTTCGCTCTTGTGCCCGAGGGCGAGAACCACCTCGAAACGCGCGGAGGGATCGGCGGCGGCGCCATACCGACGGTCGATTTCGGTGAGGATGGCAAACGCCTCCTCGTGCCGCCCCTCATCACGCCTCGTCAACGCCTTGGCATTGAGCGCCGCCGCGACCCGCTCCCTCACGGCGGGTGATGGATCGCGCCCGAAGCGGCGGTCGATTTCATCGTAAACAGCGGCCGCTTCTTCGAATCGGCCTTGTTCGCGCAAATACCCGCCCGCCGTTTCCAGACGATCCATTTCGACGGCGAAGCTCTCGGCCGGCGCGCCGCCTTCCTCACGAAGCCATGTGCAGGAAGCCGCCCACATGACGACCAGCAGGCAAGCGATGAGGGCGCGATAGCGAGTCATTTATCCGGCTCCGGTTTCTCCGCCCGTCAATCGTTGCTCGCGCGGCTCGTGCATCTGGGTGCGCGCGCGTCCGCCTCACCCGGAGACGGCTCGGGCTTGGGTTGTATACCGTCGAAATAGCAATCCCTCACCGTGAAGTTCAGCCCTTCCCGCGTGACCGCGCCGCTGTCGACCAAAAAGCGCCAGCCGCGCGCATCGGGCTTGCGGAAGAAGCCAACCACGCCGACATACCGGGCATCGGGGACAAGTTTTTCCGTCACTTCCTGCGTCGCCCCCGGAATCAGCACGGTTTCTCGCACTGCCACGAACTCGGTGGGAAAGAGTTCCGTATCGCCCCGGCCGCTGGCCAGTTTGTCGAAAGCCAGCCGCGCGAATTCGTTCTTGTCCTTCAACTGGTAGATGCGCACCACGATGGAGAGCGACTTGCCGTTGATATCGCGGTTGACGTTGGCGTCCGCCCTGGCCTTGAGCGCAAATTCCTGCGGGCCGCGAATCGCCATCGGCTCCACGCGGGGGAACGGTTCCTCCGGTTTGGGCGGCGGATCCTTGGGTTTTTTGCTCGCGCACGAAGCCAGCGACGCGACTAGCATCGCCACCGCCAACAACCCAAGGCCGGAGCGAAATCCGAGACGAAATACGATGTGACGCATGATGATGACTCCGTTTATCAAATTTGACATCTCCAGCTGGGTACGCTCAATTGCCCTGGAGATCGAGCAGTTCACGCAACTGCGCCAAGGTGGCAGGATCCTTGACCACGCCCTTCAGCCACTCATCCAACGACATCTCGGCCCATTTCGCCGCGCGCTCGACCAAGGCGGCAACCGGACTGTGCGGTTCATGGATGTGGAAGTAATACGCCACTTCGCGCAATGTGCGAATCGCATCGACACGATCAACGATGCCCCCGCCAGCCGCGTTCGCGCGAGCGGCCACCGTCACGCCCGCTTCCGCGCCCGCCTGCGCCACCTCGACCGGCGCAGACTCGGGGGCCGCACCGCCGCCATATTGTTCGCACAGGCGTCGCACCACCTCGCCACAGGCATCGAGCGCCTCGCGCACGCCTCCCAGGCTGGGCGCTCTTTCGCCGAAACATCGGTCGACCTCGGCGGTAAGTTCGTCAAATCCGGCCCTCGCCTCGGTAAGATCGGTGTTCAATGTCTGAAACCACACGACGCCGGAATCGCGGGCGCTCTTGTCGAACACTTCCCCCGCGAGCTTCCCCTCGGCGATAGCCTGCTCCCGCGCGTGGACGTCGCGCAGGCCAAGGTTTTCGGTATCTCGCGATTCCTGCCAGTGATACCAATCGTAGCCGCCCTGTTGCGGCGAGGTAAGCGGCACCTGCCGCAACATTTGTCTCAACTGCGTATTGATCCATTCAATCTTTCCCGCACGCTCGTCCAGGTCGTCCGGGTCGAACACCGGGTGAAGCGTCTCCCAATAGCGTTGAAGCAGGCCCGACAACAACCGGAAACCGAAAGTCGCCCCCGCGAAACCGTTCTGCCGGACAAGCGCCTCCGCATACCAGGCCGCCAGTTGCAAATCCTTGCTCCGGGTGCGCAGCCCCGCCTCGCACAAGGCGCAGACTTTCCCCCACTCGGCAACCTTGAGCGGCGCATCCCACTCTCCTTGCGTAAGCGTCGCATCGTCCGCGCGCCGCGCCGCGCGGATTTCATCCAACAGCGGAGAATAGGCGAGGTCTTCCCCTCCAGGCCACTCCGCCGAAATCGGCGCGAAAAGAATTTCCAGTTTGTTCTGCGTGGTTTGATCCATGATCGTTTCAGCCTTGTTCTTCATTCGTTTCCAATGGCGGGCGCGTCAACCCGACGCCGATGTCCGGGTCGTCGAATTCAACCGTCAGCACCGGCTTTTGCAATTGCGCGCTTCGTATCAGCGATTCAGCGAGCATCAGGACGCTACGCGCCGTGCCCGTGTCACCGTGTTCTTTATTGATGTCGCTCGTTTCATCGAACGGGTCGATCTCGCAACCAAAACCGCTCAGGGCCAAAGCGATGCCAGCGAGTCTTTTGCCCACTGTACGACGATCGAGGCCGCAGTCATGCACCACCCAGCCCACATCGAGCGGTTCCGGTGCATCGCCCTGCTCCGGTTTTTCGCCCTTCCTGCCTTCTTCCGTGAAGGATTGATCGCGCAACCCCGTGTCGACCAGCAGCGGCTCGATCAATCCTTGTATGCGCTGAGCCAACGCGCCGCCCTTCCCCCCGGGCGCATCAAACCGGAGCGTCCGCGCCCGGTACAGCAACGCCACGGGCGGCAATGCCAGCAGCCCCCAGCGCAACGACGGCGGTATCCGGCTCCAGAGGGTCGAATCCGTCTCAACGCCGTGCTCGAATTCCCAGAACGGAATATACGGATCATGCTCATCGTGCTCGACCGTTTCCCGATCCGCCAGCACCAGACCCGGACGGCTCAACAACACCGCGACAGCGCAATGGCCCGCACGCGGCGACGCATCGACTTCTCCCAGCCGCGAATCCAACCCGGCGAGCCACAGCGCGGGCAAAGCCGGATCGCTATCGAACAGGGCAACGACGCGGCTGGCGATATCGCCTTCGCCGGACAAGAGCCGGCAATCGGGTCTGAGCGTTTCATCGCCGAACCCGAGCGCCGTCACCGCCGCCTGCCACGCCTGTTTGACCTGATCGAGCCGTATCGCGGCCTCAGAACCGTCCCCGACAAACACATGAACCGGCAGGTACGCCGCCGCGCCGCATTGCGCGAATGCCTCTTCGAACACCCGTTGCAGTGAAGCAGCAAGCGCCCGTGCGCCCAAGCTCGCCAGCGCCTTCGCGTCCTGCGCCGAAATCACGCATTGCGCCGATTCCTCGCCATGCCACCTGGGCGCTTCGAGCACTTCCATCCAGACGCCCCGGCACTCGGCATGCGCGCGGCGGCGTTCGATGTCGGCCAAGTATTCGGCCCTGGCCGCTTCCCGCCGCGTTTGCTCCTCGGCAGCCTGGGCGGCATCGGCGGCTTTCTTCGCCCAGGCCCTGTACATGACAAACACGCGCTTCGCCAACGCCCACACCGCCACGTACGCCACCGGCGGCCCGACATGCAAGGCCGCCAGCGTCGGCGTGGGCAATGTGCGCAAATCGAGCGGCAGCGCGAACCACACGACAGCACACCAGAGCGCCGCCAGCAAAGCGAAAAGAAGAATTTTGAAGATCATATGAAGTGCCTAGCAATGCCCGTAGCTTGATTCACCCGGTTGACTGTAATCGATGAAGCGCTAGCACTGTTCGGGCGAATCGTACAAGGCGCGTTGGGTGGATTTCACCTGTCGTCGTGCGCTCGCCTGCCTGCAAGGCTTCGTGCGCGACCGATTCGATTTCAGCGTAGCAGATTCGGCGAGTTCCTGATCGATGCGCCCGTAGCCGTACAGCCTGGCCTGCTGCTCGATCAGGGTATAGCGCAGCAGTTCCTTAGGCATGATTTTCTGGCAGCCTTGTAGAAATGGATCGCCAGAAGCCACGAAAATTCCAGCGACAAAATCTGACAAACAATTTGTGACGTATTTGCGCGATGGCCGAATTTTTATTACGTTCTTGCATTTCTCGAATCATCTTAAACAACTCTTCCCTATCAAAACCAATCCATTCGGACGGAGCGGGTGACATCAGATTATATCCACAAACAGGAGCAACTTCTGAAAAGAAAATATGCTCAAGTTGCGCAGGTTCCACGTCACTTATTCTTGCAGCAATAGAATCATAGTCAACATCGGTATCTACGAAGGCATCGGAAAGAGCCTCCCAAATATCCTCGCGTTTTGTTTCTGTCAGAACATTTTCCATTTTGTAAACTCCTCAATATCTTCATCAAATGCGTCTACAACTCCTTCCGCAGCCAAGCCACCGCCCATAGTGCCGTTCTGAAAAGAAAATATGCTTAGAGCAGTTTAACTTAACGTTGCGCATATCCATCATGTTTGAACCACCCGATGTATGAAATGGAGATGCAGTTGAAAGCTTGGGAGATGGCCTGATGGAGAAGTTCTTTGTAGCAGGTTGAACATGCTGATTATTAAGGAGGAACATCGCGGTCGTCAGTTTCAAAGACTTTCCTAAGGCTATATTTATAATATCTACTTTCAATGTCGGTACATATAGCAAAAGACGTTTCATTTTTTATGATGATCTCTCCAGTTTCGCTGTACTCTGAACATTTGAACGATGAGCGCGACCTATCAATCGTAATTTCGGACGAAACCTGTCCACCCTCATGCCATGTCGTTCCATTATTAATACCATCTTTTTCATGAAATTCCGCCATTTTTTTACCATTTTCATACCATATAATACCATCTTTATTATCCCCAGACCCTTCATATCTGATTCCCCCCGTATACCACCAACCAACAATCTTATTTTCTTTAGATTTATCTGAAAAAACTCCTTCAATCTGCTTATTTCCATTCCGAAAAAAATGAACAAAATTTTTCAGATTGCCGCGACTATAATTTTCAAGCCTCTTGATATTGCCATTAGTGTGGAGCGCAAAAGAAGTACCTTCCTTGATGCCATTAAGATAATTCAAGTATTTTATTCCACCATATATATCACGCTCATCGGCAACGTAAAGGCCATCAATAGAAGTTTGCTTGGAATAGTTTTTCATCAAATCATCCCGATCCTTGACACGATACGGGCTTGACATTGGCCTGCCATCAACCCGAAAATCTTGAATAACATAATAACCATCAGGACTAATTTGTATAAATCTACGATACTCCTCTCCCAATTCACCACGAATAATTTGGCCAGGACTGAAAGCGTTAACTTGTTTCTCCGAAAAAATCGAATCTTTACAAAAATAGAAATATCCTCCGAGAAACAGAGTCACCAACAATACGAGCATGGTAATGCGTTGATGTCTTACCATATTAGGCATTTCATTCTCCTTAGTAAGCGTATTCGCTATTTTAACAATTCATTTCGTCAAGCAGACGATATTTTTCCTTTCTTGGTTTCTTCTTCTAGTTGACGTCGCATCTCCTCTTGATGTAAATATTCTTGATATGCCTTATACGCACTATTATTAAAGCTCTTAAAACCAAGAGCCACAGACATTGATGCATTTTTCAAATACCCTGGTTTTGCATCAAAACCATATACGCCATTTTGTTGTTTACGATACATAAATACAGAATCACTGCCATCGCAAGCCATAGCACTACTACAACCCAAATCAATGAACTTCTCTCTAAATGCGTCCATCTTCACACCCGGTGAAGCACCGTGAGGTTGTACTATAATATATCCGGTTCCATTTATTGTAACACCGAATCCTGATTTTCCAACTCTCGCCGATTCTTTTAGGAGTGCAGCAAACTTGGCACTACTACGCTGCATAAGGAAGGATTTGAATTTATGATCTGGTTCCCCGATTTTTGGTGCACCGCTCGGAACTCCGTTGCGATATTTATTCTCTTTTCCGTATCTAAGACCGTTAATAACCAACGGACATAACCCTCCTGCGCCTGTTCTGAACCCTATAGTAGGTAAATCACCGAATCCGAATTCCCAAGAAATATTTGCTCTTTGTGCTGCGTAATACCCGTTAGATGAAGTACGCCCATACCGAGATCCATTTGCTAATAGCACTACACCTTCATTTACAGTTTTTGCCGCAGATGTATTTCCATCCATAGCATCAAGATAGTCGTAATCATACCATACGCCGTTTATACAAGCATCGAATTCTCCTAACCTTTGCGCTCTTTCTACTACCTCTGTGATCGTTTCCTCTCCGGCTACTTGTTCTTCTGTTGTTGTCCGAACAATCGGCACAAGTATTAACTTGTCAATTTTAACAATAAGAAGCGACCCGTTGTCTATGCTGGACACCGGGTTTTTAACCGTCGCAGGTATTTGTTGGTGATTGTTTTTTTCGCTAGGCATGATTACGCTCCTTCAATTTCCTGCATTGCAGACAAGAGATAGTCCTGACTTTCTGCGTCTGTACATAAACGCTCGATATATTCCAAGACGCGCCAATATCTCATATGCGCACTATATAGAGCATTGTTATAATGTTCTGCTTCTTGCTCTTTATACACTTGGCGAAACTCTTTCAGAACTTTCATTTGCTCCTTCATTGAATCGATGCAACATATTTTATTTATGGTACTAAAAACTTCTCCTTCGAGTTTTTTAGCAACCCCGTCAAAATACATCTCGTCCGATCTGGAAATCTCTTTAGGAATAAAATATATCCTTTTCCTGTCAGGACTCATCCACTTTTTCAAAACATGAGTTCCATTCAGTCTCAGGCTGTTCGTCTCAGGTAAAACGCTACCGTCGACTTTTTCTACGTAACTAAAAATACCGAAATGTCCCTCTATTTGGTTACTTGGAACAACTCTGACAACCGTGGCCCCCTCAGCAACCGCCGAATTCACCGTCCCATACTCTCGGTCAAGCGCTTCCGCCGCCTTCTTCCTCTCAATCCCCTCATCCTGCAAGATCCTCACCGACGCCACATCCAGCCCGAGCTCGCCATCATAAAACCCGATGTCCTGCCCCACCGAAATCAGCACCGCACCGCAATCCGTTATGCAGCCCTCCACCGCCTTCAACACGCCATCGAGGCTGTCGGGCGGGTTCATCGCCCCTTCGAGGATGCGATGCGTACCTTTGCATTTTGGGCAGCTCACGATGTCACCGATGCACGCCACAGGCTTGCCGCAGTACGTCATACGGCCCTCCCCGCGCGCGCTCGTCACATAGCCGCCGTGACTCGTGCGGTCGCCCAATACGATGTATCTCCGTCTCGCCATTTCGGTGTTCCTCCGTCAATGATGTGCGTCCGTCTCTCCCGGTCACGCGATCTTCACTTTCAACCCGTCGCCCTTCACCGAAAGGACGATCTTCCGCACCGCCTTGCCCGCCGCCATCCGGTCGAGCACATCGCCCGAGACGCGCGCCAGTACTTCGCGGGTGAGCACGCCTTCGGCGTCGCGCGCGCCGCTGTCGATGTCGTTGCAACGGGCGGCTATGAATTCGACCAGCGCGTCATCGAACACGACTTCCGCTCCGTGGCTCGCTTTGATCCGGCGCTCGATACGGGAGAGTTTCAGCGTGATGATCTTGCGCAGCACTTCCGGTGAAATCGGGTAGAAAGGCACGATGGCGAGCCGCCCGAGGAAGGCCGGTTTGAAGGTCTTTTGCAGCGTGGGTCGCAACAGTTCCACGAGGTCTTCCGGCGCGGGCGCGCGTTTGACCGCGTTCTCGCCCTCGCCAATCGTCACGCCGCCCGCAACCGCGCGCATCACGAGGTCGGTGCCGGTGTTGGAGGTGAGAATGATGATCGTGTTCTTGAAGTCGACCACGGTGCCCTCGGCGTCTTCGAGCATCCCTTTGTCAAAGACCTGAAAGAACAGCTCCATCACATCGGGGTGCGCCTTTTCCACTTCGTCGAGCAATACGACGCTATAGGGGCGGCGGCGCACGGCCTCTGTCAACACGCCGCCTTCGCCATAGCCGACATAGCCCGGAGGCGAGCCTTTGAGGCCGGAGACGCTGTGCGCTTCCTGGTATTCGCTCATGTTGATGGTGATGACGTTTTTCTCGCCGCCATACAACGCTTCGGCGAGCGCGAGCGCGGTTTCCGTCTTGCCGACACCCGAGGGGCCGACGAGGAGGAACACGCCTTTGGGCTTGCCGGGGTCTTCGAGGTTGGCCTTGGCGATCTTGACGCGCTCGGCGATCTGGGCAAGGGCGTGATCCTGCCCGATGACGCGCCCGGCCAGCAGCTTGTCGAGGTCGCGCACCTGCGAGAGTTCGTTGGCGACCATGCGCCCCAGGGGGATGCCCGTCCATGCGCTGATGACGTCGGCGATGACGTTGCTGTCGACGCACTCGAAGGCGAGCGGCAACGTTTTTTGCACCGCGCGCAGTGCGTCGCGCCTGGCGCGCAGGGGCGAGACTTTGCCGGGCTTGCCGGCCTTGGCAGGCTTGGCGTTTGCTTTTGCGCCTTCTTTGGTTTTCTGCGCTTCGTGCGCTTTCTTGATGGCGATGATCTCATTGACGAGTTTGGTCTGTTCTTCCCACGCGGCGCGCAGCTTCGCCAGGTCGGCTTCGAGTTCGGCGCGCCTGGCCTTCAACTCGGCAAGGCGCTGTTCGTGCCCTTCTTCGCGGATCAGGGATTCGGATTCGAGATCGAGATTGGCGATCATCGTTTCCACGTCCTCGATGGGGCCGGGGCGGCCCGATTGCGCGAGCGCCACGCGGGCGCAGGCGGTGTCGAGCACGCTGATGGCCTTGTCGGGCAACTGGCGTCCGGGGATGTAGCGCGCCGAGAGATTGGCGGCGGCGACGACGGCTTCATCGAGAATGTCGACTTTGTGATGCCCGGCCATGATCTGGGCAATGCCGCGCACCATGCGGACGGCGGTTTCGGGGGAAGGCTCTTCGATTTTGACGACCTGGAAGCGGCGCTCCAGCGCGGCGTCTTTCTCGAAATATTTCTTGTATTCGGCCCACGTCGTCGCGGCGATGGTGCGCAATTCGCCGCGCGCCAGGGCGGGCTTCAACAGGTTGGCGGCGTCGTTCTGCCCCGCCGCGCCGCCCGCGCCAATCATGGTGTGGGCTTCGTCGATGAAGAGGACGACCGGGACGGGGCTGTTCTTCACTTCGTCGATGACCTGACGGACGCGGTTCTCGAATTCGCCCTTGACGCTGGCTCCGGCCTGCAAGAGCCCCAGGTCGAGCGCGCGCAGCGCCACGTTTTGCAGGGGCGGGGGGACTTCGCCTTTGACGATCTTCAACGCCAGCCCTTCGACGACGGCGGTTTTGCCCACGCCCGGCTCGCCGGTAAGGATGGGGTTGTTCTGACGGCGGCGCAGCAGGATGTCGACGATCTGGCGAATTTCGGCTTCGCGGCAGATCACCGGGTCGATCTGCCCGGCACGCGCGCGCGCGGTGAGGTCGGTGGTGTATTTGTCGAGGCCGGGCGTGGGTGCGGTCCCCTTCTTGCCGGTGAGAAGCGCGGCGGAGGCTTCGTGCGTCGATGCTTCTCCCTCCCGCGCGCCGCCGCCCCCCGCCGTGCAGCCTTCGCCGCCGTGTTGGCGGATCGCGCGGTAGCCTTCCGCGAGCTTGCCCGCGTCGAGCCTGAGCAGCTCCGGCGCGGTCGAACGCACCGCGCCGCGCAATTCATTGTCGACGGCGAGCGCCAACAACAGGTCGAGGCTGGAGATGTCCGCCTCGCCCCGTTCGGCGCTGGCGACGAGCCAGGCGCGCTCCAGCCACCGCGCGAACCAGACCGAGAGCACGGGATTGCGCGTGTTGCCCGTACGAAAACCGTCCAGCGCCGCGCCAAGATCGCGCTCGATCCGGGCGGTATCCGCGCCCAACGCCCGTAGCGCGGCGACGAAGGCGTTGTCGGTCTGATCGAGCAAGGCGAGCAGCACATGTTCGATTTCGATCTCGTAGTGCGTGCGCCCCGCGGCGAGATTGGCCGCCTCTTCAACGGCGCGGCGGGCGATGGGGGTCAGGCGGGAAGTCAAGGCTTTGAGAGAGGTAGTCATGGCATGGAAAAACAGTTGTGGAAAAATCAGCAGGCGGCCGGATCACTCCAGCAGCCGATAGCAAGCATCGTCCGGATCGCTCACCCGCTCGGGCAGGGGGAGCCAGACGTTGCCGCCGAGAATCAGGGGGTTGTCCGGTGTCAGACACGGCTCGCGCATCGCGCTGCGCTCCAGCGTGAGCGTCACGTTGCACGACAGGCCGTAGCCGACCATGAACCGCACGAGCGCCCGCAAGGCTGCTTCGCCCGGCTCGCCGGGAAGCAGTTGCTCGAACGGTTTACTCGCCATCGGCCCCAGACGCAGGCGGATGCCAGTCTGGCGATCCCAGAGAAAGTCGCCCGCGAAGGCCGACAGCCCGAGTTCGTCGGCGTTCTCGCCCAGGCGCGACTGTTCCGTGAGCGGCACTTCGATCCATTGCCCGACAAACTGATCGAGCTGGGCGCGCACGCCGAAAAACCCCTGAACCAGCGTGACGATGGCCTGAGCGGAAAGCGGCTTTTGTGAGAGCAGCCCGGCGTAATAGACGAAAATATTCTCGTCGACCCCCGCTGTCTCGATGCCGCCCAGACGCATCCGCAGATTGCGCAGGCCCACGCCGGAGAAATCGAGCAGATTGCGCGTAAAGCCGTCCGTTTCTCCGCCTTCGACGGCAAGCCAGTAACGATACTTGCGCCACGCGCCATAAAAGAGCGCGATGGCACGGTGATTGAAGATGTCCAGAAAAGCATGCAGGCCCGTGTCGCGGTGATACAACCGCCGCGCGATGATTTGCTCGGTATAGGGACGCGGCAACACCGCGCTCGGGCCGGTGAGGCCCATGAAGGTCGCCTCCAGTTCGTCGTACCGTTGCCCGGCGGCATACGCCTCCACGTCGAGCGGGCGGTACTGCGTCACTTCGCTGGCCGGAAACGCAAGCGAGGCCGTCGTGCGAAAACGCAAGCGCCGGGGCAGCAATTGCCGAATCTTCTCACCCTGATAGCGCGCGGTGAGCGCGAGCACGCGCACCGCCTGGAAAAAGCCGAAACGCGGCCCCTGCGCCCGCAACTCGCGGATCAAATCACGAGGGCTTCGCCCGAACGCGCTGGCCATGCGAGTGCCTCCTCATTCCATTGTTGGTGTGTGCGCACCGTGAAACGGATGAAACTGTTAGGCGCGCAGTAAAGCGCCAGAAACCGCTCCAGCACGCTGGCGAACAGATACACACTGCCGCCGACATAACAATCCTCATCGAGCGTGAGCGTGACATCCGTCCCGCGCACGAATCCGTTGAAATCGGGGTTGGTGACGCGCGTCACCGCCGCGTGGCTCTCGATGGTGACGATGCCCTCGATCTGCCGTCTCGTTGCCTGCGAATCGGTGAAGTTGTAGAGCGTGAGCATCTCCTGCAAGGCATCCCTGCCGCCTTCGACCAGGGAGAGGTAATTGAGCGAGAGATGCGATACCAGCCGCCATTGTAACCCGCGGCGCTTCGGGGGCCGCAGGCTCGGCGTGGGTTTGCGCAAGAGCCGCACGCTCTTGACGACGGAGTGCCCCGGCAGCGTGAAATCGCTTCGGCTGCCGCCGCCGAACGGAATGTGCGAGGGCAAATCGCGGTTGCTGCACAACAGTTCCAGACTCAACACTTCCACGCCGGGACGGGCGGGCGTGAAATCGAGGTCGACCAGATGCAATTCGACATCCGTCCCTTTATCGTCGGGCCGCGGCGACGCCTCCCGCGTGCTGTGCCAATAAAAACGATTGGCCTCGCCCGTCTCGCCGCTGTGGCGCAGCGCGTAAAAAGGCTGAACTTCGGCGTTCTTCTCACCGGCGGCGGCAATCTCGACGCGAGTGACGCGCCCGACCTTCACCACCTCGTAAGCGCTGGGCCGGCGTGCGTCCACCCACACCGGATAGGAGGCGCGGCGATGCGTCAGATGGATGGGATCGCCCGCCTGCTCGAACAAATTGACGATGGGCGTGCAGCCCAGCTTGAAATGTTCGGGCGCGAGGCTGTTCAACAGGCGTTGATGGCGTTCAGTGTCCGGGTAGCGGTCGATGATGCACTGGATGACGAGCTTGTTGCCCGAAAGAGCCGATGCGGCCTCGCCGATGCGCTGGAGATCGACGAAGAGGAATTTCTCGGGAAACGCGAAATACTCGGTGAGGAACCGGTAGCCGAGAAACGAGCGTTCATCGTAGTCGATCATCCCATCGTCCCGCCCAAACCCGACCGGCGCGACGACCGATGCCGGAAAGTCGCGCGTGCGCGCCGGATCGTCGCGGCCATCGCCCACCCTCACCCATTTCGTGCGCGAGAGCAGCAATTCATGGAGCAGATGCGTGAGCGCGGTTTCGCCATCGAGAAAAAAGCGCAACGCATCGACCCTGATACCCGCGACGCCGATGCCGCCGGGCGTCTCCAGTTCCAGCGTAAGCACGGCGGCGGCCTCGGGCGCGAGCCGCCGCAGATAGGCCGACCCGGAGGTAAGTTCGAGCCGCGCCTGGACGACGGCGAGCGGATAGAGATCGACCGGGTAGCAAGTGCGAAACCGGCACACCGTCCCGCCCACGGGCGGCGCGTTCACAATCTGGTGGCGGGGAACGGTATAGCGCTTGGCGATCTCGGGCCGCCGCGCATCGGTCCCGAACTGGACGATGGTCATGGACGGGATGGGCCGCAGGTAGTGCGGATACATCACCTCCAGAAAGCTCGCGGCGATTTCCGGATACTCGTCGTCAAGCTTGCGATGGATGCGTGCGCCCAGGAAAGCGAAGGCTTCGACCAGCCGTTCGACGTGCGGGTCTTCGCAACGATCCTCGGACAGTTGCAGGCGCCCGGCCAGTTTCGGATAGCGGCGCGCGAATTCGCCACCCAATTCGCGCAAATTCGCCAGTTCTCGTTCGAAATAGGGGAGGAGTTCTTCAAGCATGATGAGAGTGGGTGAAAGGAATGCGATTCAACGAGCGCATTGTATGTGATAAAAAATGGCGGGCACAAAATACGGCCGCCCAAAGAGGTGCTTCGGAGACGCGCATCCGCCCAGCGCGAATCGCGCGGCAAGAACCAGCGCAGCATGGATAACGGGCATGACATGGGAAAGACGCCCGAAGCCGGAAAATTGTCTTCAAGACGTTTTCACACTGCCGCGCCGGCGTAGAAACGGGATTGCTTTGCAAATGCGGACTCCGAGGCAGGTTAAAGCCAAATAGGCGGGGACAAACAGCGAAAGCAAAAGGAAATCCTTAGGCATTAAATTACCACCTGATCTACCACCATATTCAAAAAACATATAAAATGTCTTGCTGTGCTTTACTATAACATCCATCATCAAAATCGTTACCGCAATGACGAATATCGCCGCCAGTACGGTGGACAATATTGAAACCACAAAAAACACGGCATAGCGCCAACGAATGTTATAATCTCTAAAAGCCCATGCCATGAATATGGCGGATAAAACCGGAAACAGTACAAGCATTGAAATAGCCAAGATTTGTACTGTAGTATTGCCGCAAGTTGTTCCGTTACCGCATGGATCTGGATAAATCATGCTCACAATCCATTGAATGGCTCCGTAAATTGGGAAGACCAACGATAAAATCAGAATTTGTCTGAATGATTTCATTTCTTGAGCATTCCATTGATCGTGTTCAAGGCTTGGGCCTTGGGCCTTGTCTCGCCGCCCCACTGATGATTTTCTGGTAGCCTTGTAGAAATGGATCGCCAGAAGCCACGAAAATTCCAGCGGCAAAATATAACAAACAATTTGTGACGTATTTGCGCGATGGCCGAATTTTTATTACGTTCTTGCATTTCTCGAATCATCTTAAACAAGTATTCCCTATCAAAACCAATCCATTCGGGCGGAGCGGGTGACATCAGGTTATATCCACAAACAGGAGCAACTTCTGAAAAGAAAATATGCTCAAGTTGCGCAGGTTCCACGTCACTTATTCTTGCAACAATAGAATCATAGTCAACATCGGTATCTACGAAGGCATCGGAAAGAGCCTCCCAAATATCCTCGCGTTTTGTTTCTGTCAGAACATTTTCCATTTTACAGCTAAGATCAATAAACCTTTCCCTAAAATTAATCATTACAATGGTTAGCTCCCCAGGGTTCAGAAGCTGGTCTACTGGATCGAACAGATCGTACCCCAGAACGATAACACGAATAGGATAGCCGCAAACATTCTCTAATACAGCCTTGTGGTAAGCATCTATTTGGGCAGTACAACCCGATACCGCAAGTGCGCATGTAAGCGTAAATAGTCTGTTCATGGCAGCATTAAAATATTACGGACAAAGCGAAGGGTCTTTTATTATCCAAAAATAAGAATAATTACCATGCGTATAATCTGCTTTTTCTAATATTTCTAGCATCTTCTCATCACTCACATTCTGTTCTTTTCCATTAGCACTTATCGTCATTTTGTAGTCACGTTGGATGCAGGATGACAGCCTATCAATAGCGTAGCGAGAGGATTGTATCGTAAAAAATCCATGCGTATCCAAGCAATAATTAATCATTACGATGGCTAACTCTCCAGGGTTTAGTAGTCAGTCCTGAACAACCCGCAATAGCCTGCACTGACACCCATTCAGTCTGCCGTTTCCTCTATCCGCCGCGATGACATCAATAAGCCATCGAGCCAGAATGGGCGCAAAAAGAAGCCGCAGCTTCCTCAAGATCATCCGCAGATTGTGGCCTGCTCCGCACAACACCGCGTGCAGCGCATCGCCCAGGCGACCCTTGAGCCAGTTTCGCC
>JAIRXQ010000063.1 GCA_031268195.1 Azoarcus sp. | reverse complement strand
CCCGCGCAAAGGCGGCATCAAGGTGCGACGACTCGTCGCCGCAACTTCCGATCTCTATCGCGCACACTTGTTCGGCATGGAGGTGTAGCGGCAAGCTGGGTTCGTGCGATTGCCCTGGGCAAGGGCCTTGCTTTGCGCGGCAACATCGCATATAGTGCGCGCCTTTCACGTTCCAGAAACTTCAGGGAAACAAGGCAATGCCGGGTATCCGCGTCAAAGAAAACGAGCCGTTCGAGGTCGCTATCCGTCGCTTCAAGCGCACGATCGAAAAGACGGGCGTACTGACCGAACTGCGCGCACGCGAGTTCTATGAAAAGCCCACCGCCGAGCGCAAGCGCAAGCTCGCGGCCGCGATCAAGCGCAATCACAAGCGCCTGCGCAGCCAGATGCTGCCGCCGAAGCTCTACTGAGAGTCGGGCTCAACCGTTTTTTCCGTGACGGCGCGCGCCGTCACTCAAGACAGGCCCGCGCCGGGCGAGAACCTTTTGGATTCTCGCCCGGCGCGGCGCTATCCGTGGCCATTTCGCGGCCATCTATCCGCGATTACCATTCGCGATCACCCTCGCGATCACCTCGCGGCTACCATTCGCGGCAGATGATTCCACCGTCCTTCATCCAGGATTTGCTCGCCCGCATCGACATCGTCGACGTAATCGGACGCCATCTGCAACTCAAGAGAAGCGGCGCGAACTACTTCGCACGCTGCCCGTTCCACGGCGAAAAATCCGCCTCGTTCTCGGTCAGCCCGACGAAACAGTTCTATCACTGCTTCGGTTGCGGCGCGCACGGCACCGCCATCGGCTTCCTGATGGAGTACAGCGGACTCACCTACGTCGAGGCCATCAAGGAGCTGGCGCGCGACGCGGGTATGCAGGTTCCCGACGACGGGCGCGGCGGCAAGCGGCAGGACGACGACCATGACCGTCTGGTCGCAATCATCGCGGCAGCGGCAAAGTTCTACCGCGAGGCGCTGACCCACTCGCCCGAAGCCGTCGCCTATCTCCAGCGCCGCGGACTCTCGAAGGAAATCGCGGATCGTTTCGGCATCGGCTACGCACCCAATGCCTCGCAGGCGATGCAAAAAATCTTCCCGAACAATTATCAGGACAAGCTGCTCGCCACGGCGGGCATGGTGATCGACAACGAGCAGGGCCGCCGTTACGACCGCTTCAGAAATCGCATCATGTTCCCGATCCATGACCGGCGGGGGCGCATCATCGCATTCGGCGGGCGCGTGCTGGACAGCGGCGACCCCAAGTACCTGAATTCGCCCGAAACACCGCTTTTCGAGAAAGGGCGCGAACTCTACGGCTTTTTTCTCGCCCAGAAAGCAATCCGCGACGCCGGTTTCGCCATCGTGGTCGAAGGCTACATGGACGTGGTGGCGCTGGCCCAGTTCGGCATCGAAAACGCGGTGGCCGCACTGGGCACTGCCACGACGCCGCATCACATCAATGCACTCCTGCGCCAGACCGATCGTGTCGTGTTCTGCTTCGATGGCGACGAAGCCGGGCGGCGCGCGGCATGGCGAGCGCTGGAGAACGCGCTCGAAGCCCTGCGCGACGACGTGACGCTGGCCTTCCTGTTCCTGCCGCCCGAACACGATCCCGACACTTTCGTGCGCGAACACGGCGCGGACGCTTTCCGGGAGGCAGCCGCGCACGCAACCCCCCTGGCGAGCCTCCTGCTCGATCACCTGCGGCAGCATTGCGACATCGCCAGTGCCGAAGGACGCTCGCACCTCGTACATGAAGCGAAGCCACTCATCATCCGCATCCCGGACACGGCCGCGATTCTGCGCCTGCAACTGGTGAAGGCCATCGCCCTCACAAGCCAGCTGACCCAGGCAGAACTCGAACAAGCCTTCGGACTCAAACCCGCACCACGCACGAGTGCCCCGGCCACCGGCAACGCCACGGGCCGCAGCGCTTTTCCCGCCGCGCGCCGCGCGCCGCGCCGACCACCGCCGTCGACGGCCTCGATGCTGTTGCGCCTCGTGCTCCAACACCCGGCGCTGGCCGCGCGCCTGCCGGTCAACCTGATTCCCGACAGCAGCGCCGAGGGGCGCGCCCTGCTTGCCATCGTCGACCTTGCCGGGCAAGGCGAATCCATCGGCGGACCCGCCGCGCTCATCGAACGTTTCCGCGACACGCCGCATTTCGAGGCGCTGGATCATGTCGGCGCGGGGCTGAACGAAACCGAGTTCGACCCCCTCTCCATCGAGCCGCTGTTCGAGGACGGTCTGCGCAAACTTCAAGCCAATGCCATTACCCGCGAGATTGCGGAACTCATGGAACAAGCACGTGGCGGCACACTCTCAGCAGCAGGGCAACACCACCTAAATGGACTACTAAAGGAAAAGAGCACGCTCGCGGCCCTTATCAGGGCCTCGGATTCATAGTACGATTTAATGTTTCGTACGTTCTAACGACCATATTTCGAGGAGTGCCATGGCACGCGAAAAAGCCAAGGAACCCCGCAAGACCGCCGCCGCACGGGGGCGCGGCACCAGAAGCAAGGACACCAAGGCCAGGGACAAGTCCGCACAGGTCGTCCAGAATCCCGAAGTGGCGCAGATCGACGCCGAGGTGCGGCGCACCCAGTTGAAGACGCTGATCTCGCTCGGCAAGGAGCGCGGCTACCTCACCTACGCCGAAATCAGCGACCATCTGCCCGACGACGTCGCCGATGCCGAGCAGATCGAAGACATCATCACCACCTTCAACAGCTTGGGCATTCAGGTCTATGACGCCGCGCCCGCCGCTGAAGACCTGCTGATGACCGACAACGTGGCCAGCCCCGTCGATGAGGACGTAGCCGAGGAAGAAGCCGAGCAGGCGCTCTCCACGGTCGATTCCGAATTCGGCCGCACCACCGACCCGGTGCGCATGTACATGCGCGAAATGGGCACGGTGGAACTGCTCACGCGCGAAGGTGAAATCGACATCGCCAAGCGCATCGAGGACGGCCTGAAACACATGGTGCAGGCCATCTCCGCCTGCCCCACCACCATCGCGGAGATGCTGGACACGGCCGACAAGGTCATCCGCGACGAAATGCGCATCGACGAAATCGTCGACGCGGTGATCGACCCCAACGCGCAGGAAGAAGCCGAAAAAGCCGCCGAGATCGAAGCCGCCGCCGAAGACAGCGACGACGCCGGGCAAGAAGAAGCATCGGGCGAGGACGACGAAACCGACGAAGACGCCCCGGAAGCCGCTGGCAACAACAACAGCTCGGACGACGGAGACGAGGACGAAGACAGCGAGGATACCGAAGCGGCCGCCAACGCCGCCTCGCTCGCGCAGCTGAAGGCCGATGCGCTCACCCGTTTCGAGCTCATCCGCGATCTGTACAAAAAGATGATGAAGGTGCTCGCCAAGAGCGGCTCGCAGAACAAGACCTACCTCAAGCACCAGCAAGCCATCTCCGACGAACTGCTCAACATCCGCTTCACCGCCAAGACCATCGAACGCCTGTGCGATTCCGTGCGTCGCATGGTCGAGCGCGTGCGCCAGCACGAGCGCCAGATCCTGCACATGTGCGTCGACCGCGCCAGCATGCCGCGTCACCACTTCATCAAGACGTTCCCCGGCCACGAAACCGACCTCGAATGGCTGCCGGACGAGATCGCGCAGGAAAAAGCCTATTCGGAAGCCCTGCGCCGCGCCCACCCCGCCATCTTCGAGGAACAGCAAAAGCTCATCGCCCTGCAAGACAGGGTCGGCATCCCGCTCAAGGAATTAAAGGACATCAACCGCCAGATGTCGACCGGCGAAGCCAAGATGCGTCGCGCCAAACGGGAGATGACCGAAGCCAACCTGCGCCTGGTGATCTCCATCGCCAAGAAGTACACCAATCGCGGCCTGCAATTCCTCGATCTCATTCAGGAAGGCAACATCGGCCTGATGAAAGCGGTCGACAAGTTCGAATACCGCCGGGGCTTCAAGTTCTCCACCTACGCGACGTGGTGGATTCGCCAGGCCATCACGCGTTCGATCGCGGATCAGGCGCGCACCATCCGCATCCCGGTGCACATGATCGAAACCATCAACAAGATGAACCGCATCAGCCGGCAAATCCTGCAGGAAACCGGGCAGGAACCCGACCCCGCGACGCTGGCCGAGAAGATGGAGATGCCCGAGGAGAAGATCCGCAAGATCATGAAAATCTCCAAAGAACCGATCTCGATGGAGACGCCCATCGGAGACGACGACGATTCCCATCTGGGCGACTTCATCGAGGACACCGCCACGCTCGCCCCGGCGGATGCCGCCACTTACGCGGGTCTGCGCGACGCCACTGCCGAAGTGCTGGACTCCCTCACCCCACGCGAAGCCAAGGTGCTGCGCATGCGTTTCGGCATCGAGATGAACACCGACCACACGCTGGAAGAAGTCGGCAAACAGTTCGACGTCACCCGCGAGCGCATCCGGCAGATAGAGGCCAAAGCGCTGCGCAAGCTGCGCCATCCCAGCCGCTCGGAAAAGCTGCGCAGCTTCCTCGACAGCGACGCATAAGGAAAAGGGGCGACCAGCCGGTCGCCCCGGCAGCCTTTTTCCCGGGGCCCATAGCTCAATTGGTTAGAGCAGCGGACTCATAATCCGTTGGTTGCAGGTTCAAGTCCTGCTGGGCCCACCATTTATCGCCGCATCAAGAAGGGGATCGCGGTATCATCGACCGCCATCCAAACCGGTGAAGCCCAACAGCAAAATGAATGCGAACGTCATGGTGCCCAGGACGGGATTCGAACCCGTAAGCCATGCGGCGGCAGATTTTAAGTCTGCTGTGTATACCGGTTCCACCACCCGGGCAGGCGGCGGATTGTCGCACAGATGGCGCGCGGCCGCATCGGGCGAAGCCACACGGGGGATTCGCTCGTGAGGACGGCCGAGGCGCGCAAACTGCTTGGCGTCGACGCCGCCGCCACGCCGGAAGCGATCAAGAAGGCTTTTCGCCATCTGGCAATGCTCTGGCACCCGGATCGCAATCCCGCCCCCGAAGCGGGCGAATTCTTCGCGCGGCTGAGCACGGCCTGCGAACACCTGCTGGAGAGCGCCGCCCGCGCCACCGCCGCTGCGCACGCGAGCACACGCAAAACAACCTCGCGCGGCGAAGATCGCCATCAGGACACCGAACTCGATATCGAACACATCTGCCTGGGCGGACAAGCGGAAGTCGCGCTCAAAACCAGCGCCGAATGCACGGTTTGCAGCGGCGAAGGCTTCATCGCATCGACCAGCAGCCAGCTTTGCCCCCATTGTCAGGGCAGCGGCCGCGTGCGCATCGGCCGGGAACTGTTCCGCTGCGAAGACTGCGACGGGCGCGGCTACACCCGGCGCGTGCGCTGCCCGAACTGCAACGGCAGCGGCAAGCAGATCGACACGCGGATGCTGGCCGTCACCGTGCCGCCCGGCGTACTGCCCGGCGATGAATTGCGTCTCCTGGGCGAGGGATTTGCACCCGAATCCGGCAAAGGACGCCCCGGCGATCTGCATCTGCGCATCAAGCTGCGCCCTCATCCGCTCTACACGCTGGAAGGCAGCGACCTCGTGCTGGAGCGCCCGGTGAGCGCCTTCGTGCTGCTAGGCGGCGGCACCGTGACGGTGCCCTCGCCCGGCGGCTTGCATCATCTCGAACTCAAACCCGGCCCGGCCGTCGCACGCGAACAAGTCATCGCCGGCGCGGGCGTTCCGGCGCGTGGCACGCGGGCGGCAGGCAAGTTACGCGTGCGTCTCACACCTGTGTTGCCCTCCGCACCGACGCCCGCGCTCATCGAGCTATATCACGCGCTCCAAACCGAAGTGGAGCGCGTCGGACACAACAGCCTCCCGGAAATCGCGGCATGGGAAAAGCGCTGGCTGCTCGGGAAATAAACGGCCTTCGGCTGAAGCGGACATGACCTGCGCTCGCTGGCACATCGGGCCAGAGACACAGGCGGGCATTTCCCGGAAGAAATCCGCTTCATCCATTGTGAATAAAGCGACATTTGAATAAACCGACGTGCACTCGATGCGCGAGCGGGCAGCGCGCGGCGCGACCGAAAGCCTGACCGACGAAGGCATCATGCTGCTGCCAGCGCCTTCGAGCGGCGACTTGCACTAGCTGGTGCGCGGCACAAAAGATTAAACTCGCAAATATTTTTTTGCGGCCGTCATCATGCTCATCCACTGCACAGCCTACCAGCGCGGCAAAAAGCTCGCGGACATTTCCACCGCCGACATCGCCGCCTACCTCGAGCGCCCCGAATGCTTCGTCTGGGTCGCACTGCGCGAGGCCACCCCTGACGAGATGACCCACATGCAGACGATCTTCGGCCTGCACGAACTGGCGGTGGAGGACGCCAACCACGGCCACCAGCGCCCGAAAATCGAGGAATACGACGACGAGCTTTTCGCCGTCATGCATCTGGTCGAAGAAAAGGAAACGAGCGACAACGCCGAGCCGAAACCCGCCAGCCGCGGCAAGGAACACGGCCTGCACGTAAGCGAGATGCACGTTTTCGTCGGGCCGAAATACGTTGTCTCCATCCAGAACGGCTTCCGGCAGGATTTGCACAGCGTCCGCACCCGCTGCGAACGCGAGCCGAAAAGCCTCGCCAACGGCACCGGCTACGTGTTCTATTCCCTGTTGGACGTGGTGGTGGATAGCTATTTCCCGCTCATCGAAAAGCTGGAAGCCGGCATCGAACGCACGGAAGAACGCATCTTCATCCACGGCGGCCTGAACACGCGCAACGGCCTCCGCCACCTGTACCGCCAAAAACGCCGTTCCACGGTGCTCAAACACGCGGTCACGCCGCTCATGGAAGCGGCGGGACGGCTCCACAGCGGCCGTGTACCCGAAGTGTGCGAGAAAAGCCGCCACTATTTCCGCGACGTGTATGACCACCTCGCGCGCATCAACGGCGAGCTCGACGGCATGCGTGATGCCGTGACCACCGCGATTCAGGTCAATTTCTCGCTCATCACTATCGAGCAGACGGATGTCTGCAAAAAGCTCGCGGCATGGGCCGGGGTTTTTGCCATCGCCACCGCGCTGGCGGGCATCTGGGGGATGAATTTCACCCACATGCCGGAACTGCAATGGACATACGGCTACCCGGCAGCACTGGGATTCATCGCGGCAGCGGCGGCAACGCTCTACTGGCGATTCCGCAAAGCGCGCTGGCTGTAACCCGCCACCAGGGCCCACGCATTCAAGCCTGCATCATTGCAAAGCGCAGGCGAGCGCATCAGGAATCGGGCGCTTTCCTGGCGGATCAGTCAAATGGAAGCGCTGTCGCCGACAAAATATGCCCACCTTGAGTGTGCGCGGTCTTTGGAGAAGACAGACCGCACACTCAAAGGCCGCACACAGCGGGCGAATTGTGAGATCGCGGCACGCAAGCGCGTCGCTTATCTAGTGCCTGTAAAGGAAAGCTTTTTGATTTCGGCCTGCGCCTCTTGCGGGTCTACCAGATCCAGTACGATGCGCCCGACGAGCAGGCCGAAACTTGGCTGCGTACGGATATATTTCGTTTCTCCGGCTTCGAGCGTGAAGCTCAGTGTTTTTTCCGTTTCGGTTCTCGATGAGGCTATATGGCTGCCGGCGGGGCGGTCGACATAAAAGAATCCGCCCGGCTTCGATGAACCGACGACATCCTCATCAAGACGTATGCCCGGTTGTATGGCCGCTCCAAGCATGGAATTGGATCGAAAAAAGAAAACCCGGCCCTCATCGGGTGCCAGCGATGGAAAAGACTGGGCAACTAAATAGCATGAATGCTGATATCATACATAGCTGACATTTTTTTGTTTACGCACAAAGGCTTACACCGGGCGACGCTCTCAGTCTTTTGTTTTATGTAGCTTTCTGTCTTTTTGAAGCGACTCATGGAGACGGCAAGCAAACGACGACTGGCTCGCCGTGCCCAAGCACATGACGGGTCAATCTCATTCGTCTCGATCCCATCCCACACAAAGGCGGCATCGAGATGCGCCGACTCATCGCCGCAGCTTCCGATCTCTATCGAGAACATCTGTTCGGTATAGATGCGTAGCGGCAAGGGGGGGGCGTGCAATTGCCCCAGGGCAATCGCACGAATGCCGTTGTTGTACACGTTGACGTTTTTTCGTTTACGCACAAAGACTTACACAGGGGGCTGTTCACAGCCTTTTGTTTTATGTAGTTTTCTGTCTTTTTG
>JAIRXQ010000069.1 GCA_031268195.1 Azoarcus sp. | reverse complement strand
GAAGCGGCGCGTCGCGGAGGCGGAGCGGCGCATCAGTGAATTGCAGGACGAACTCGACAAGGCCAGTCGGCTGGTGCGTCACGACCAGTTGACCGGCACTTTCAACCGCCGTGGACTGGACGAAACCTACGAAAACGAGGCTGCCCGCGCCAGGCGCCGCCGGACGCCGCTGTGCCTGGCCCTGCTTGACATCGACAATTTCAAGAAGTTGAACGATTCGTTCGGCCACGATGCCGGGGATGCCGCGCTGATTCACTTCGTCTCGGTGATCCGCGAGACGCTGCGCCCACAGGACACGCTGGCGCGTTTCGGCGGAGAGGAATTCATCATCCTGCTGCCGGACACCTCGACCGAAAAGGCCAACGCCGTCCTCGTGCGCCTGCAACGCGAACTGACCAAGCGCATCTTCTGTGCGCCCACCAGCGAGCGCCTGCTCATCACATTTAGCGCCGGCATCGCCCAGATCATGCCCGGCGAGCGTCCCGAAGCCGCCATCGTCCGCGCCGACGAAGCGATGTATGCCGCAAAACGCGCCGGAAAAAACCGTGTTTGGATCGCAGCGTGAAAATGGCCTGGGATGACACTCCGCGGAACGCCTAAAATCAACGCATCTCCAATCCGGCGATGCCCAATGCCCGATAAGTTCACGCTCCAGCCCCTGCTCGATCTCGCCAACACCCGCATGGATGAGATCACACGCCAACTGGGTGAGCTGATCGCCTCCGAGCGCAGCGATCAGCAAAAACTCGAATTGCTCCAGCGCTACCGCGCCGAATACGGCGAACGCTTCGTCGAAGCCGCGCGCGGCGGCATCGGTCCCGATACCATGCGCAACTACGGCGCCTTCCTCACGCGCATCGACGAAGCCATCGACGCGCAGCAGCGCATCGTCGAACAGGCACGCCAGCACACCACGCAAGGCCAGCAACAATGGATGGCGCAACGCACCAAGGTGCGCGCCTTCGATACGCTCTCGCACCGTTTCCAGAACGAACAGGCGCGCAAAGCCACCAAACAGGAACAGCGCACTACCGACGAGCACGCTTCGCGCAAATTCCGCGAAAAGAACGAAAATCCGGCCTGAACGCGCCGCATCTGGCACATGCCTTGCTCTCTCCGTCTTGACCCTGGCCCGGACAGACGAGGACAAGAACATGGCCCACCCGTTATCGAACAACATGCTGAACCTCTCCGCGTCCACGCCGATGGTGCACAGCGAGGCTTCGCGCCCCGGCAGCAGAGAATCGGATCGCGCCGGTTTTCCCGACGCCCTGCGCGAGCGCCTGCACGAACCCGGCAACACACGCCCCGACGCCCCGACGCGCGAAGCGTCCGCACCGCCCGTCCCAACAGGCGATAAAGCCGACGCCGCCGCGCCCGCGCCCTCTCCCACCCCCGCCCCCCCAACGGACGACACCCAGAACGAAAACACCGTCACCGCAGCGCCACCGCCTGGAGACACCGCCATCGCCGCCACGCTTGCGGCAACCATTGCCGCCCTGCTGAGCGGAATTGCCGCCCCTTCCCCCGCCGCGGCCAACGGCGAGCAAACGGACGCGAACGCAAACGGCGCATTGGCCGCCTTGCTTGCACAAACAAACAGTGCCGACACATCCGGCGAGGCCGCAACCGAGGGCGATTTTGCAGACACCATCTTCGTCCTGCCCAAGGACAGCGCCGAAATGGACGCTTTCCCCTCCCAAGGCAAGCGCCCCACGGCCAGCGCCGCCGCGCTGGCCGTCCCCCACGACGAGCGCGCCGCCGCGCTCAAGCCGGCAGAAAAGGAGACAAGCGCCACGGCGGCCGTCGCCGCGCTCGCCCGCCGCGCGGAAATCTCCATCATGGGCCCGCAGAGCGCCGCGTCCAGCGCCATTACCAACACCATTGCCAGCGCCGACCCCAACCCCAACCCCATTCCGATCCTGAACGCGCTGCACGCGCCCGCCCTGGCGCAGGCCGCCGCGCCGCCCGCCGTCGCCGTGCCTTCCGCCCTCGGGCAACCGGGCTGGGCCGAGGAAGTCGGCAACCGCGTCCTGTGGATGCTCGGACGCGGCGAAAGCAAAGCCGAACTCGTGCTCACCCCACCGCATCTGGGCAGGGTGGAAGTGTCGATCACGATGAATGGCGATCAGAGCACGGCGCAGTTCGTCGCCTCCTCGCAAGCAGCACGCGACGCGCTGGAACAGGCGCTGCCCCGCCTGCGCGAAATGCTCGCCCAGGCGGGTGTGAGCCTTGGCGAAGCCAGCGTCGGCGCCTCGCCCGAACGCCAGACGCAGGGCGAGGCAGAGGGCGATGCCCGCGCCGGATCGGGGGCGCCCGCACCCCGCGACGCCGACCGCGCCGATGCGACGGGCGTTGCATCGGCGCTTCGGGTCATTCGGGAAAATGTGGGACTGGTCAACACCTTTGCCTGAAGCGGGTGAATAAAGGGCGGCAAGCCTCACTTTTCCTCGCTTGGCGGGCGATGGCGGCACGCAATAATCAAGCGTAGAAAAGGAGAAAAGTCATGGCGCAACAAGCTGCCACCAAGACACCCGCCAAACCCGAGACGACCGCCGCCGAAGCCGCGCCGCCGAAGCCCAGGCGCGGCGGCAAGGTGCTGCTGATCATCGTGCTGATCCTGGTGACGGTACTGCTGCTCGCCGTCCTCGGCATCAGCGCGCTGCTGCTACTGCGCAAAAGCGGCGGCAACAGCGGTCACGATGCCGCCGCCGAGCTCGCGGCGGCGCAGCAGGTCGTGGTGCAGCCGCCCACCGTCGATCTCACCAAGCCACCGGTTTTCGCGCCGCTCGATCCCTTCACCGTCAACCTGCGCAGCGCCGAGGGCGAGGACAGCCATTACCTGCAAGCGGTGATCGCCCTGCGCGTCGCGGATCAAGCCACCGCCGAGGCCCTGAAAGGCTGGATGCCGGAGATACGGCATCGCATCAACATGTTGATGTCCGCCAAGCTGGCCTCCGAGGTGCAGGACATCAAGGGGCGCGAAGCGCTGGCGCAGGAAATACATGATCAGCTCAACACCCTGCTCGGCGTGCCGCCGCCACCACCGGACACACAATCGCTGGCCGTGGGGCCGATTCGGGCGGTGCTGTTCAGTTCGTTCATCGTTCAGTGACAGGCTTGGATCATGTCTGCGGACTTTCTTTCGCAAGAAGAAGTTGATGCCCTGCTGCGCGGCGTCAACGGAGAGTCCGACGCCCCCGTCGCCGAGGAGGAAGAAAAGGGCGGCGTGCGCACCTACAACATGGCGACGCAGGAGCGCATCGTGCGCGGGCGCATGCCCACGATGGAGCTCATCAACGAGCGTTTCGCGCGTTATTTCCGCATTGGCCTCTTCAACTACATGCACCGCAACGTCGAAGTCTCGGTCGGCCCGATCAAGGTGCAGAAATACGCCGAATTCGTGCGCAACCTCGTGGTGCCGACCAACCTCAACCTCGTGCTCGCCAAACCATTGCGCGGCACGGGGCTGGTGGTGTTCGACCCGACGCTGGTGTTCGTGGTCATCGACAACATGTTCGGCGGCGACGGGCGCTTCCACACCCGCGTCGAAGGGCGCGATTTCACCGCCACCGAGCAACGCATCATTCAAGGCTTGCTCAATGTCGCGTTTACCGAATACGGCAAATCGTGGGATCCGGTGTTTCACATCGAACTCGAATACGTGCGCTCGGAGATGAATTCGCAGTTCGCCAACATCGCCACACCGTCCGAAATCGTGGTCGCCACCGCGTTTACGCTGGAGATGGGCGACGTGCAGGCCGAGATGAACATCTGCTTCCCCTATTCGATGCTGGAGCCGATCCGCGATCTGCTCTACTCCACGATGCAAAGCGACCACCTCTCGCAGGACAGGCGCTGGGTGACGATGCTCTCGCAGGAATTGCAGGGCGCGGACGTGGAACTGGTCTGCAATCTCGGTACCGCCAGCGCCACCCTGCGCGACATCGTCAACATGCGCGTGGGCGACGTGATTCCGCTCAACGTGCCGCCGCTGCTGCAAGCCGAAGTCGACGGCGTGCCGGTGCTCGAATGCCATTCCGGCACCCGCGATCACCAGTACGCGCTGAAAGTCGAACGACTGATCGGCAGCAGCGAACCCCTCAACAAGCTTTCGGGAGGCCCGCATCATGGCTGACGAGGACACCCGCACCGGCGCCGAAACGCCAGTCAGCGAGGACGATTGGGCCGCGGCCATGTCGGAGCAGGCCGCAAGCGACGGTGAAAGTGCCGCAGCGGACACGACCACCGCCGAAGCACCGTCCGAGGCCGCGGACGACAGCGGCCACGCCGAGGACGACTGGGCCGCAGCCATGTCGGAGCAGGCCGCCGCCGAAAGTCAGATCGACCCCGAAGCGGCCAAGGTTGCCGCCGATCTCGCCTCCGCCGCCGGAGAGTCGCCCTATCAGGCCAAGCCCGCGAGCCAGTTGTTCGAAGATCTCGGCGACAGCGCGAAACCCGGCTCGCTCAACGACTTCGACATGATCCTCGACATTCCCGTACAGATCACCGTCGAACTCGGCCGCACCAAGATCACCATCCGCAATCTGCTGCAACTGGCGCACGGCTCCGTAGTGGAACTCGAAGGTCTGGCGGGCGAACCGATGGACGTGCTGGTCAATGGCACCCTGATCGCGCAAGGCGAAGTAGTGGTGGTCAACGACAAGTTCGGCATCCGCCTCACCGACATCATCACGCCCGCCGAACGCATGCGCAAAATCCATCATTGAGCGCGCCATGATGAAGCCCTCTTTGAAGCCCTCTGCCGCTGCCCGCGCCTTCCTGAAAAACATCGTGACAGGCGCCTGCCATGCCGCCCCGCGAGTAGACGTTTTTGCAGGGGCGCCTTGCGTGCGGGCGTTCCTTGCCGCCGTGCTCCTCGCCTGCGCCGGAACCTCCCGGGCAATGCTCGAAAGTGCGCCGCCACCCACACTGCCACCGTCACCGCTGGCCGGAACCGGACAAATGCTGTTCGGGCTGGTGCTGGTACTCGCCGTCCTCGCCGGCTGTGTCTGGCTGCTCAAACGCTTCTCCGTTCCCCTGCGCGGCAACGGCATGCTGCGCATCATCGGCGTCACGGCGCTCGGGCCGCGCGAAAAAGTGGTGCTGCTCGAAGCAGGCGATAAAGTGATGATGCTCGGCGTCACCCCGAACAACGTGCGCACGCTGCACATCTTTAGCCGTGACGAACTGAAATTGCCGATCGCATCCGCCGCCGCAAGCGCTGATGCGCCCGCCGCCTCCCCTCTCGCCTGCTTCGCCAACCGTCTGCGCGATGCGATCAAGGCTCGGCGCAATGCGTCCTAGCCTCGCCGCGCACCTTCGCACCGCCGCCGCGCTCGCCCTGGCCCTGTTGCCGCTGGCCGCCGGGGGGCAGGAATCGGAAACGGACCTGTTTGGCCTGCCCGCGCTCACCGCCGTCCCCGCGCCGGGTGGCGGCACCACCTATAGCCTGACGGTACAAACCCTGCTGCTGCTCACACTGTTGAGCTTCCTGCCCGCGCTGGTGCTGATGATGACGAGCTTCACCCGCATCATCATCGTCTTCGCCCTGCTGCGGCAGGCAATGGGCACCCAGACCTCGCCGCCCAATCAAGTATTGATCGGCATGGCGCTGTTTCTCACCTTCTTTATCATGTCGCCGGTCGCGAAGCAGGTTTATACCGAGGCCTATCGCCCGATGGCCGAGGGCGCAATCGAGCTGGATCAGGCGCTGGAGCGCGCCGCCATCCCCATGCGCACGTTCATGCTGCATCAGGTGCGCGAATCCGACCTGTCGCTGTTTACCCAGATCAGCAGGACCGAGCCGGTGGAAAAAGCCGAGCAACTCCCGATGAACGTGGTCATTCCCGCCTACGTCACCTCCGAGGTCAAAACCGCCTTCCAGATCGGCTTCATCGTCTTCATCCCCTTCATCATCATCGACATGGTGGTCGCCTCGGTGCTGATGTCGATGGGCATGATGATGATGTCGCCAGTCATCGTGTCGCTGCCCTTCAAACTCATGCTGTTCGTGATCGTCGATGGCTGGGGGCTGATCATCGGCTCGCTCGTGCAGAGCTTCGGCGCAACCTAGGAGACTCACACCATGACCCCCACTGCCGTCGTCGAACTGGGCCGTCAGGCCGTCGAAGTCACGCTGATGGTATCCGCGCCGCTCTTTCTTGCCGCGCTCGTCACCGGGCTCATCATCAGCATCTTTCAGGCCGCCACGCAGATCAACGAAATGACCCTCACCTTCGTGCCCAAGGTGGTGGCGATTTTCCTCACCCTGGTACTGGCCGGGCCGTGGATGGTCACGATGATCACCGACTTCATGCGCCGCCTGTTTACCTCCATTCCAGCGATGATCGGCTAGCCACAGGCGGGGCCGCGCATGTTCTTCAGCGTCACCTCGGCCCAACTGGATGCATGGCTCGCGGCGTTCATGTTCCCATTCGCGCGCCTGCTGGGCCTGCTGATGGCCGCACCCGTATTCTCCACACGCGGCATACCGGTGCGCGTGCGCCTGGCGGTAGGCATCGGCATCGCCATTGCGCTCTTGCCCGCCGCCCCCCCCATGCCGGACATCGCGCCCGGATCGGGCATCGGCCTGCTGGTGATGGGCGAGCAGGTGTTCATCGGCGCGGCCATCGGCTTCACCGTCCGGCTCGTCTTTGCCGCCATCGACCTCGCGGGCTCGTTCATCGGCATGCAGATGGGCCTGTCGTTCGCGCTCTTCTTCGACCCCAATTCCGGCGGCCAAAGCGCCGTGCTCGCGGATTTCATGAGCATGGTGGCGACGCTGCTCTTTTTATCGCTCAACGGCCATCTGGTGATGATTCACCTTTTGGCGAACAGCTTCGAGTGGCTGCCCGTCGGCGCGGCCCTGGCAGGCGAGGGCTGGGCGGTCATCCCGCGCGCCGGAGCGACCATTTTCGCCACGGGCCTGCTGCTGTCGCTGCCCGTGCTCGCGGTGCTGCTCGTCACCAACACCGCGCTCGGCGTCCTCACCCGCGCCGCGCCGCAACTGAACCTGTTCGCCATCGGCTTTCCGGTGACGATGGCCGTCGGCTTTTTCTCCCTCATCATGCTGATGGGCAACTTCGGCCCCGTGCTGCAAGATTTGTTCGAGCGCGGCTTCGAGATCGTGCCGATGTTGTTGAAGGCGTTGACACCCGCGCCATGAAACGCAAATCCCTAGCTTCAGCGGATATAGGATTATTTGTTCTTGAATCGCGACATGTCAGGGTTTTATATTCCCAAATTTTCGTTTTGCGAACTTCAATATATACGCCAACACGACAAACGACAAAGCGACACGAATGATCATTTCCAAGTAAAATTCAAAATCAGAAACCGCAGCTTCTGGACCAGGGGAAATAAATAACCAATAATGACAGGCACCGACAAGAGATATTATCGTTTCCGAAATTGGAGCAATCTCAAACAGCCTGAACGTCAGCCACACCCCTGCACCTGAAGCGGGCGGATTAAAAGACTGAAAAACAACCCAACACCATAGGGCGAAATAGGCCATATAAACGGAAAATATAAACGGTTTTTTATCAATATATTTTTTTAGAAAAATAATATCAAAATTAGAATACTGAAGAAAAAAAAGCAATACAACGGTAAGACCCAAAAAACCACGATCAACAACCGGAAACTCCCCTATTTCGATGCCATCCAATATTAATATATAAATCCAAAAAACAAAAAACATCCTCACCAACAGGTTTCGTATATGGATACATATTTTTTTTATTAAAGGCATGTTCATCCACCTATTATTTAAACTGGGCCTTCAAAAGCTCGTCAATTGTGCCTGTTACCCATTCTTGGCAGTCGGTCAAACCTGGCCCAAGGCCCCACAGGCTGGGAGGCCGAGAAATTATTTCCCTAAACTTTTCACGAGCGCGTATCAGTCTCTGGATAGACGTCCCCTTATACCTCCCCACGTGTTGTGCATCTACTATTGATCTATATCTTTCTTCATTGCTAAAATAAAGCCCATCAATCGTTTTGCAATTGGTCACTGAAAACCAATCGCCCCGTTCGTCTCCAAGCCGCCCTGATAGATGTCCTCTATACGCACGCATGATGAAATGTCTTTCCGACTCGTTGGCATACGTGAACCCCCTACATACAGGTCGGCTAGCCCCTGGGCCGAAATCAAGATAACAGATATAATGATGCATATAGCCGGTTATATCCTCCCAACTTTCTGGCGTCGTCAATGGCGTACCATTTACAGGTCTTTTCCCAATATAAAACCCCGGCACATTATCATCGCTACGCATTGCTTTGCGTTCAATCTTACTTCGCGCGAGCGCAACTTCAATGCGCTCAGTTCCGAGAGGCATTCCCTCCGGTTCCTTAATATTATATGTCTCAGGATTTGTAGTTCCCAAATCATCTGAAGAACCACACCCAAAAGGCATTACAACTTTATTGGATCTCGTGCTTCCTGCCGTAAAATACGCAGACACGCTCTCCCGCTTGAGCCATGGTCGTCCACGAATGTCCACATCTCTATTCGATAGACGTTCAATGGAACGCATAATATATTCGAACATATTAACACTCTCGCATTTCTGCCTTGCGCACTATACATGTAATCCTTTCCGCTTTGGATGCTTTCCGACTCGTCCTGTCAAGGATACCGCGACTTCGCGCGGCATGACGAAAAACCCGGATTCGTAGAGCGGGGGTAGCCCGCCCTACGCCTGCTCCTGAGGGTCAGGAAATTCCCCTCACCGCGCGCTCACCGCCAGCATCAACTGATTGATCCGTTTCACGAAGCTTGCCGGGTCGTCCAGCGTGCCGCCTTCGGCGAGCAATGCTTGATCGAACAGCACCGCCGCCCAGTTGTCGAACTGCGTCTCCTCCGTTTTCAGACGCTGCACCGCCGGGTGATGCGGATTGATTTCGAGGATCGGCTTTGCTTCCGGTGCTTCCTGACCGGCAGCTTTCAGGATGCGCCCCAGATTCATGCCCAGATCGTGCTCGTCCGCGACGAGGCAGGCAGGGGAATCCGTCAGCCGCAGCGTGACGCGCACATCCTTGACACGCTCGCCCAGGCTCGTCCTGATCTTGTCGACCAGGGGCTTGAATTCGTCGGCGGCTTGCTCGGTTTCCTTCTTTTCCGTCTCGTCCGAAAGCTTCCCCAAATCCAGCCCGCCCTTGGCGACCGATTGCAGCGGCTTGCCCTCGAACTCGGTGAGATTGCCCATCACCCATTCGTCGACACGCTCGGAGAGCAGCAGCACTTCGATGCCTTTTTTGCGGAAAATCTCCAAGTGCGGACTGTTCTTCGCGGCATTGAAACTCTCGGCAGTGACGAAGTAGATCTTCTCCTGCCCGTCCTGCATGCGCCCGACGTAATCCTTGAACGAAACGGTTTCATCCGCCGTATCGGTCGAGGTAGAGGCAAAGCGCAGCAAACCGGCGATCTTCTCCTTGTTGGCGAAGTCCTCGCCGACGCCTTCCTTTAGCACGCGCCCGAAAGCCTTCCAGAACTGCGCGTATTTTTCCTTTTCCGCCGCATCGTCGCTGTCCGCCAGCCCTGCCAACAAGCCGAGCACCTTGTTCGTGCAGCCCTTGCGGATGGCATCGATGTCGCGCGATTCCTGCAAAATTTCGCGCGACACGTTGAGCGGCAAATCGGCTGAATCCACCACGCCGCGCACAAAGCGCAGGTAGAGCGGCATCAGCTTTTCAGCGTCGTCCATGATGAACACGCGCCGCACGTAGAGCTTGATGCCGTGGCGCGCGTTGCGATCCCACAGATCGAACGGCGCGTGCGCGGGAATATAGAGCAGTTGTGTGTATTCCTGGCGCCCTTCCACCTTGGCGTGCGTCCACGCAAGCGGCTCCTCGTCATCGTGGCCGACGTGCTTGTAGAACGCCCGATAGTCGTCCTCGGTAATCTCGTTGCGGGGCCGCGTCCACAGAGCGTTGGCCTGATTGACGGTTTCTTCCTCACCCGTTTCGACCTCGGCCTTCTTCTCCTCGTCCCACTGTTGCACCTTCATTAAAATCGGCTGGACGATATGGTCGGAATACTTGCGCACAAGGCTCTTCAGCCGCCAGTTCGATAGCAAATCCTCCTGCCCGTCGCGCAGATGCAGAACGATTTCCGTGCCGCGCGCCGCGCGCTCCACCGCCTCGACCGTATAGGCTCCCGCCGCATCGCCGGTCATCGCGCATTCCCAGCGCACGCCCGCCCCCGCAGGCAGCCCGGCGCGGCGGCTGAAGACCGTCACTTTGTCCGCGACGATGAACGAAGAATAGAAGCCGACACCGAATTGCCCGATCAGGTGCGCGTCCTTTTGCTGATCGCCCGTCAGCTGCCCGAAGAATTCACGCGTGCCCGACTTGGCGATGGTGCCGAGGTTGGCGACCACTTCGTCGCGGCTCATGCCGATGCCGTTGTCGGCAAGGGTGATCGTCTTCGCATCCTTGTCGAAAGTGAGCCGAATCTCCAGATCGGCGTCGCCTTCCAGCAATTCAGGCTTGTCGATGGCCTCGAACCGCAACTTGTCACAGGCATCGGAAGCATTCGAAATCAACTCGCGCAGAAAAATTTCGCGGTTGGAGTACAACGAGTGAATCACCAGATGAAGCAGTTGCTTCACCTCGGCCTGAAAATTGAGGGTTTCGGCGGCTTGGGCTTGGGACATCGAGGTTCTCCGTGCAGATAAACGAGATGTCCGCGCATATAGGGATGATAGACGGCGTTTTCAAGCCCTCATACGACTTACTCGCGCCGGCTGATCGAACGCTGATTTTCTTCCATCCCGCCGGGGCGTTGTAAAAGTTGCCCCGGCTTTTTTGTTTACACTGCCGGCCATGCCCATCCAGCCCGCTTCGCTCCAGTTCGACGCCCACGGCACGCCGTATTCCGAGGCGTTTGAGGACGTCTATCACTCCGCCGACGGCGGGCTCGGGCAGGCGCGGCATGTGTTTCTCGCGGGCAACGGCTTGCCGGAACGCTGGCGCGGGCGCGAGCGCTTCGTCGTACTGGAGACGGGCTTCGGGCTCGGACTCAATTTTCTGGCGACATGGGCCGCCTGGCGCGACGACCCGGCGCGTTCTCGCACCCTGCATTTCATCTCCTGCGAACTGCATCCGTTTCGCGGCGAAGACCTCGCCCGTCTACACATGCACTGGCCGGAACTCGCGCCGCTGGCCGATGCGTTGCGCGCCAACTGGCCGCCGCTCACGCCGGGTATGCATCGCCTGCATCTCGACGGCGGCCGCGTGTTCCTGACGCTTTATTTCGGCGACGTGCGCGCAGGGCTCGCGCAGATCGACGCTTGTGCCGACGCCATCTATCTCGATGGCTTTTCCCCGGCGAAGAACCCGGACATGTGGGCGGCAAAAGTGTTTTACCTGCTCTCGCGCCGCGCCGCGCCGCGTGCGACGTTGGCGACGTGGTCGGTGGCGGGCGAGGTACGCGAAGGCTTGCGGCGGGCGCGCTTCGTCACTGGAAAAGCGCCCGGTTTCGGCGGCAAGCGCCAAATGCTGCGCGGTCATCTGCACCCGGACTTGCAACGCCCGGCGCCCGTCATACCCGCCGAACGGCACGCCATCGTAATCGGCGCAGGCGCGGCGGGAAGCGCCGTCAGCGAGCGGCTGGCCACGCGCGGCTGGGAAATCGACGTCATCGAGGCCCTGCCCGGCCCTGGCCAATACGCCTCCGGCAACCATGCCGGGGTGCTTCGCCCACAACCGAGCCTCGACGACAATCGCCTGAGCCGCATCTCCCGCCTCGGTGCAATCTACGGCTGGCGGCACATCGCCGCCGCGCAAGCCCTCGGATTGCCCCTGCGCGCGGCAGCGACCGGCGTGCTGCATCTGGCGCGCGACGCGGCGCAGGAAGCGAAAATGCGCGCCGTGGTCGAACGCCTCGCGCTGCCCGCCGAAGTGCTGCGCACCGTTGCGGCGGGCGAAGCGAGCGAAATCATCGGCTGGCCCGTGCCGCGCGGCGGCTGGCATTTCCCTGCCTGCGGCTGGGTGCAGCCGTGGAGCCTGTGCGCCGCCAATCTCGCCGCGTTTCCCGAAAACGTGCGGACACACTTTTCGCGCCGCATCGCGGGCATCGAACGCCGGGGCGGCCTCTGGCATGCGCTTGCGGCAGACGGCGCGACCCTCGCCGCCGCGCCGGTGCTGATCCTCGCCGCAGGCGTGGGCATGCCCGCGTTCCCGCAAGCCGCGCCGATGCCAGTCTGGAGCGCCCGCGGACAGGTGAGCGAACTGCCCGCGGCGCAGTCCTCGCCGCCGCGCGTCGTGGTCTGTTGCGGCGGCTACGTCACGCCCGCCGTCGATGGGCGGCGCTGCGCCGGCGCAAGCTTCGATGTGGGCGACCCGGAAACGAACGCCAGACGCTCCGATCAGCAGGCAAACCTCGCCAGACTGGAAGCCATCCTGCCCGGTTACACCGTCGCGCTCGAACCCGCCGCGCCCGGCGCACGGGTCGGCTTTCGCCCGGTATCCCCCGACCGCCTGCCACTCGTGGGCGCGGTGCCCGCCGTCACCTGCGCCGAACCGCCCGCGACGCTCGCCAGCTTGCCGCATCACGACGGCCTGTACGCCATCTCCGGTTTCGGCGCGCGCGGACTCACCTGGGCGACGCTCGTGGGCGAGACGCTGGCCGCCCGGATCGAAGGCGAGCCGATGCCCATCGAGCGCGAATTGTCTGACGCAATGGATCCCGCCCGCTTTCTGTTGCGGCGGCGCGGGAACCCTATCACGGACGATGACGACTAACACATGGCAATCCCGTGAAGAATGTTAGTGCGGAAACCACGTACACGCCCTACAATCGGAGCACCCTCCCGCCAGTACAGCAAGCACAACAATGCCCTACCGGCTCGTCATTTTGCTCACCAGCACCACGCTCGCTGTCATTTTCGCGGCAGTGGGCCTGTACGCATGCTGGCAAATCGATGCACGCACCATCATCAAATCCGCCGAGAGCATGGCGATATTGCGCGGCACGCTGACCGGCTACGTCATCGCGCAACTTTGCATCTTCTTCGTCATTTCCCTGTCGCGCCGACAGTGGGAGCGACGTCTGCGCGAAAACACCGAAACGATCGAAAAACTCTCGCGCCACAACACCCTGTTGCTGGAAGCGGCGGGCGACGGCATCTGCGGCGTCGACAACGAAGGCCGCATCACCTTCATCAACCGCGCCGCACTGGAGATGCACGGCTATCACCGCGATGAGGTCATGGGCAAAAACCCGCACCACCTCTTTCACCATCACCGCCCCGACGGCCGCCCCTACTCCACCGAAACCTGTCCGTTCATGCAAACCCTCGCCGACGGCGAGGCGCGCACCTGCGAAGAATCCCTTCTACGTCGCGACGGTAGTTTCTTTCCGGTGAAAATGACGGTCACGCCGATCTTCGAGCAAGGCCGCCGCACCGGCGTCGTGGTCGTCTTCCACGACATCACCGAACAGCGCAACCGACAGGAAGCCCTGCTGCGCCTGGCCACCACCGATTCGCTGACCGGCGTGAGCAACCGGCGCCACTTCCTCGAACGGCTCGATGCCGAACTCGCCCGCCAACGTCGTCACGGCGGACTGGCATCGCTGCTGATGACCGACCTCGATTTTTTCAAGCACGTCAACGACACCCACGGCCACGCCGCGGGCGACGCGGTATTGAGCAACTTCGTGCGCGTCGTGCGCCAGAGCGTGCGCCGCAGCGACATCATCGGCCGTCTCGGCGGCGAGGAGTTCGCCGTCCTCCTGCCCGGCGACGGCATCCACGGCGCACGGGAACTGGCCGAGCGCCTGCGCCGCGCCTTCGAGTGCAACCCGGCGCATATCGGCAACGTCATCATCCCGGTCACGGTCAGCATCGGCATCTCCGGCCTGCGCACCGACGACATGACCGCCGACGCCCCCTTGCGCCGCGCCGACGAAGCCCTTTACGCCGCCAAAGATGCCGGACGCAACTGCACGGTGGTGTACGACGCCGGGTCGCTCAAAGCGGATTCCCCGTCATTTCTGCGCAAGCCGGAATCCAGTACGGCGACCCAAAGGTGACCTCTCATCCGCGAAAAACAGCGCACGCGACATCAACCCACCCCGGGCGCTTCCTCATCCAACCACCCCGCCACCATCTTGTCGCATTCTTCGAGCCCGATTTTCGAGAGACTGGAAAAAAGTTGCACGGTGAGCCGTCCGCGCAGGCGAATGAGATCGGCGCGCGTTTTTTGCAGGGCGGCATTGGCCGCGCCGCGCGAGAGCTTGTCGCTCTTGGTGAGCAGGATGTGAATGGGACGGCCCGTGGGCGCGAACCAGCCGATCATCTGCCGGTCGAGATCAGTCATCGGATGGCGAGCATCCATCATCAAGACCAGACCGATAAGCGCATCGCGGGTTTTCAGGTAGTTTTCGATCAAGCCTTGCCATTGCAGACGGACTCTTTCCGGCACGGCGGCGTAGCCGTAGCCGGGCAAATCGACGATGCGCGCGCCGCACGGGAGGCGAAAGAAATTCAGCAATTGCGTGCGGCCCGGCGTCTTGGAGACGTAGGCTAGCCGGGTGTGATTCGCCAATGCATTGATTGCGCTGGATTTTCCGGCATTCGAGCGTCCGGCGAAAGCGATCTCGAAACCGTCGGCGGACGGCAGTTGCGCGGGTTGGGCGATGGAAGTCTCGAAACAGGCGTGACGGAAGATGGACATGGGCAAGAGAGGCGGCAGTAACAAAGCGCGCAGTAACAAAACGCGGCGGGGCAGTCGTACAAAAAGGCTTCGTGTTATAGAATAACGCGCTGAAGACACCTCCCACAGCTTTTCGAGGACATCATGATCAAGCGCTCCTTGTTGTTGTCGCTGCTGCTGGCCGCCGGCGGCCTTCAGGCCCAGAGTTCTGCCCCGATTCCCGCCGATGCGCTGCTTCAAGTGCTAGGCTACTCACCGGAGACAATCGAAGCCGTCAAGGACACCATCGATACCTGTGCCAATTGCCACGACCAGACCGGCAATGGCGCGGGGCCTTTCCTGCAGGATCAGGCCACGCACCCGGCCACGGCCACACCCAAACTGGCCGGACAACACGCCGACTATCTCTACAAGCAGTTGCAGGATTTCAAGTTCGACAACGATAAAGTGGCGCGCGAAAACGGCGACATGAACGCGTGGGCCGCCGCGCTCGCGGACGAACCCATGACGCGCGCCATGGCCGATTATTTCGCGGCGCAGCCGATGCAACCGGCGGCGGCGGAGCCCGCGGACGCAAACAACATCACCATCGGCAAAAAACTCTGGCGTGCGGGCGACGCCTCGCGCAACATCCCGGCCTGTGCGGGCTGCCACGGCCCTGCGGGTAAGGGCATTCCATCCCAGTACCCGGCGCTCGCGGGGCAATTCCCGCAATACCTCGAAACGCAGTTGAAGGCGTTTCGCGACGATGCCCGCGCCAACGATCCGGCAAGCATGATGCGCGCCGTGGCGTTGCGCATGACCGAAGCGCAAATCAAGGCCGTGTCCGATTACGCATCCCGGTTGCGCTGAAACTTTTCTGCCACCGGAAAGCACTTACGGTGGGGGTGGCGCAAAGCCGCCCCCTTTTTGTTTTCCGATCCCCCCCGATCCCCCCGATCTCCTTTCCCCCGATAGGATCACGATGCAGCGACGACCCAACGCGCGTTCCAGCACACTGGAGGCAGCCATCGAACTCTTGAGTTCGATGCGTTTCGCCATCAGCCTGCTCACTGTGCTGGCGATCGCCTCGATCATCGGCAGCGTGGTGCAGCAGAACGAACCCGCGAACGCTTACCTCAACCAGTTCGGCCAGTTCTGGGACCCGGTCTTCGCCAGGCTTGGCCTGTATTCGGTCTATAACGCGGGCTGGTTCGTCGCCATCCTCGCTTTTTTGGTGCTCTCGACGACGCTGTGCATCGTGCGCCAGCTCACGCCGATGCTCCACGAGATGCGCGGCTTCCGCGAACAGGCGCGCGAGGCGTCGCTGCGCGCCTTCTCCCACAATGCGAGCCTGACCCCGACGCTGCCGCCGCAAGCGCGCCGCGGCGCCGTCACGGATTATCTGCGCGGCGCGGGCTTTCGCCTGCGGGCGAACGAACGCGAAGACGGCGTGTTGATCGCGGCCAAGCGGGGCAGCGCCGGGCGCATCGGCTATTTCCTCGCGCATGGCGCGATCGTTTTGATCTGCATCGGCAGCCTGCTCGACGGCAACTTGCCGCTCGGCCTGCAATTGAGCCTCAGCGGCAAGGCGCCCACTTCCGGCGGCCAGCCGTCCACCAACATTCCCGAATCGGCCGAACTCGGCCCGGAGACATGGAGCTACCGCGGCAACGTTTACATCCCCGAAGGCGGCAGCGCCGATTCTGCCGTGCTCAACGCCGGAGACGGCATCCTGTTGCAGCGCTTGCCGTTCAAGATCGAACTCAACCGCTTCAACATCGACTATTACCCAACAGGAATGCCGAAGCGCTACGCGAGCGATGTGACCATCGTCGGTGAAGACGGCCAACGCATCGAGCGCACGCTCGAAGTCAACAAACCGTTCGAGTACCAGGGCGTCACCTTGTTTCAATCCGGTTTCGACGACGGCGGCTCCATTTTGGACTTCACCCTGCACGACTTCGCGCCCGGCGCGGGACACTCGGAGCCGTTCAAGCTCAAAGTCGGCAACCGCCTGCCGTTCGGCAATGGCTATGCCCTCGAACTCATCGCTTTTCGCCCGAACAACGTCGAAAACATCGCCGCGCCGAACGCCACCGCCGGCAAATTCACGGGCAGCGGCGCGGGTGCACAGGATGAAAAAAACCTGCGCAACTTCGGCCCGAGCTATACCTACAGGCTGCGCGACAAAGCCGGGCAGGCGCGCGAATTTTTCAATTACATGCTGCCACTCACCCTCGATGGGCGCGAATATCTCGTCAGCGGCGTGCGTGCGAGCCAGGCGCAGCCTTACAGCTACATCCGCATCCCGCTCGACGAAAAAGGAAGCGCCGCGACATGGTTCGCCATCCGGCAGCTTCTCCTCGATCCCGAACGGCGCGGCGCGCTCACGGCGCATTTCATCGCACGCAATCTCGATGCAAAAGATCAGGCGCTGCACGAGCGCCTCAAGAGCATGACGGAACATACGCTGGCGCTCTTTGGCAAAGGCGCGCTGGAGGGCGTGTCCGATTTCATCCAGCAAACGGTGCCCGAAGCCGAGCGCGAAGAGACGGGCGCGATCTTCATCCAAATCCTGCAAGGGCTCACGTGGGACGCGTGGACGATGACGCGCGAGGCCGCCGGGCAACCGACGCTGGAACCGGACAGCGTGCATACGCCGTTCATCCGCGACGCGCTGTTCGCGTTGAACGACAGCATCCGCTACGGTCTGCCCTTCTACCTCCAGCTAAACGAATTCGAGCACCGGCAGGCCACCATCCTGCAAGCAACGCGCTCGCCGGGTAAACCGCTGGTTTATTTCGGCTCGCTGCTGCTGGTGCTCGGTGTGTTCGCCCTGCTCTACATCCGCGAACGGCGGCTTTTCGTGCTGCTCAAGGACGACGAGGCGCTGGTGGCGATGTCCTCGAACCGCAAGACGCTGGAGCTGGGCGAACAGTTCGCGCTCCACCGCGACGGACTCGCCGCCGTGCTCGGCGGCCCGCCGTCTGCGAACGCCGACGCACCGGCAGCGGCGACAGATGCGCCGCGCGCGGCCGTATCTGCCGCACCCGGCAACTGGCTGACGAAGCGCACGTTCACCGACTGGCTGTACGCGCTGGCCCTCGTCGCGGGCGCGGTCATTGCCTTGCTGCACTACGGCCGCGTCATGGACGGCTACGAGCAGGCCATCCTCGTCCTCCACATCCCCATCCTGGCGGCCATCGGCTGGGCGTGGCGTCCGTTCCGGCCCTTCGCATTCGCGGTGGCAACGCTGGCGCTGGCAAGCATCTGGCTCTATCAGGGCGATCTCGCCCGCGCCAATCAGGTGTTCTTCCTCAAATACCTGATTTCGAGTCAGACGGCGGTCAGCTGGATGAGCGCCTTCTTTTTCCTCGCCACGGCCGTCTATTGGTTCGGCCTCGCCTCGGGGTCGTCCTTCGCCCGGCGCTCCGGCAGCCGCCTGACATGGATCGCCAGCGTCATGGGTGCGGTCGGCCTTTTCGTGCGCTGGTACGAGTCCTACCTGCTCGGGCCGGAAATCGGCCATATCCCGATCAGCAATCTGTACGAAGTTTTCGTGCTATTCAGCCTCATCAGCGCCCTGCTCTACCTGTTCTACGAAGATCGTTACGACACAGGCAAGATGGGGGCGTTCGTGCTGCTGGTGATCTCGGTCGCGGTCGGGTTCCTGCTCTGGTACTCCTTCACGCGCGAGGCTTACCAGATTCAACCGTTGGTGCCCGCTCTGCAATCGTACTGGATGAAGATCCACGTCCCGGCCAATTTCGTCGGCTACGGCGGTTTTGCGCTCGCGGCAATGGTGGGCATCGCTTATCTGCTCGTCGAACGCGGCGTGCTCGTCTCGCGCCTGCCCGCGCCGAACGTGCTCGAAGATGCGATGTACAAGGCCATTTCCATCGGCTTCGCCTTTTTCACCATCGCCACCATCCTCGGCGCGCTGTGGGCCGCCGCCGCGTGGGGCAGCTATTGGTCGTGGGACCCGAAGGAAACCTGGGCGCTGATCGTGTGGCTCAACTACGCGATCTGGCTGCACATGCGCCTGACGCGCGAGCTGCGCGGCAGGCTGCTGGCGTGGTGGGCGGTGGTGGGGCTGTTCGTGGTCACGTTCGCCTTCGTCGGCGTCAACATGTTCCTCACCGGGCTGCACTCTTACGGATCACTTTGACGTGAATCAGGACGAACTCAAACAAGCCGCCGCGCGCGCGGCGCTCGAAGAAATCAAAGGACTGCCGCCCGGTTCGGTCATCGGCGTCGGCACCGGCTCCACAGTCAATCACTTCATCGACATGCTGGCGGCAAGCGGCCTGCGGATCGCGGGCGCGGCCTCCAGCTCGGAGGCCAGCGCCAGGCGGCTGGCCGCGCATGGCATCGGGCTCGCAAGCCTCGACGATGTGGAAGAGCTGCCCGTCTACGTCGACGGCGCGGACGAAATCGACCACGCCTTCAACATGATAAAAGGCGGCGGCGCAGCGCTGACGCGCGAGAAAATCGTCGCCGCCGCCGCGCGGCGCTTCGTGTGCATCTGTGACGAAAGCAAATATGTGGCCACGCTCGGCCGCTTCCCGCTGCCCGTGGAAGTCATCCCGATGGCGCGGGTGCAGGTTGCGCGCCACATCGCGCGGCTGACCGGCGGAGAACCGCGCTGGCGCGAAAGCGTCGTGACCGACAACAACAATCACATCCTGGATGTACACGGCCTTGCCATCGAAAACCCGGTGGAACTCGAAGCGGCGCTCAATCAGATCGCGGGCATCGTCACCAACGGACTATTCGCGCGGCGTGGCGCTGACGTGCTGCTGCTCGCCACCTCAAACGGTGTGCGGCGCAGCGTGCGCGCATAAAAGCAAAAGAGATCGCGCCCGTCGGTCAGCGCGCTTGATGCTGGACTGCCGCCGCGTGTGGTGCCGCGGCTTCCACCGCCGCATCGCCGTCGAGAGACGATGCGGCAATCGCCACCAGCACGGCAGCGAAAAGGACACAAATGAGGCGCAAAGCAAGATCGCTCACGGCGTTCTCCATGTTCCCGGAAGCGGTCTGCCCTCAGGCTGCCGTCCGGATTGTGTTCGCGTTGCCCCCCGAGGCGTCATCCTACGCTTGATGAACGGAAACTGTTGACAATATGTCACACTCTACTCGTCAGCCACAAAGAGATCAGAACTTGTTTTGCGCCCTCAGGGCAATCGGGTGAACGCTGCTTGACGAGTCCGTGGCTGATGAAGAGACGAGGCTGGCGAGGATCGGGCAAGGCGTTGAAGTGGGCAAAAAACCATTGCACCCCCCATCTCCCAGGGCAATCGCACGAATGCCGTTGTTGTACACGTTGACGTTTTTTCGTTTACGCACAAAGACTTACACAGGGGGCTGTTCACAGCCTTTTGTTTTATGTAGTTTTCTGTCTTTTTG
>JAIRXQ010000031.1 GCA_031268195.1 Azoarcus sp. | reverse complement strand
TTCTTTTTGCGCCCATTCTGGCTCGATGGTTTATTGATGTCATCGCGGCGGATAGAGGAAACGGCAGACTGAATGGGTGTCAGTGCAGGCTATTGCGGGTTGTTCAGGACTGACTAAATAATCCAAAGGTCCATTCTATTTTATTTCTCATGTTTTGAAAACACCCTCTAAGCGGTTGTTCAGTAAAATTATGGATTAAAAAAGAGGAGGACAATCAATCAATGCCTGTATCGTAATCTTCCAGCTATCCTTTAATGTCCGCCGCTTTATTAATAGCTGATATAAAAAACATGGCATGCCAATGGTGATAAAATACATTTCGAAAAGAATGACAGTAAACCCTAATGCCTCAAGCAGGGTTTTTTTAGTAGATATTGAAACAAAAGAAAGAAAATTCACCATAATCAAAAGCGCAAGTAATGCAATTGTTTTCAAAAGTAATTTTGTTACTTTCCATGGAAAATGCATTTCATTTTCCTCGCTCCCCAGACGAGGAGTTATATACATTACTAAAGTCGAGAATCACTTCTGGCAATTGGTCTGTTATTATTATTTCAAAAGGTGCGACAGCTAATCTATATTCCGTAACTAACATCAAACTACCAGCCGTATTTCCAACACTTTGCGCTAATCCCGAGCGAACTGCGACACTACGCAAAGCACCTAGCATTCCGCCTGGGATAACACCCCCGACTCCTGCAACAGCGGCCTCCGTAAGATTAAGATTAAGACCGTCTTCTTTGCCAACATTGCCAATAAGTTGCCCAGCCACATTGCCTCCCACGGCACTCACAGCACCTGTCGCGGCATTGTGTGCCGCAAGAGCCCCTGTGCTCATTGCAGCACTTGCTCCAAAGGTTGCTCCGATGAAAGCCCCACTACCCGCACCTGCTAGTACCCCCAAGGATGTCTTTTCCAAATCTCCACCTGATTTCATATAAGCAGCCACCCCGCCTCCGACCCCTCCTATAATCGCTCCCGCAATTCCAGCTGCGACGTTTACGAGTTCCCCGCTTGGATCGCTGAAATTAACCGGATTATTCCCCACATAGGCATACAAATTCAGGTCATCAATCGTCCCCACTGGATCGGTCTGCAAGAACCGCCCCAGCGTCGGCGAATAAAACCGTGCCTTGTAGTAATGCAGCCCGAGCGCGCCGAGGTACTGCTGCCCCGTGTAACGGAAACGCACGCCCGTATTCGTGTCCGGCTCGCCGAACGGGCCATAGTTGTAGAGTGCAGTGCTTGTGCCATTCACGTTGGCCTGCCCCACCACACTGCCTTGGTGATCCGCATACAGCCACGTCCTGGCGCTGCCCTCGACCACTACCAGCGGCTCGTCGATTCCCGGCCCATGCACATACTTGCGCAGCAGCGCGCCCGCACCGCCGTATTCAGCCACCAGATCCACACCGTCGTAGAGCAGTTCCGTTTCTGTTCCATCGAGCGTCGTTTTGCGCAGCCGCCCTTCGGCGTCGTAGCCAAGGCTGGCCGCAAGGCCGCTCTTGCTGGCTGTTCTCAGGCGGTTATCGAGGTCGTAGCCGTATGTCCAGAGACCATCGCCTGTCAGATTGCCATTGCCATCGTAGCTGTAGGCCGCGCCGCCGACATTGGTGTATTGATCCTGTTTGTTGTTGGCATAGTCCGTCGTGCCGCTGGCCGCGCCCCCCCACTGATAGAGGTTGTTGTTCCAAGCCAGGGTGGTGATTTCACCTGCCTGGTTGCGCGTGTAGGTGTAGGCGATGTCTTTGTCCGTTCCGCTCAGGTTGTGCGCGAGGTTGCTCAATGTGCCTTGGGCGTCGTAGGTGTGGCTGGTAGCGGTGCCGTTGCCCAAGGTGACGGTGGTGCGCCGCGACAGGTCGTCGTAGGCGTAGCCCGCCAAATTCGTCGTGCCCTGTTCCGTGAGCGCGGTTGGGCGGTTGAGGGCATCGAACGTGGCGGTGACGTAGCTCGCGTCCGGCCAGGTCAGCCGCGTGCGGTTGCCCGCCGCGTCGTATTGGTAGCCGAGGGTCTTGCCGCCCGCTGTCGTGCTTGTCAGGCGGCCTGCGTTGTCCCAGGTGTAGGCGACTGCGTAACCCGTCAGATTCGCCGCCGTGCGCCGACCCAGCAGGTCGTAGGCGTAGCTGACATTGTCCGCCGTATCCGGATAGGTCTTCGAGATGAGGCGGTTCAGGTTGTCGTAGGCCAGGGCGAGGGTCTGGCCGCTGCGCTTGCGCAGGCTGACGAGGTTACCTGCGGCATCGTAATCGTATTGCTCGTAGTCGGTGTTCGAGGCGAGGCCCGTAGTCTTGTCCGGGAAATGGGTCTTGATCTTGCGGTCGTGGCCATCGTAGTCATGGGCAGTGTCGCGCCCCAAGGCGTCCTGTACTTGTTGCAGTTGACCGTTCGCGGTGTAGGTGTAGGTGGCGTAGGTCTGTGCCAACGCGCTGCCGACGGCCCGTTGAATGTTTGCTACCGCACCGTTCCCAAGGTAGGCAATGGCCGTGACGCGGTTGCCACCTTGGGCGATGGTCAGGTTTTCTGTTACTTGGCTCACCCAGTCCCGGGTGTTGTAGGCGTAGTCGATGACCGGCACGGGCGCCGCCGCGTTCGGGCAGGTGGTTGCGGCGCTCGTCTGGCCCGGCCCCCAGATTTTGACGGGTTTGCCGGTGGCGCTGTAGTTTTGGCACGAAACCAGCCATTGGCCGCCGACCTGCAAGGCCGTGCGTATCCGTCGCCCGTCCTGGTCGTAGGCATGACGGGTGTATTTGCCGAGGGCGTCGGTGATTTGCGTGAGGCGGCGTGCGGCGTCGTAGGCGAAGGCGGTCTGGTCGGCTACATCGGTGCGCGGGCCATTGATGAGAGTCAGGTTGCCCACGACGTCGAAGGTGAGGGTCGTCGTCAGGTTGAGCTTGCCCGTCCCGGCGTCGAGGACGACGGTCTGCGGGACGTATTTGTTGCTGGCAAGATAGCTCGTCGTCTTCGTGATGGTATTGCTGGCGCTGGTCTTCGCGACCTCGCCGGTCTGGAGGTAGAAGGCGGGGAAGCCGCTGCGCGTGAAGCTGGTGTAGCTGTAGGTGGTGACGGGGCTGACACCGCTGGCGTCCGCCGGGGCAGTCGCTGTGAGCGGGTTGCCCTGCGCGGTATAGGTGTAGGCGGTTTGCTGGCCGCGCGGGTCGGTCGCGCTCGCGATTTTGTTGAAATCGCTCTCATAGGTGAAGTGGTCGGTCAGCGTCGCCAGACCGGAGTTTGGCTTTGGCACGCGGCTGATGCTCTGGATGTTGTGGGTGCAGCGTTTCTGGGCGGCACAGGGGGTGTCGTCGTAGGTGTATTCGATGCGATTGCCTTCCGGAAACGTCGTCTCGACGGGACGCGATTGGCCATCGCGGACGTGGGTCGTGACGCGGCCCAGTTCGTCGATGGATTTGAGGGTTTTACCGAGCGTATCCAGATAGAGTATTTTGCTTGTGCTGTCCGGAGCTTCTTCTTCGGAGCGCGAACCGGCAAAATAGTAGGTGTAGACCGCGTTGTTCGCATCGGTCTGCGTCTGGATTCGACCCTGGCTGTCGTAGACGTTGGTCACGAAGGGTACCGTGGGCTGCGACGGGTAGGAGATTTGGGTCAGCCGCCCCGGCGAGTCGTAGGCGAAGGTGGTGGTGTTCGAGAGCGGATCGGCGGAAGCGATCAGGTTGCCACTGGCGTCGTAGGTATATTGGACGTTGCGCGCGCCATCGCTGACTTGTGTGATGCGCCCGGCGGTGTTCGTGAAGGTCAGCGTCCGGCCAAGGCTGTTTTCTACTTTGGTAAGGTTGTCGCCGCTGTATGTAAAGTTCGCCTGCACGCCGCTCGGGTGGCGGTAGACGCTTAGTTTGCCGACGCTGTCGAAGTCGAACCTGGCCTTATTCAGCGTCTCGTAGGTGTAGGTGCCGTTGGCATTGCGAATCAGGCGGGCGGGGTTGCCGGGCGGTGCATTGTAGGTGTCGTCCGGCAGTTTGACGAAGACTTCGCCATTGAGGCCCAGTTTGACGACGACGGTGTTGTCCAGGAGTTGATCGCTGTACCAGCGCGCGCCCAGCGCGGCAATGACCAGTTTGTCGAGCGGCTTGTTGGCATCCAGGAAAAGGTCCAGCGAAACCATTTTTTCCACGATGACGCCGACGGCATCGAGCGCGGAATCCTCGCCCATCGCCTGCATGCCATCGCTGCCCACGCGGGCGCTGACCGCCAGGTTGTGCGTCCAGCCTCGTCCCAATGGGCCGTCCTGCGTATGCAAACCAGATGAGTAGAGTTTCTGGAAGCCCAGGGAATGGGGGAAAGCACCCACGCCGGCCAGAAGATCTTCCCGAGCATAGAGATAATTGCCTTTGGCGACGTCGACGGGGTCACCCCATGCACTCCCCGATGATTCGCGCCATTCGTTGGCGCTGCAAGCGCTTTCGGCGGCATCCGCGGCATCCGTAGCCGAACATGTCGAACTCGCGAACCCGCCTGCCAGGTATCCTCCGATGATCGTTCCAACATAAGACCCATTGCCACTGCCGTAAATACTGAAAAATCCCGCGCCGCTCCACTGGTTCTCGGTTATGTTGCAGCGCTCAGGCAGAATCAGGCGATAGTCCGCATCGATGTACGCTTGAAAATAGGATGACCATGAGGCGCAGGATTGCAACGCGGGTTGCACCGTCGTGGCATAGTTGAATGCGTTCGCATCAAAGATTTTGTCCCCGTTCGCCGTGGCGATATCGACCAGCTTGGTCGTCGACACCGCGCTCACATCCGCCGTTTGCTGCACGGCGGCCGATTCGAGAATGCTCGCATGCCATACGCTGCTGAAAAATGTCGCGCCTTCTTTTGCGGAATCGTAAACCTCACTGATTATACTGGCTGTGTTGTCCGGAAGATCCACGTAAGGTGTCGTGTTATACCCGGCAAGCCCCACCTGATGATGAAAGAGTGTGTTCGTCTTGGCGAGCCGGTCAATAATATAGTTAGATTGATCTCTCTGGGCGAGCCAGGACGAGGACAGCATGGCCAGCATCGACCCCAGAACCGGCTCCGAGGCGTCGCTGTTGCCCGCTGCTCGCGCTTCGCTCAAGCGGGTACGATGATGCTCGACAGTACCCCAACCGGTGGGACCCCAGCCGTTTCCGATCAGGAAGGTACCCCCGGCCCCGATGGACTGCGTAAACTCTCGGTCCGCAAAGGTGCTCGCATAGGGGTGGACGATATTGAAAGTCACCGTTCCCGTGCTCCCGGCGGCCACTGCTGCGCCAGTCGCCTCTGTTTCTCCCTCCAGTTTGAGTAGCGGCTGATTCGAAGCATTGTAGGTAATCGTCAGGCGTTTGCCGTAGATCGCATCGGAAGTGTAGGTCTCGTCGATCCCCGAATAGCGGATTTGCAGCGTCGGTTTGTAGGAGGCAGGAATTTCTCCCGTCCAGACTTCCGGAGTCACGCTGTCGTCCTGGTAGGGGAGTTCCGTCTGGCGCAAGGCCGTGCCGTCGTGCGGCACGATACGCTTGCCGCCGATGACGTCGTCAAGCGTAGCGGCCGGTTTATTGGCGCGCAGGGTGTCCGCCAGATTCGTTGCGTAGGTATTGAGCCGGTTGCGGACGTTCGTCCGGTTGATGTTCTGGACGTAGTCCGATGTGATCGTGGCGCCGCTCCGGGCTTCGCTCAGATAGGCGCTCGCGTCGTAACCGCTGGCCGAGGCAAGATCGATGCCCGGCTGCCGGGTATGGGGTTTGAACCCCGGGTCGAAGTGGTATTCCGTCCCGCCAATGTCGACTTTGACCCAGATATGGTCGATCTTGGCACTATGCAGGGGAAATAAGGGATTCGTCGTACAATCGCCCGAAGTCGTCGCGTAGATAGCGGCGACCGGAATCTGGCCGTTGGCAAGTAGTTTGCTAACGGCGCAGACGCTGCTCACGTCGATGCCGAAAAATGCCTCGACCTGCGCCGCGGTCAGCACAACCTGTCCCTTGACGAAGCTGGCCGTATAGCCGGATTGCCGGAGCAGTGCCACCATCAAGGCAGCTTGATCGAAGGCCGTCCCCTGCTTGTCCGAGATCGCGCCGACCGCACCCTTATGTATGCCCCAGATAGGGTAGAACTCGATGTTGTTGCGAACGTATTCGTAGATGAGATCGGGATCGCCCTTGAGCGCACGGGCAAGCTCTACGATGGCGACAGGCACGGCGGACGTCGCCACCGCCGCCTTGGCGAGACGGACGGGCGCACGGCGCGCCTCCCGTTGCCGCACGGCGCGCAGATCTGTCTCGCGGGTGGCGGGCGGCAAGACGACCAGGCGCGTTCCCGGCTCCGCGATGTTTTTTTCCGGAGAAGATAGCGGTACAAGTTCGTTGAGATCGACTTCGTAGGCCACGCACCGGCCATTCTCATGTATAGCGCAACCGGATTGTCCGAACCGTTCGAGACAGCCGGCGCTTACCAATGCAAGCAGCAATACCGAGATGAACGCAAGCGAACGTGATGACATGGTGTTCTCCGGTGGCCCGGCAGGGCACATCGATCAGTGCGGAATCGTAGTCAGGGGAAACATACAACGGCGGCTTCGGTCAGGGTACGCCTTGCACGACGACACTCGTACGGTTGCCCGCCGGATCGTAGGTATAGACGATAGTCATACCATTGGAATAAACGACTTGCATTATCCGCCCAAGCGAATCGTAGGTATACACTGCGCTATCAGCGAGCACATCCGTAAATGGAGAAAGAAACAACAGCGCCGCAACGCAAAGCAGCCGCATGCGCAACCGAATGAAAAACCCTGGCGACATCACAAACCCTCCCGCGCCACGTAGGCATGTAATTTTATGAGAATATTTTTCAGCATAGTACATAGTCAAACAATGTCAATGTATGATTGCTATATCATATTCAAAAGATGACGGGACAACGGCCCAATGACAGGTCAACGGCCCATCCTCTCAACCCCAGGGCAGCCGCACGCACACACCTTATGGGGTTTCAGGTTTCTTCCCCGTTGTGTCGTGTCACGCCCCATGATAGCCTGCTGCCCGTCTCGAACGCCGCCCCACCGCGGCGCGTGAGACGACTTCGCATTTTGGTGCCGCCTGCCGTTCCACGGTGGGCGGTTAAACGGGAAAGCGGTGCGCGCCCTCCGGCGCAATGCCGCTGCTGCCCCCGCAACGGTAAGCAAGTGCGGATTCGCCCTCCATGCCACTGGGTTTTCAACAGCCTGGGAAGGCGGCAAATCAAGACTTGCGAGCCCGGATACCGGCCCGAAGCGAACTGCTGGGAATGCCGCGGGGTGGCGGCGCCTGATGCCGTTCTCATGTCTCCCCTCTCCCAAGGCATTGCCGTTTTTCGACCTTGATGCCGGCTCGCGGGGACGCGGCCGGACGGGAGCCAACATGTGCCCGCGCACTCCTCTTTTGGCGGCAGTCTGCCTGTCCGCCCTCGCCTTTCCGTCTCTTTCCAGCGCCCAGGAAAGGGGCGAGACGCCTGAACTCGCCCCCGTCGTCGTGACCGCCACGCGACAGGAAACCCGCGCCAACGAAGTGCTTGCGGATGTGACCGTGATCGGCCGTGAAGAAATCGAACGCAGCGCGCAAGGTACGATCACGGACCTGCTGGCGCGGCAGCCGGGAATCGATCTCCCGCAAAGCGGCGGCGCAGGAACGCAGAGCAGTCTTTTCCTGCGCGGCGCGAATTTCAATCAGACCAAGGTGCTGGTCGACGGCATCGAACTGAGTGCCTACGACGGCACGGCGGCCGCTCTGCGCTTCGTGCCGCTTGCCGAAGTCGAACGCATCGAAATCCTGCGCGGTCCCTCCTCTTCGCTGTACGGCGCGAACACCATCGGCGGTGTGATCCAGATTTTTACCCGACGCGGGCAAAAAGGCGTGAAGGCCGATGCTTTTGCCGGCTACGGCTCGCACGACACCCGACAGTTCGATGCCGGTCTTTCCGCGGGCGATGCGCATTGGCGCGTGCGGGTGGATGCCAATCATTTCGCCACGAGCGGCATTTCTTCGCGAAAGGACGGCATCAACAGGGATGGCGACAAGGACGCCTACCACAATACGGGCGGCGGCCTCGCGGCCTCTTTCCTGCCCGCCGAAGGGCACGAAATCGGCGCGAGTTATCGGAGCAGCCAGGGCGTCGTACACTACGACGGCGGTCCGAGTTGGCCGAACGTGACGCCCGCGGACGGGAATTATGACAACCACGAGCATTTCGAGATCGAACAGTGGCGGTTGTTCAGCCGCAATCGCATCCTGCCCGTGTGGGAGAGCGAAATCTCCTACAGCGAGGCCAGGGAAACCCGCAAGGACTACAACACGTTCAATGTGCCCACCGGCAGCATGACCCGCTCGCAAACGAAAAACCGGCAATGGACGTGGCAGAACAACGTTGATCTGCCGCTGGGCCGGGCGCTGTTTGCCATCGAACATCTGAAACAGAGTGCCGATGAAAATCCCGACATCGATTACATGGGCAATCCGATCTACGATCATGCGCCCGAATTTCACAACACTTCCGTGCTGGCGGGCTGGACGGCGAACCACGGCAACAATCGCTGGCAGATCAACCTGCGGCGCGACAGGCATTCCGAATTCGGTAGCAAAACCACCTACGGTGCATCGTACGGCTATCAATTCACCGAGGCGCTGCGCGCGCACATCGGCTACGCGACCGCTTTCCGCGCCCCGAGCATCGTCGAACTCTATCGGCCGCTCTGGGGGGGCAATCCCGAGCTGAAACCGGAAGAAGCAAAGAATGCCGAAACCGGGCTGACCTGGGAAAAAGGCACGCATCGCGCCTCCGCCATCTATTACCACAACCGTGTCAAGAATCTGATCACGTGGTCGCCCAACGCCAATCCGCCCGCTTTCGGCACGAACGAAAACGTCGAGAAGGCATTGCTGGCAGGCGTCACCCTCGCCTACCAGGGCACATTCGATGCATGGCGTTTGAGCGCCAGCTACGATTGGCTGAACGCCCGCAACGAGAGCCACGATGCAAACTATGAGCGCCTCGGCCGCCGCGCCCGCAACAAGGGCGCGCTCGCGCTCGCCCGCACCTGGGGCAAGTTTGAAACCGGCGCGGAAGTTGTCGCCGTCGGGAAGCGGTTCGATGGCAATTACCGCAAGAATGCATCCGACAAGGAAGTCCTCGGCGGTTACACCCTTTTCAATCTCACCGGCAGCTACGCCTTCGCCCCCGATTGGCGCCTCGAAGCCCGTCTGAACAATCTCTTCGACAAGAAGTACGAAACCGCCCGCTACTACGGCACCGAAGGCTTTACCGCCTTCATCGGCCTGCGCTATGCGCCAAAGTGACGACAAGCAACCCGCCTGAATTGACGCTGCTCGCGGGATTTGAAAAGTTCGGCTAAATTAACGTTCGGCGGCAAATTGACCGCAATTCCCGAACGGTATGATGGATCACAATCTCACTCTGGTCACCACGCTCGCCAGCGGCTTTGCGATGGCACTGGTGCTTGGCGTACTCGCGGAGCGGGTGAAAATTCCCGCGCTGGTGGGATATCTGGTGGCGGGAATCATCCTCGGGCCGGCCACACCGGGGATGGTGGCGGACATGACCACCGCCTCGCAGCTCTCGGAGATCGGCGTCATGCTGCTGATGTTCGGGGTGGGCCTGCACTTCTCGCTCGGCGACCTGCTGGCGGTCAAGCGCATCGCCATTCCGGGCGCGGTGGCGCAGATGGGGCTGGCAACGGTGCTCGGCGCACTGCTGGCGGGGCTGTGGGGGTGGGATTGGGGCGGCGCGCTGGTGCTCGGGCTATCGCTGTCGTGCGCAAGTACCGTGGTGTTGCTGAAGGCATTGGAAGTGCGCGGCGTGCTGGACAGCATGAACGGACGCCTCGCCGTCGGCTGGCTGGTGGTGGAGGATTTGGCAACGGTGCTCGTGCTGGTGCTGCTGCCGCCGCTGGCAAAGCTGTTCGGAAGCGGCGCCGGCGAGGACGCGGCGCTGGCGGCAAACGCGGGCAGTACGCACTCGGTATGGGCAACCATCGGCATCACGCTCTTGCAGGTGTCGGCCTTCATTGCGCTGATGCTGGCCGCGGGGCGCAAGTTCATTCCGTGGCTACTGTGGCAGGTGGCGCGCACGGGGTCGCGCGAACTGTTTACGCTCGCCGTGGTCGCCATTGCCATTGGCATCGCCTACGGCGCGGCGATGCTGTTCAACGTCTCGTTTGCCCTCGGCGCGTTCTTCGCGGGCATGGTGATGCGCGAGTCGCAATTCAGCCAGCGCGCCGCCGCCGAATCGCTGCCGCTGCGCGATGCATTTTCGGTATTGTTTTTTGTCTCCGTGGGCATGCTGTTCGAGCCGTCCGTGCTACTGGAGGCGCCGTTCAAGACGCTGGCGGTGGTGACGATCATCATCCTCGGCAAGTCGTTCGCCGCCGCCGCGCTGGTGCTCGCTTTCCGCTATCCGATGAACACGGCGCTCACCGTGGCCGCGAGTCTGGCGCAGATCGGGGAGTTCTCTTTCATCCTCGCCGAGCTGGGCGTCAGCCTCGATCTGTTGCCCAAGGAAGGCATGAGTCTCATCCTTGCCGCCGCGCTCATCACCATCGCCTTGAATCCGTTGGTGTTCGCGGCGATCGGCCCCTTGCGCGGCTGGCTGCTGGCACGCTATCCGCTGGCGCGGCGGCTCGACGCGCGCCCCGATCCCTTCGCCATACTGCCGATGAATACCAGCCGCGAGTATCTCGAAGGTCAGGTGGTGCTGGCCGGATACGGACGCATCGGGCAACGCATCGCGCAAGCGCTGAAAGAGCGCGACATTCCCTACGTGGTGATCGAACAGAACCGCGAATGCGTCGAGGACTTGCGCAAGGCAGGCACGGCGGCGGTGTGCGGCGACGCCAACGAGGACGCGGTGCTGATTCAGGCACACATCGCCAACGCCGCCATGCTGGTGGTGGCAACGATCTCGCCGCTGGACGCGCGCCAGATGGCGGAAGTCGCCCGCACGCTGAACCCGGACATCGAAATCGTGGTGCGCGCCCACGATGACGAGGAATCGCGCCTGCTGCGCAGCGAAGGCGTCGGGGTCGTGTTCTATGGCGAGGAGGAACTCGCCCGCAGCATGAGCCACCACGTGGCCGAGCGCTTCAGGCCAAAGAACGACATCCCGGCCAATCCATGAGCGGGAGCGAGAGGTGAAAAAAGCTCAAGGCGTCGCGGCTGGCTGCGCCGCGGGTTCCGGGGTGGGCGCTGCTTGCGGCGCGCGGCGCGGCGTGTGCACGAACACTTCCCCCGGCTTCACCATCCCCAAATCGTAGCGCGCCCGCTCCTCGATGGCGGCGGTGCCGCGTTGGAGATCGTCCACCTCGGATTTGAGGGGCGCGTTGCGCGCTTCCAGTGCGAGGTTTTTTTCGCTGCGCGCCTGCAACTCCTTTTCGGATTCCCACACACGCAGCCAGCTATCGCGCCCCAGCCATAGTGGATACTGCAAGGCGACAACCAGCAAGAGGAGCAGGACAGCGGGCCAACGCATTTATTTTCGCTCAACGCAAATTGTAGAAAGCGCGCCGTCCCGGATAGTGGGCGGTATCGCCAAGTTCTTCCTCGATACGCAGCAACTGGTTGTACTTAGCGACGCGATCCGAGCGCGACAGCGACCCCGTCTTGATCTGTTGCGTGCGCAGCCCCACGGCGATGTCGGCAATGGTGCTGTCCTCGGTTTCACCCGAACGGTGCGATATCACCGCCGTGTAACCGGCGAGCTTGGCCATTTCGACGGCAGCGAACGTCTCCGACAAGGTGCCGATCTGGTTGACCTTGACGAGAATCGAATTCGCCACGCCTTTGGCGATGCCCTGTTCCAGCAGCCGCGTATTGGTGACGAAAAGATCGTCGCCCACGAGTTGCACTTTCTTGCCGAGGCGGGTGGTGAGCAATTTCCAGCCCTCCCAGTCGCCCTCGGCCATGCCGTCCTCGATGGAGACGATCGGAAATTTGTCGACGAGATCGGACAGGTAATCGGTAAAGCCCCTGGCGTCCAGCGAGAGCTTTTCGCCCTTCAACACGTACTTGCCATCCTTGTAGAACTCGGAGGCGGCGCAGTCGAGTGCCAGCAGCACGTCGCGCCCCGGCTCGTAACCGGCGGCGGCCACCGCCTCGAGGATGAGCTTCAGGGCTTCGCCGGTGCCGGAGACGTTGGGCGCAAAACCGCCCTCGTCGCCCACCGTGGTGGGAAAGCCTTTTTTATCGGTGATCTTCTTCAGGTGCTGAAAGATTTCCGCGCCGCAGCGCAGCGCTTCGCGGAAGCTCCTGGCCCCCACCGGCATCATCATGCATTCCTGAATGTCGAGGCTGTTGTTGGCGTGCTCGCCGCCGTTGATGACGTTCATCATCGGCACCGGCATCACCATCGGGCTGGAGCCCCCGAAGTAGCGGTAAAGCGGCATGCCGGCTTCTTCCGCCGCCGCCCTCGCCGCGGCAATGGACACCGCGAGAATGGCATTCGCGCCGAGGCGCGCCTTGTTGTCGGTGCCGTCGAGATCGATCATCGTGCGGTCGATGAAGCTTTGCTCCTCCACGTCCAGCCCGATGATGGCCTCCGAAATCTCGGTATTGACGCTCTCCACTGCGCGCAACACACCTTTGCCAAGGAAGCGCGCAGCGTCGCCGTCGCGCAGTTCGATGGCCTCGCGCGAGCCAGTGGATGCGCCCGAAGGCACGGCGGCGCGTCCCATGACGCCGGATTCGAGCAGCACGTCGGCTTCGACCGTGGGATTGCCGCGCGAATCCAGAATTTCGCGGGCGATGACATCAACGATTGCACTCATGTCGGTTCCTGTGGAGAGATTTGGGGTAGCGGTCGGGGCGAACCATTATTCGCCCAGGGTTTTCACCAAAGTATCAATTTCTTTCAGCGTCGCCAGCAGCGCCTCGGCACGCTTGAGCGGCCAGCTATTCGGCCCGTCGGAGAACGCCTCGTCGGGCCTCGGATGCGTTTCCATGAACAAGCCCGCAATGCCCACCGCCACCGCCGCCCGCGCCAGCACCGGCACGAATTCGCGCTGCCCGCCGGAGGAAGCGCCCTGCCCGCCCGGTAACTGTACGGAGTGGGTGGCGTCGAACACCACCGGGCAGCCAGTCTCGCGCATGATCGCCAAGGCGCGCATGTCGGAGACGAGATTGTGATAGCCGAAGCTCGCGCCGCGCTCGCACACCATGATCGTATCCGCGCCGCCGTTGGCTTCGCGCGCTTTGGCAACGACGTGCGCCATGTCACCGGGGGCGAGGAACTGGCCTTTCTTGATGTTGACGGGCCTGCCGGAGGCGGCGACCGCATGGATGAAATCGGTCTGACGGCAGAGGAAAGCCGGGGTTTGCAGCACATCCGCGACGGCCGCGACCGCGGACACGTCGTCTTTGTCATGCACATCGGTCAGGATCGGCACACCGGTTTGCCGCCGCACCTCATCCAGCAGCTTCAGGCCCGCATCCCGTCCAGGGCCGCGCGGCGATACACCGGAGCTGCGGTTCGCCTTGTCGTAGGATGCCTTGAAAATGTAAGGCATGCCGAGCCGGGCGCACACTTCCTTCATGTGCCCGGCGACTTCCACGCACAATTCGAGCGATTCCGCCGTGCATGGCCCGGCGATCACGAACAGGGGCCGGTCGCCTCCGGCCTCGAAGCCGCACAGTCTCATGCCGTTATGCTCCGCCCGCCGCGTGCCGCGCCAGCGCCGCCTTCACATAAGCGATAAAGAGCGGATGCCCGTGGCGCGGGTTGGAAGTGAATTCGGGGTGGAACTGCACGCCGACGAACCACGGATGCACGGACTGCGACAACTCCATGATTTCCGGAAGATTCTCGTTCGGCGTGCGCGCGGCGATGGTCAACCCGGCTGCTTCGAGCTTTGGCACATAGAGATTGTTGACCTCGTAGCGGTGGCGATGGCGCTCGAACACTTCCTTGCCGTAGACGCTCGCCGCCAGCGTGTCAGGGGCAATCGGGCAGCGCTGCGCGCCCAGCCGCATGGTGCCGCCGAGATCGGAGCGCTCGTCACGCCGCTCGATCCGGCCTTCGCGGTCGAGCCATTCGGTAATGAGCGCCACCACCGGATGCGGCGTATCGGGTTCGAACTCGGTGCTGTGCGCCCCGGTCAGCCCCGCGACGTTGCGCGCGAATTCGATCACCGCGAGTTGCATGCCCAGACAGATGCCGAGATAGGGAATCTTGTGGGTGCGCGCGTACCCGATGGCGAGAATCATGCCCTCGGTGCCGCGCTTGCCAAAACCGCCCGGCACAAGGATGGCGTCCATCTTCTCCAGCGCGCCGCAACCCTTGGCTTCGATGTCTTCGGCATCGATGTAATGAACCTTCACCTTTGCGCCGGTATGCATGCCCACGTGGTTGAACGCCTCGGCGAGCGACTTGTAGGATTCGACCAGATCGACGTACTTGCCCACGAACGCCACATCGATCGTGGCCCTCGGATGTTCGAGCGTATCGATGAGTTTGTCCCACAAGGAAAGATCGGCGGCACGCGCCAGAATGTGCAGCTTGTGGCAAACGATCTCGTCGATCATCTGCTCGTGCAGCATGCCGGGAATCTTGTAGATCGAATCCGAGTCGATGCACTCGATCACCGCCTCCGGCATCACATTACAGAACAACGCAATCTTGCGCCGCTCCTCGGTGGGCATCGGGCGGTCGGCGCGGCACAGCAGGATGTCCGGCTGGATGCCGATCTCGCGCAGCTCTTTCACCGAATGCTGCGTCGGCTTGGTCTTGAGCTCGCCCGCCGTCGGAATGTAGGGAAGCAGCGTGAGGTGGATGTAACAGGTATTGTCGCGCCCCTCGTCCAGCCCCATCTGGCGGATGGCTTCGAGAAACGGCAGCGATTCGATATCGCCCACCGTGCCGCCGACCTCCACGATGGCGACATCGGCATCCCCTGCCCCGTCCCGAATCTTCAGCTTGATTTCGTCGGTGATGTGCGGAATCACCTGCACCGTCTTGCCGAGGTATTCGCCGCGCCGTTCCTTCTTCAGCACCGTGTCGTAGACCTGCCCGGTGGTGAAGTTATTGCGCCGGGACATCTTGGCGCTGGAAAAGCGTTCGTAGTGACCGAGATCGAGGTCGGTTTCGGCCCCGTCCTCGGTCACGAATACCTCGCCGTGCTGGAACGGCGACATCGTGCCGGGATCGACGTTGATGTAAGGATCGAGCTTGAGATGGGTGACGCGAATGCCGCGCGACTCCAGAATGGCCCCGAGCGAAGCCGCCGAGATGCCCTTGCCCAGTGAGGACACAACACCGCCGGTAACAAAGACGTATTTGGTCATGGGAGCAGAACCGCTGGAAAGCGCGATGATAACCGATCCGCCCACCGTTCGCCCACCCCGGCATCCTTGCCCAGGGCAATCGCACGCCCCCCCTTGCCGCTACACCGCCACCGCTACTCCTTCCGTCTCGCCTTCGGCGCGCAAGGCGTCGCCCTCGGGCTACGGCCGTATTCCGGGCTGATGCCCAGAGCGTATTGTTTGGGCGAAATGCCGGTATGGCTGTGGAACATCCGGCTGAAATGGCTGAGACTGGCGAAACCGCAAGCCGCGGCGGTTTCGGTCACGGAAACGCCGCGCAACAGCATGCTGACAGCAACGTCGATGCGGATGCGGGTGAGGCAGGCATGCACCGAACTGCCGAACAGCGCCTGAAAGCCCGATTACAGGCGTTTTTCGTTGAGGTCGACCGCCCGCGCCAGGGACAGCACGCTCCAGTCCTGGCCGTAAGTCTGCTCCAGCAGGGTGCGCGCTTCAATCAGGCGCAGCCGGTCGGCAGTGCCACAGACCAGCGCCCTGCCCACGGACGAAAAGCCGGAGACGATCCGGCTCTCCCTGGATGGCAATGGAATGCTCTACTGGGATGACGTGCCTATTTCCGGCGAGGGCGAGGACATGATCGCCACGCTGGAAGCTCGCCTCTCCGAGGCCGTGAACACCCGCCGCGATCTGGAAGTGCAGATCCGCGCCGACCGCGACATCCGCTACCAGCGGGTCGCGGAAGTCATGGCCGCCGCGAAACGCGCCGGGGTCGTGAAACTGGGGTT
>JAIRXQ010000029.1 GCA_031268195.1 Azoarcus sp. | reverse complement strand
CGAACGAGATCGCGCTGGCCGCGGGGGCCGATTTGTACAGCGTGAGCCAACGGGACACGCAGCAGACGACCGGGCGGCGGTGGATTCACGACGTGGGCAAAAAGATCAGCTTGTTCGTGTATGGAGTGGCCGACAAGGTGAATCTGAAACTCGTGACTGCGCGGGGGCACGTGAAGCTGTGGGCGCAGTCGGGCGATGTGGAGATTGTCGGGGACAAGAGCCTGCTGCTCTATGCCGACAAGAAACAGTTGCTCGCGGTGGCGAAAGAAGAGATGTTGCTCAATTGCGGCGGGGCGTATATCCGTTTGAAAGGAGGGGACATCGAGATTCACGCGCCGGGAAATATTTCGGTGAAAAGTGCTGATTATCAGACAAGCGGGCCGACGAGCCTGTTCATCGAACCCATGAAATTCCCGACGCCGCCGATGGAGCCGCAACCGTTCAAACTGGATTTGCGCCTGCACGATGTTCCCGGCCCGACCGCGCACCCGCTGACGGAGATGCCGTGGAAAATCGTTCGTCCCACGGTAGTCGACGATTTTCTGGCGGGCTTTGTCGACCCCGCCGACGTGCTTGCGCAGGGCGTGACCGACGACAAGGGAAAGATCGTGCTCACGGGCGAGCAGGAGACGCTGCTGGCCGAGCACTACTGCAAGAGCCCGGGGTGCCTGTGGGTGTCCTATTCCGGCAAGGCCACGCAATTGAACATGGAAATGGAAGCCGATGACTGGACGGACGAAGACCGGCTGATGCGCGCCATGTCCGCCCTCGGCTACGCCGACGACGTTCAGGCGGGCAAGGGCTACGGCTCGTCGCCGGGCGATCTTGAGCGGACCTTGAAAGCGCACGGCTTCGAAAAGACCGATGCCGTGGTGGATAAATGGAAAAAGGGGGAATGATGAACGCCAATATCGGACAAACGACCGCCGTCACGGGCAAAAACAAAGACGCTCAACCGGCGATTATCAACAATGGCGGCTCAGCGGGAAAATACAATCCCACGGGCGCATCCGAATTTCAGGGGCTGGATTTTTCACCCGACCGCCCGGGCAATACCGTCACCTTTTTCACCACGGGCGAGGAATATTTCGCTGACGCGGTCGCGGAAATGAAAAAGGCGAAGGAAAGCATTTTCATCACCGGCTGGCAAACCAACTTCGATGTGATCCTGCAAGATGGCGTCCGGCTGTGGGATGTGCTGTCCGAAGCCTTGAACAACAGTCCCACGCTCAAAGTCTACGTGATGCCGTGGTTGTCGCCGAAAGCGCCCGTCGATACGGGTGACTTCGAGACGATGATGGCCATCTTCCTGCTGAATGCCGGACTGAAAGGGCCGATACGCGCCTTTTGCATGCCCGCGATGGAGCAGTCCGGGGACATGGAGAGCGCCGCCATCAGCTTCTCGCACCACCAGAAGGCGGTCATCATCGACAACAAAATTGCCTACGTGGGCGGCCTCGATTTCGCTTATGGGCGACGGGACGATGCAAAATTCAGCCTGAAAATGGGCTGGCGTAACGGGCGGGAGCGGTACAACAGTTGTATTCCTCCGGTGGGTGAAGTACCAAAAGACGACCAATGGGACGGTTATCTGACGACATCCGAATTGCTCATCACCATTTTCATGGAAGGCGACGGCATCACCAAGATGACCAAAAAGTTCAAGAGCATGCAACGCGACTACCACCAATTCAAAAAGTCGCTCAAGGATAAATTGGCCGCCCCCGATACATGGCACGGCAAAATCGTCAACGCGGTGAGCGCCGCGAGTGCGACATGGGACAAGGTGATCGCAAATGGCAAGAAAAGGGCGCTTGAATACGGGAGAAAGACGGCAGCCAGTTTCATTGACCGGAATGAACAGGCCATTGAAGATGTTTACAAGAAACTCATGCCGGACGATTGGGAGAAATTCATTGAATATCACCGGACGGTGGGGGGCGGCGTGGTGACGAATGCGGTGGTGGTCGCAGCCAACTGGTTGAATAATCATACGTTGGACAACATGCCAGGCGCGGTTCAGAAAGATTTTTTTCATGCCATGCGTATGATTCTGATGCGTTGCTACACGATATTCGTTCACCTCAGCGACATGCAATATGAGCGCTACTCGTTCCTGGCCAATGCCAGGTACGGCATGTTGCCGCCCGGCGGCAAAATGCTCGACGCCTCCCGGCAGCCGCGCATGCCCTGGCAGGATGCGATGGCCAAAGTGGTCGGCCCGTCCGTATACGATATCTCGATGAATTTCGTGCGGCGCTGGAATTCGTTGCAATACCGGCTGAACCGTGAATATGGTCAATGGCAGATTCCGGGTTGGATCGATGAATTGATCGGCGGCCTGACGAGCCGCGAGCTTGACAAAATCAGGACCAAAGTATTGGATGCGCTCAACCACCTGAACGGTGAACTCGAAAAGAACTATAACTTTCGCATTGACCGGAATTCAGTGGAAGAATTCAAAAAATATGTCGAAGGCGAAATAAAAAACTGCAAGCGCATTCTGGAAGGCGTGAAAGACGCCAGCGAGCCGCGAATCAAGGCGGCGCAGGAACAGGTCAAGACCAGACTCGCGGCCTTCAAGGAAGAGGTCAACAAGCGCTTCGAGGCGATAAAACAGCAAATCCATACCGGCCTTGCGGCCAAAATCGGGCAAGAACGCGCCAACAAAGTCATGGATGTCACGGGCAAGGTTGCGGCCAAGACGTCGGCCAAAGCGTCGGCCAAAGCGTCCGCGACGGTCGAGAGCCTGGTCGGGGCGGCAGAGAACAGCATCCGTGAGACGGTGGCTTACCTCAAGGCATACGCCGCCGCGTGGACGAAGCGCCCCGAGCCGATGTACATTCCGGAAGAGCTGGTGCCGGCGGAGCCCAAAGGGCCGGGCAGTGGCGGTTGCATGGTGCAGGTGGCGCGCAGCGCCCCCCTCAGCCTGATCCGCGACGAGGAGGACGCCATCGAAGTCGCGCCGGGCATGAAGAAGGCCAATCCCGTCCGGTTTACAAAAATGGAGGGGAAGATGCGCGAAGGAAAGGCGCAGGACAATTGCCAGAAAGACATCGTTGGCGTCATCACGCATGCGAACCACTTCGTCTATATCGAGGGGCAGTTCTTCCAGAGCGACTACGGCGAAGACGACCGGATGGACAAGGCCGTCCTCTCCGGCCCGATGGGGTATCACCTCGACATCACGCGCATTCCGAACTACGACAAGTACAAGGAAGAACTGGAGGTCGAGCGCGCCTGGAACGACGGGAATTTTGCCATGATGGATGCCACCGAGCTGGTGGAAATCGCGCTGAAAGACCCGAAGTTTTTCGGCGACCTCAAGCGGGCGTTCAGCAACAAGGCGATGGTGGAGGCGACGAAGGCGGTGAAGAGCACGCAGATGCACATGGAAAACAAAGTGTGCCGGGCCATTGGGGATCGCATCAAGAGAGCCATCTATGAGGGGAATAAATTCCACGTCTATATCGTCCTGCCGGTGTACCCCGAAGGAATGTTGGACACCATCGCCTTGATGAACCAGACCTACCTGACCATGCAATCGCTGCATTTCGGGCAAAACAGCCTCATCAACCGCATCCGCCGCGCGGTCGCGGCCAAGAAATTGAAGGATGAGCATCCGGGGATGAGCGTGGCAGAGGCCGAAAAACAGATTGCCAAACTGGACACAGGCGAACTGGAAGAGAAGTACAGGGACGTCTGGAAAAACTATCTGACCCTGCTCAACCTGCGCAATTACGACGTCATCGGCAATCGGGCGGTGACGGAGCAGATTTACGTGCACACCAAACTGGTGCTCGCCGACGACCTAGTGCTGGTGCTCGGCAGCGCCAACATCAACGACCGCAGCATGTTGGGCTGCCGCGATTCCGAAATCGCCATCTGGGTGCACGACAAGACGGCGCTCAAGAAGCCGATCACCGGCGGCCCGCCCATCGAGGTGGGCAAGGCGATTCACGAGTTTCGCGTCGCGTTGTGGGCGAAGCATTTCGGCATCACCGGCGACGTGCGGCCCGCAACGGAATTGAAGGCCGTGCTGGACAAACCGGCCGCGGAGGCGACGTGGAAGGCGATTCAAGCGGTGGCGGAGAGAAATGCCGGATTGTACGAGGCAGCCTTTCCCTTCATTCCCCGCAATGTCAGCGCAAGCAACGTTCAGGCGGACAACAATCCGCCCCGCCCGGAAGAGGAGAAGAAGCAAGACCCGGTGAAAGGCAAGCGCGGCGCATCGCTCTGGCCCGGCTGGCATTACGAGAATCCTTACCATCATGATGTCGGCGTCAACGCCGGCAACGGCATCAAGATACTGCATCCGTGGGATGAAGATTTCTGGGCCAAGCCCAAACAGGACGACAAAAAGAAGCCGGCGGAGACCCCGAAATCGGCGGCGGACGGCACGAAGGAAAGTTTTTTGGACCAATGTCGTCAATTGCTGGGGGTTCTGCTGGAAGATGAGGTGGACAAGGACGCCCCGCCCGTGCCCGAGAGCACGGCGCCGCGGGGGGTCGAAGGCTTCATCGTGGCGTTGCCCACCCTGTGGTCGGCGGGCGAGAACAACAGCTCCGGCATGAGCCTGGAGCTCATCGCGCAGGCTGTCGACCAGCCGCTCGGCGGCGATGCAATCGTCCAACCCCAGAATCAAACCGCGCACGTTTGAGGCGCGCGCAACCCAAAGGTCACCCAATGAAACGCTTTCCCCTGTCATCCCTGTTGTTCACGGGACTTGCCTTGTCCCTGTGCGCCTGCGACGCCTCCACCGCCGTCCCAGACGAGGTGGACGAACGCGCCCTGGAGGCCGCCCAACTCGACCGTGCCCAGGCGTCGAACCCGCAGCACCGCCCCGCAGCGGGCTGGCAGACCGAATGCGTGGGCTATCATCTGGTGGATTTGCCAAAACAGATAGAGGTAGCGACCGAACCGCCTGAGCGCAATTCGTTCCGGCAAATTGGCGGCGGCGAATTCAGCCCGCTATTGTTCGTGAAGAACGACGGTTTCATCCGCAGCGACGTCTACGACAGCGGCGAAGCAACCATCGAGGTCACGCAGCCTACGACGCGGGATCAATTCGAGCGTTTCATCCCGCAGACGTACAAAAAGATTTTGGGAGATGTTACCGAACCCGCCGCAGTTGGATATATTCGAGACCAAATAAAAACTTGGCAGGATATTGTAGAACATCTGACCAAGATGAAGAAGCGGCGCGAAGCTGACCCTAATCATAAAGAAGACCCAGTTGATCCAACTCCGACGGAAGAAGATATTCAAAGTTTCCGCGATAAAATCACGGAAGGCGAAGCCGAAATAAAAGCGCTCCTGAGCGTACCCGAATACTGGTGGGACCAAAACAGCTATTATCGGGAAGGCCAGCTTTGGCTGTGGCGTGCGCCGCGCATTTACCGCATCTGGCTGAACGGCGGAACGTTCGGCGACCAGGTGCGGCTCGATGCCACCAAGGCGTTCTGGGCGCGCTTTCGGGTGCGCAAATTGGGCGAGATCCCGGACGAAGCCGGTTTCTGCATGCCATATGGCTTCATCGAGGGCGTCTCCCCGTTCCCTTACCAAAGCCAGACCACGCTGCGGGTAAAAGGGGAGCCGGGGGTGCTCTACACCATCCAGTTCGCCGCCAATGCGGACGGCAGGGAAACCGCCTACGGCGGCGTGTTCGCCGCCTCGATCGGCGGTGGCGCATTGGAGGGCCGCAAGGAGCTCGTCAAACAGCGTAAAGTCGCCATCGGCCCCTACGAGGGCGCGCTGGCCGGCTGGCGGGGCGTGCCCTACCAGGAAACGAAGCTGCCCAACGGGCGTGTGCAAGTGCACAAACGCACCTCGCGCGGCGAAGCCTATGTGGACGAACTCGCTAGCCAGGGCGAAGTGTATTCCGTGGCGGCGGGCCTGACCGGCCTGAAGGATGACCTGATGGTGCCGACCGTGAAAGTGGAACTGCTCGGCGTGGCCTATGATGTCGACCCGAGCCTGAAGAACACCCCGGT